>NZ_JBFUHR010000017.1:0-142975 GCF_056402295.1 Pseudomonas sp. P4_B3
ACGACGGTGCCGGCGATCAAGGGTTTGGGCGGCACTTTTGGACGGAAGCACACCGTCTGCGCATAGGGGATGGCCTGGAAGCTGCACTCGAAGCTGCGGTCGCGGGCGGCGCCGGCCTTGAGCCCGATGATCACCGCCCGCGGCGCGAAGGCCTGGGGCGCGCCGTCGGTGACTTCCAGCACCTGGCCCGGCGCCAGGCTGGGACTGCTGCTCATGCCGCGCAGGCGCGTGCGACGATTGAGGTAACGCTCGTGGCGCAGGCGCGCATAGAAGTAGCCGCTTTCGCACTGCACGTCTTCGGGGAAGTCATGGCGGTCGCCGAGCGCGGTGTAGGGTTCGGCGTAGTGATAGGCCTCGCCGTAGGTGCCTTTGGCGCCGCGCGTGTGGTCGATGTCGCCGTCCAGGTGCGCGCGGGCGTCACGGTGGTGGTAGGCGCGGATATTCACGTGCTGTTCCACCACCTGGTGTTCCGACTGCAAGGCCCAGACGCTGTCCTCACCGCGGCTGCTCAACCCCGAGAGCGGGCGCAGCGGCAGCTCGACGTCGAACTGGTACGCGCGCGGGGAGTCGTGGAACTCGACGACGTCGATGCCCAGGCGTTCGTCGCTGGTGAAGCGGTACCAGATGCCGACTTCGGCCAGCAGGCGGGCAATGAAGGCCAGATCGCTTTCGCCGTATTGCATCACCTGTTCACGCCGGGGGTACTCGCGGTGCAGCTGGAAGAGGAAGTCCTGGCCCCTGAAAGCGTGGCGGCCGCGCAGGATGTGCTCAACGATTTCCGGCACCGACCGGTGCTGGTAGATCCGGTATTGCCGGCCCCGCGYGAGCAGCGCCAGACGCGGTTGCAGGGTGACTTCGTAGCGCGCCTCGTCGAGGGAAGCGGACAGGCGTTTGAAGCCACCGATCACCCCGTGCAAGGTGCGCAGCGGCTTGACCTCGGACGGTTCGAAGATCAGGGACGAGACCTTTTCCGGCAGCGCGTGCAGGCTGAAGCTGGCTTGTTGGCCGAGCAGGCGTTCGGCGGCGATGTCGAGCTGGCTGGAGGTGAACTCGATGTAGTAGCTGAAGGGCTGGCTGAGGTGCTCTTCGCCGTGGAAGGCCAGGACGTCGAGGGGGGCGTCTACCTCGCGGACCCAGAGTGTGTGGCGGCTGTGGTCGAAGAAGGTGCGCGGTGCGTTGAGCATGTTCAGGCCTCCATGGCGGTGTTCGCCGCGCTATCCAGCGTGTCGGTGAATTGCAGGGTGATCCCCTCCTCGTCGCTGTAACCCAGGGTCACGCCATGGGTGCTTTGCCCGGAGGCCTGACGTTGCAACAACTGTTGGCTGAGCACCGGCAGAATCTGCTGGTCAAGCAGGCTGTCGATGTTGCGGGCGCCGGTATCGGGCAACAGGCAGGCGGCGACCAGGGCGTCGTTGAGCGCAGTTTCGATCCGGCAATGCAGTGCGTAGTGACGCTGCAAGCGTTTGCCGACCTGGGCGAGTTTGATGGCGACGATGCCTTTGAGGGCCTCGGCTTGCAGCGGTCGATAGATCAGCGTCTGGAAGCGGGCCAACAAGGCCGGCTGAAAATGCTCGCGCAAAATGGGCCGTAGCAGTTCGTGCAAGGTGCTGTCCGAGGCTTCGGGTTGCTCCTGCAAGAAACCTTGCAACTCATCACTCCCCAGGTTGGAGGTCATGAGAATGACGGTGTTGCGAAAGTCGATTTCACGGCCTTCGCCGTCGCGCATGCAGCCGCGATCGAACACCTGATAAAACAGGTCAAGCACGTCACGATGGGCTTTCTCCACCTCGTCGAGCAGCACGACGCTATAGGGTCGTTGGCGTACGGCCTCGGTGAGCACCCCGCCCTGCCCGTAGCCGACGTAGCCGGGCGGCGAGCCCTTGAGCTGGCTGACGGTATGGGCTTCCTGGTATTCAGAGAGATTGATCGTGATCAGTGACTTTTCGCCACCGAACAGGCTGTCGGCCAGGGCCAGGGCCGATTCGGTCTTGCCGACTCCGCTGGTGCCCACCAGCAGGAACACGCCCAACGGAGTCTTTTCGTCCGTCAGGCCGGTCTTGGCCGCGCGCAGGCGTTGGGCCATGGCACTGAGGGCATGGGTTTGGCCAATCACCCGTTCGCTGAGTTGCTGTTCCAGTTCCAGCAGGTTGGCTTGTTCATCCTTGAGCAGGCTGCCCAGCGGCACGCCGGTCCAGTCGGCGATCACTTCAGCCACGCTGCGCGGGTTTACGTCGAGCAAAAGCAGCGGCTGATTGCCCTGAATCTCACTCAGTTGTCGCTGCAACCGGGAGCAGTGTTCCATCCGTGGTGGTTCGGCCTGGCGTGCGTCGAGCAGCTGTCGGGTCAGTTCGAGCTCGTTCTGGTATTGCCGCACCAGGTCGATTTGTTCCCGCTGCAATTGCGCGTATTGCTGCGCGATCAGGGCGATCCGTTGATCGGAGACGTCGCCGCTCAGTTGCTGATCCTCTTGCCGTGCCTGGCGCTCCAGGTCCAGGGCAGCCATTCGGGCTTTGAGGCGCACCAGCACCTGCGGTTCGCAGTCAAGGCTCATGCGTACCCGTGCGCTGGCGGTGTCGAGCAGATCGACAGCCTTGTCCGGCAACTGGCGACCCGTCAGGTAACGCCGCGACAGGCTGACCGCCGCCTCTACCGCCGCGTCTTCGATGTGCACGCCGTGGTGGCTGGCGTAGCGGGCTTTGAGGCCGCGCAACATGAGGCAGGCACTGGCATCGTCCGGTTCGTCGACCTTGACCCTCTGGAACCGCCGCTCAAGTGCGGCATCGCGCTCAAAGTACTGTTTGTACTCACTCCAGGTGGTGGCCGCGATGGTGCGCAATTCACCGCGAGCCAGGGCCGGCTTGAGCAGATTTGCCGCATCGGCACCTCCGGCCTGGTTGCCGGCACCGATCAGGGTATGGGCTTCGTCGATGAACAGCAGGACCGGAGTTTCTGATTGCTGCACGGCCTCGATAACGTTTTTCAGGCGTTGTTCGAACTCGCCCTTGACCCCGGCTCCCGCTTGCAACAGGCCCAGATCGAGGGTGCGCACGCTGACCGGCTTGAGGCTGTCGGGCACATTGCCCTCGGCGATGCGCAAGGCCAGGCCCTCGACCAGCGCAGTCTTGCCGACCCCCGGTTCCCCCACCAGCAGTGGGTTGTTCTTGCGCCGACGGCTGAGGATGTCGATGACCTGACGGATTTCATCGTCACGCCCGAACACCGGGTCGATGCCGCCCTCCCGGGCCTTGGCGGTCAGGTCCTGGGTGAACTTGTCCAGCACCGCCTTCAATGCATCGCACCGTTGAGCACTCGATGAGTTGTCGAGGATCACCGCCTTGCGATCCAGCGCCTGCTCCTGTTGCAGGTGCGGTCGTTCTTCGGAGTGCTGGTCCAGCAGCGGGAGCAAATGCTGCAATTGCACCGGACCGAGACTGAGCATTGGCCAGGCCGCTTCACAGGCCAACAGTGTCGGGGTCTCCAGCAGCGCACCGAGCAGGTGGGCCGAGCGCAGGCTGTCATTGTCGTCGTCCAGCGATGCACGCAGCCAGGCGTTCTTGATCAATTGCTGTAACTTGCCGCACAGCTGCGGTTTGCCCTGCACGCTGCGCGGCAAGCTGTCGAGATGCTCGAGCAGCCCGTGCCAGAGGGCGTCGATGTCCCATTCGTAACGGCGCGCAATGAGCGTCAGGTCTCCCTCGCCCTGCTCCAGCAGTTTGAGTAGCCAGTGCTCGATGCTGATCTGCCCGTGGGCGCGGCTTTGGCACAGCGATGCCGCCGCGCTCAAGGCCTGGGCGCAGTAAGGATTGAGGCGGCGAAGCAAACGGGTGGAGTGATGGGCCATGCGGGGCGTCCTTGTGCTGAATTCCTGGCGTATTGCCGGTGGTGGGCTTGAAGCTCGATGTGCCGGCTTGAGCGTCTGCTGACAGGCGCTCAAGCCGATACGCTCAAGACCAGCAGGCAGCGTTCTGCCTGCTGGTGCTTTCGCGTCAGGCGCTCTGGCGTTCGCTCCAGGAATCGCTGTGGATGATGTTGCCGGCGACGAAGGTCCAGGTGATTTTGTCGTAACGCAGCTCAATCAATTCCAGGTGGTTGTGCTTCTCCTTCGAAGGGTCTTTGACGTCGTGCATTTTTGGCGCGACTTTCACTACCTTGACGTTTTCGAGTTGAGTCACGAAGTACTCGACTTCTTGGCCTGCGTCGTCAATGCGATACCACTTGAACTCGGCGCTCTTGAGGGTCTGGCCAGTGGTCACCGCCTTGTACAGATACGGGCTGGAGGCATCGATTTCCTTGGTGAACAGAAACGGGGCATGGACCCGGGCACCGGTCAACTTGCCGGTGTTGTTGTCGGTGGGGATGTACAGGCTGTGATCCTGGGTCAGCACCTCAATGCTGCCCTCGCGTTTTTGCACGTTCACCGAACCTTTGATGCTCGCGCCGCCGTCATCTTGCAGCCAGAGATAAATGGGAATTGCCATGTGAAGCTCCTTTTCCAAAAACATGAATGCCGCGTAACGCGACTGGGGTTGTCAGCCCGGTATGGTTGGGGGCTGCGAGCAAGCCCCCGCTTCCGGTACCAGGCGGATATCGACTCGACGGTTGGCAGTGCGCCCCGCCTCGGTGTCATTGCTGGCGATCGGCTGCCTGGCGCCGAAGCCCTGAACAGCAAAACAACTGTCGGGGAGATCGCCCATGCGTTGCATCCAGTCCCGCACCGCCGCCGCGCGAGTCCGGGACAGCAGAAGGTTTTGCGCGTCATTGCCCGACGCATCGGTATGCCCGGCGATGACGATCAGCCATCCCGGCTGAGCCTTGATGTCCACCAGGGCATTGATCAGCACTTTGGTTGACTCTGGCTTGAGCGCGGCGCTGCCGCTGTTGAAAAGAGACAAGCTGTCCAGGCGTACCGCTTTGGCGACTTTTACCGCGAGCGGCGCTGACGGCGGGGGGCGGTGACTGGCAATCGCCGTCAGCACCGGCGCACGCAATCGTTCGCCGCGATACAGGCCCAGACCCAACTTCAGCGGAGCACCATGACGGTAATAGTTGTCCAGACGCTCAGCGTGCCGGCGAAGCGTCGTCAATGCCGCTTCGCGCTGGACAATCCCGGTCTGGTCGAAAGGGGCCGGTGGCACCATGGAGGTGTAGCGACGCAGGTCATCGGTGACCTGACGCGCCAGCAACGTGTTCTGCCAGGCCGAACTGGCCAAGGCAATCACAGTCGCGGCCACAAACAGCCACAGCGCAATCACCCCCGCCCGGCGTATCGGCGTTCGCTGGATACGGATGGGCAGCAATTGCAGCAACGGGTCAGGGAATGGCAGTGGCGCCATGCCTGCGGTCTTTACCTGCCGGTCGACTGACAACGACAGCTTGTCGCTCAGCCATTGTTGCCAGAGGTTCCCCGACACGGTCTGAGGCAACACCGGCACCAGCGTGATGGCGATGGCCACTGCGGGACCTATCGAATGGCGGCGGTCGCGCGCGGCCAGGTCCGGCAGTACCGCCTCCTCCAGCCAGGCCGCAACGCTGCTCATTTGAACGCTGGCATGCATGCGCGCCATACGCGTGACATCGTCCACTGCCAACTGCTGCCAATCGACCAGGCTGGCATGCATCCCGGCCTCACGGACCTCGGGGTTGGTCTGACCCGCCTCCCAACTGAACCAGGCCCCCTCGCCCTGCGAAGCTTGCAGGTAACTGACCAGCAACATCGGCAATGGAATCCCGCGTTTGCGAACCAAGGCAATCTGATGACAAAAAGCCCGCACCTGTCCTGCCAGCACGGCGCGGTCGCCATGCTCGCCCGGGTTGGAAACGAACATGACAGCAAGCTGCCCGCCCCATGCTGGTCGACGGGCCAATACGCCATCTATCAGCTCCGCCAGTTGCATCAGATCTGGCACCCGCAGGTAGCAACCTTGCCCGGTCTTGCGCAACGCCAGCGAATCATCGGCAACTGGGCCGAACAGACCGTCCAGGCCATCACCACAGACCAACACCACCGGCTGACAACAATCCGCCGGTGGCAGCGTCAGGTTAGCGGCCAGCATCAGTGACCCGGCTTGACGCTTGGCCCGCCACCCGATCCTGATCCAGACCGTAATGGCAACGCACACTACGAGCAAAACCGCCGTTGCACGTGTCCAGGCCGTCAGCGGGATGATGGCTAGCAATGCCAGGACAAGCGTGCCGGCCCAAAGCCAGAGGAGTCGATTGAGTTTGTACGTCATCGGCTACTCACGCCTGGCCTGGCTGGAGGTTGGCGATGACGCCACCCAACAGGTGATCGAGTCCCAGCCAGATCCCCATGAGCAACAACCCCGCCAACACTACATTGGCCAGCGGGGAGCGCTGCCAACGCCAGCTGCCGGATCGGTAGCCGATGCCCGCTTGGGTCGCTAACCCATGGTTGAGCTGCAGTGGCGGAACCTGCGCATTCAACGCTGCCAGCAGTTGCAGACGATCAGGATCATTCAACTCGCGATAGCGGCCGCGAAAGCCCAGCATCATTACCCGCTGGAATGCCGTCAGCACCTGCCGATCCGGTGCGGGCTCGCGCAGCACTTCGCGCATGTCTTCATACAGAAACTCACCGGCCTGGTGACGGCTGAAGAATTTCGCCTGCAAGGGTTCGCTGACCCAGGAAGCATGATCTTTGCCCTCGGCATGGCCGAGCACGGTTTCATCGAGCAACGCGCATTGGGCGTAACTGATGTAATCGATGCTGCGCCGACTCAAACCGGCCTGTTCAAGAGACTGGCGAACGTATTCGATCTGGTCGGCACAACGTGACCACAGCCCCGGGCTGTCTTGCGCTGATCCAGGCTGGCGCAGTTCAACTACCAGCAGGTAGCTGTCCTGCAACAGGACGTCGATATTCACCGGTGAGCGGGTTTGCTTTTCGGTTTTTCCGTTCATGTGCGCAACACCGCAAACAGTTCAAGCTTGACCTCGACCAGTGTGCTCGGCACATACAGTGCGCAGACCCCCGCGGCCAGCATCGCCAGCCCCTTGGCATGATTGAGATCAAGGGCGAAGTATTGATTTTCCAGTCGCAGCGGAATCGCGGCGGGCACATGGCTGAGCGACTGCATGGGCACACCGTCCAGCGCAGCATTGATCAACTGATCCACCTCATCCGGCGTACCGATCTTGCACAGTCGAGGAAACTGGCTCTGCAACTGCGCGGCCGACAGGCGACAACGCACTGACAGATAGAAGTCCGCGCCGCCAGGCTCACACAAGCGGGCATCGTTGAGACTGACTTGCCAGCGGTTGGCGCCCGTTTCCTGCAACTCCAGGGCGATGACCCGGGACGGAAGGCTGGCTTCCAGCAAGGTGGAAATCGTGCTCATCAACGGCGGGAAGACGGATTCCAGGTGTTCGTGCCGATAGGCAGGAATCTGCTCGATGTCATGTTCCAGCGAAAAGGTCAGCAGGCTTCCGGCCAGTCTGGCCAGTTCCAGATAGACCTGTTCGGGATGGCGCCCCGGATGCGCCTTGAGGTCGGCCAACACGGGTTGATAGCTGTTCAAGGCATTGAGCAGCCAGAACAACGACACATCGGCCACCGCAAAGTCCGCCATGCGCTGATTACTCTCGCGCCGCATGCCCATAAGCCGTTGACGCTTGGCAGCCAACTGGGTCAACAGGTTGTCCAGTTGGGTGAGCAATCCCGGGTGAGCAGCAAAGCTTAGCAACGGCGGTACGTAGCCCGGGTCGAGTATCCAGCCACCCTGCCCGTCGCGTGTCAGGCGGGCAATCGGGCAAGTCAGGTAATCGGCGTTGTCATCGTTTTCCAGGCGCAAGCTCAAGGCGTGCTCCAGCACCCCGATTGATTGCACCTCATCGGCGAACACGTCTTGAACCTTGCGCCAGGCCTGGCGATAGCGCATCGGTCGATCGGCCCTGCCCCCGTCGAACAGGCAGTTGTTGCCATTGCCCTGTTCCAGCGGCAACGCCAGCAATAGCGTGACGTTCTGACTGTCATCAGGCAGCTGCCGAGCCAACTCCAGTGCAGGAGGCAGGCGATCGACATGATCGGTATCGACCAGGGTGCCGTCGGCCATGCGCAAGTGCAGCCTGGTTAGTTTGAGTTTGCCCAGGCGCAGCGCCTGCAGATCAACTTCCACTGCTTGTACACCCCAGGGGTGTACCAACGACAGGTGCGCAAGGCACTCATTGGTCCAGGCTTCCCAGCGCGCCTGCTGCTGGAATTGCTGCGGAGACAGCAACGCCCCCGCGGCCCACAAGGGGCGGTCGATCTTCATGACATTCGTTCCCTACGAAATGACTTGGGCTTGAACAGACTCAGGCTTTGGCCTTGGGCATCTGCGAAACCAGTGACAGGTTGACGTCCATGCCTTCCACCTGAAAGTGCGGCACGGCGTACAACTTGACGCGGAAAAAGCCGGGGTTGTCGTCGATGTCTTCCACCGTCACCTTCGCCTCACGCAGCGGGTGCGAAGCCTGCAAATCGTCGCTTGGGTCGGTCATTTCGGTGACCAGCCCACCGATCCACTTGTTGAGCTCAAGCTCCAGCAAGCGACGATCCTTGGTGGTTCCGATGTTCTCGCGCTGGATCATCTTCAAGTAGTGAGCGATGCGCGACAGGAGGAATATGTACGGCAAACGCGAGTTGATACGGCTGTTTGCGGTGGCGTCGGCGGTGTCGTACAGGGCGGGTTTCTGGCTGGAGTTGGCTGAGAAAAAACACGCGTAGTCGCGATTCTTGTAGTACGACAAAGGAATGAAACCGAGGTTGGCGAACTCAAATTCACGCGTCTCGGGAATCATCACCTCCGAGGGGATTTTCACCTGATTGCCGGTGCCCAGGTCGTACAGATGAATCGGCAGGCCGGTGACCGCGCCACCCGACTGTGGGCCACGGATCTGCACGCACCAGCCGTTGCTGATGAAGCTCTTGACCATGTTCGCGGCAAAAGCGAACGAGGCGTTGGCCCACAGGTACTTGTCGTGGTCCGGCCCCTTGACGCTTTCGATGTAGTTGAAGCTGCGCACCGCAATGGTGTCAGGACCGTAAGGCAGACGACCGAGCACCCGCGGCATGGTCAGGCCGATGTAACGGGCATCGTCACTGTCGCGAAAGGCTTTCCACTTGATGTATTCGGCGCGGTCAAAGTAGTTGCCGATGTCCTTGATCGCAGCCACTTCTTCCATCGATTCCTTGCCGAAAAAAGCCGGTCCGACAGAACCAATGAACGGCATGTGTGCTGCCGCCGCCACCTTGGAAACATTACGCAGCAAGGCAACATCCTGAGGGCTGCGGTCGAATTCATAATTGGAAATGGCTGCAGCGATCGGTTCGCCACCCGGCGTGTCGTATTCCTGGATGTAGGTATGGAAATACAACCCGCTCTGGGCGATTTCCGGTGCGTCGTCGAAGTCCTGGATCAAATGATCCTTGCTGATATCCAGCAACTCGATGCGAACGTTGCGGCGGAAATCGGTTTGGTCGATCAGCGATTTCAAGCCCCGCCAGGTCGACTCGACGCGCTGGAAGTCTGGATGGTGCATGACGGCATCGAGCTGGCGACTGATCTGCTCGTCCAACGATGCAATGTGCTCATCGAGCAGTGCCTTGTCCAGACGCTCGACTTTATGTGAAGACTGCTTGAGCAAGTTCAGGAAAACGCTGACGGCAGCGGTCACGCGCTCATCGGTAGAGGCCTCGGACAATGCTTCATTGTCCTGAAAGGCGTCGAAACCGGCCAATTCTTCTACTGGACTCAGATTGATCTTGCTGAACAAAGCGCTATATATACCCTGGCTTTCTTCAGACAACACTGTATCGCCACGCGATTGCGCGGAAGAATGTTCAACGGACATTTAGAGTTTTCCTATGAAGCGAACCGATGGATAATTAACGAACTTCTTTTGGAGCCAGGGCTGCCAGTTCGGCACGCAGTTCGTCACTCAGGGCATCATCCTTGAGGATGCGCTCCAACTCGTGCCGAAAGGTCGCGTTGTCCAGCAGGTTCGACTTGAGATCGCGCAGCAGGTTGCGCATGGCCAACAGTGCACGCAGCTGTGGAATCTGCCGCGCCACCTGTTCCGGCTCAAAGTCTTTCATGGCCCGAAAACTCAATTCCACAGAGGTGTCGCAGTGGTCATTGACCAGCGTATTTTCCACTGCCAGCTTCAGGCCTGGGGAATACTCGGACAAAACGCTGTCGAAATTATTCTTGTCAATGTTCATTTTGTTTCTTGCGGACAGCGGGCGCTGCTCCTTACCGTTGCTGTAGTCGCCCATCACCATCAACTTCAGTGGCAACTCGACTTTTTTCTGTGCTCCGCCCGTGTGCAAATCGAGCTTGATATTAACTCGAGCCTTGGGCACTTCGTTTTGAAAACTACTTGCAGTCATCATTCCTCCTGACACCCGCGCAACAGTAAGAACCATCACGAAGATAAATAAGACTGGAATTCAGAACGGCGATCAACTCTATACGCAGAGTTGCCATCCACAGCCCTTAAATTCCTTTTAATACATAGAAGCCGTAACCCGGAGAGACAATTATTGTCTCCCCGTTGATAAACGATGAAGCATCTGAAGTTAATTCTCCATCCCCCTGTGGCACTTTCGGAGATTTCCCACAGGGTCAATCAACAAAAGAGAAGTTAATTTGTAGGACGAGAACAAGGTAATCAAACCTGGTTACGCCAAAATACATTTTTTGCTACGAGTAATGGATCTCACTCAAGTTGATCGACACCAGCAACGACTCCTTGTTGGCCTACCCATCGGTCTTGCGTCGGCGTCGGCTTCGACGTAGTCATAAACCAGTTGGGCAGCGGGCATCAAAGACAGCACACCGATTCAATATTCCCGGTTCGATCTACGTAACCATGACGTCCTCACTCACCCCGTAAGGACCCTGTCATGGCCATTGCAAAAGCAGCCCCCGGCAAAACCCTGCTGACCCCGACCGACCACACCCTGATCATGATCGACCACCAGTCGCAGATGTCCTTCGCGACCAAGTCGATCGACGCCGTGACCCTGCGCAACAACGCCGCACTGGTGGCCAAGGCAGCCCGTGGCTTCAAGGTCTCGACCATCCTCACCACCGTCGCCGAGAAGAGTTTTTCCGGGCCGATCTTCGACGAAATCAAGGCTGTGTTCCCGGAACACAACGTCATCGATCGCACCAGCATGAACACCTGGGAAGACGAGCGCATTGCCGTGCAAGTCAATGCCATCGGCAAGCAGAAGATTGTCCTCGCCGGCTTATGGACGTCCGTTTGCATCGTCGGCCCGGCGTTGTCGGCGATTGACCAGGGTTTCGAGGTGTATGTGATTGCCGACGCCTGTGGCGACGTCAGCACCGAAGCCCATGAAGTGGCCATGCAGCGCATGATCCAGATCGGCGCCCGGCCGATGACCTCGCTGCAATACCTGCTGGAACTGCAACGTGACTGGGCGCGCGGCGAGACCTACGACGAAACGGTGAAAACCTCGATTGCCAACGGCGGTGCCTACGGTCTGGGCCTGATCTACGCCAAGACCATGTTTGGTGCATCCGAAGGCCATTAAGGTCCATTGAAAAACCAGCGCCTGCGGGCGGACTCCTGTAGGAGCGAGCTTGCTCGCGATGGTCGTTAACGATAACGCGTGTTTACCGACTGAACGCGGCGCTATTGAGACCATCGCGAGCAAGCTCGCTCCTACAGTGAATCATCGCAGTCGCTACCCCCTGTGGTGAGCCATTGATGACTCTCTTCCCGCAAGACTTCAGGGTGACGATTGCCCTGTGCTTCTGCCTGTTCGCTACCCACACACTGGCGGATGAATCGGCGCAAGGCGCAGAAGGATTTTTCGACGCAGCGACGCTTGGCGTACTCAGCCGCAACTTCTATCTGAACAGCGACTATCGATCCCCCTCGCCGACCGGCAAGAGCTACAAAGCCGAATGGGCTCAAGGTTTTATCGGCGCTTTTGCATCCGGTTTCACACCGGGCACGGTCGGCTTCGGCCTCGATGCCCATGCCTTTCTGGGATTGAAACTCGATGGCGGCAAGGGCCATTCCGGGACCGGATTGCTGCCGGTGGGCAGTGACGGCCGCAGCGAAAGCGACTACTCCAGCGGTGGCGGCGCGATCAAGTTCAAGGCCTCGAAAACCACCCTGGCGTTTGGCGAAATGGAGGTCGAATCCCCGGTGTTCGACACCGCAGACAAACGCCTGCAGCCGGAGTACGCCACAGGTTTTCTGCTCAACAGCCGCGAAATCGACGGCATGAACCTGCAAGCCGGCCACTTCACGGCATTCAAGAATCAGGACAGTGCTTCAGGCAAGGGCAACTTTTTCGGTTATGGCGCCAACACCGAGGCTGGCGGCATTTCGTTTGTCGGCGCCGACCTGTTTACCCAGAACCCGGTCGGCGGCGCCCTGTACGCCTCGGAGTTGACCGACACCTGGCACCAGTACTACGGCAACCTGCACTTCAAGCAGTCCGGCGTGTTCCTCGACGCCAACCTCTATCACACCCGGGACACCGGTCAGGCGCTGGCCGGTGCCATCGACAATACGGCGTACAGCCTGTCCGGCCGATACACGCTGGGCGCCCATGGTTTCACCCTGGCCTATCAGAAAATCAACGGTGATACGCCGTTCGATTTTGTCGGTGGCGACTCCATCTACCTGGCCAACTCGATCAAGTACGCCGACTTCAACGGCGCCCGCGAACGCTCCTGGCAGGTTCGCTACGACCTGGACCTGGCCACCTTCGCGATACCCGGCCTGAAGTTCATGACCCGTTACGTCACCGGCGACCAGATCGACGGCACCCATGCGCCACAAGGCGGGGCCTACAACCCCTTCGACCCGGCGACCGGTACCTTCGTGCCGCAACAAGGTGACGGGGGCAAGCACTGGGAGCGGGACATTGATTTGAAGTACATCGTCCAAACGGGTGCGGCAAAGGACCTGTCGGTGCAGGTGTCGCACGTTTCGCACCGGGCCAATGAGGCGCAGGCGGGTGATGACATAGACCGGATATATGTAGTGATTCAGTACCCGCTGGGGTTCTGAGCAAAGCAATCGGCAATGTCTGGAGTGCATTCAATTGTTGGAGCGGGCTTGCCGTCATGCCAGTCAGTCAAGACCCAAAACCTGTAGGAGCGGGCTTGTCGGATCGCCGCACCGCCGCGAAGGGGCCGTTAGCTTCAACATCAATGTTGACTGATACTCCGCTTTCGCAAGCAAGCTCGCTCCTACACAGATTTCGCTTAACTGACTGGCATTAGGGCTTGCCGCAAAGCTGCAAAGCTGCAAATTCTGTTCGGACTGGATGGATCGCAATAGAGCTCGCCTGCTCGATACCGCACCAATAGTATGATTGGTAGCACGCAGTCGACCATCTCCGTGGAGGCCCGATCATGGGAACCGTACGAAAAACCATCACTGTGACTGACCAGCAAGACAACTGGATCAAAGCGCAGATAGAAGCAGGCCATTACACCAACGACAGCGAATATATTCGCGATCTGATCCGACGTGAACAGGAGCGCAGCGCTGAACTCGAAACGATCCGTGCCGCCCTTTGGGAAGGTGAATCCAGCGGAAAACCTCGCCCATTCGATCCCGTTGCATTCAAACAGAGAATGTTAACCGCGCATGGCTGACGCGAGCAGGCTCGCTCCCACAAGGGATTGGGTTGAGTCAGAAAGTTTGGGGTTGATTGGCGGAAGGCAGCCGGAGTCGAACCTGCCCGGGAACGGATGCCGTCCCCAACCGGGTTTGAAGCCCGGCCGCGCCACCGGGCGCGATTGCCTTCCTTGAATTCTTGCCGCTGAATCATGCCCCTGAATCAGTGCTCATTGCGCCAGGCCAACGCACTGTCCAGGCGAATCTGCCGTCGATCGCCAAAGCGTCGTGTCAGGCCGATACGGTCGAAGTACTCCAGGATCTGAATGCTGCGCTTGCGCCCCAGGCCCACCGCATCCCGAAATGCTGCCACCTGAATCACCGGGTTGGCGTCCGCCAGTTGCAACAGCATAGCCGCCAATTGGCGAATCATGCTGTCGGTATAAAACAGATCGCGCACCACCTGGTGCATCAAGCCCAGGCGCGCCATTTTGCGCAGCAAATCGCGCACGTCCGCTTCCTCATGCCCCAGGTCGCGCACCCACGGCGGGTCGAAGCCGGCCTGTTCGAAAAACGGCTGCAAGTGCAGCCACAGGGTTTCGTCCGTTTCGCTCAAGCGCACCTGATGCCCGGGCAGATGCAACCACGGACCGCTGCTGGCGATGTCGCCGCTGGCCAGTAACTCGTCGAGCAGGCTGATAAACGTCGAGCGCTCCAGCGCGCTGCCGGTGAATCGACGCAGGCGATCCCGGTCCGGCCCCATCTGATCCGGTTCGAGCAGATGGAAACGCGCGAGCTGATCCACCAAAGGCGCTTTCAAGGATTCCCAACGACTGGCACTAAACAGCAACGCGCCTTGACGGGTGTCGATCAAGCGCACGTCAGCGGGCAACACCCAACTGCTGCGCGGTCGGTTGAACTGCCGTTCCAGGCGCTGCGGATCGATCCCGCTGTCGCTATGGGCCAGCAATGCCGGCAATACATCTTCCAGCGTTGCGCTGTTCGCCAGCGCGACCAGCTGCGCCAACCGTTCGGGGCTGCGGCGTTGCCGGGTGGGTGCAAATGGATCGAGCACCCGGCCGCCACCCAGCGTACGTTGGGCACTTTGATCGCGCAGGACCAGCGGATCGCCTCTCACCGCATGCACCGGCGTATTGAGCAACAGTTGCGCAATCATCCGCCCACCGGGCGCCAGGCTGGTGCCTTCGAGCAAGGCGACTCGACCGATGACGTCCTGGGTGCCGAGGTGCACGTGCACCGGTTGAAAGTGCTCGAAGGCGCGGGATTCGCCAGGGAGTAACTGCATGTCGATGTCCAGGCGCTGTGTCGGTGCGTACAAGCCGGCGGACAGCAGCCAGTGGCCGCGATGGATGTGCTCCAGGGCCAGCCGTTCGGCACTCAGGTTCAACGCCACGCGCTGGCCGGCAATGGCGTGGTCGGTGGCCTGGTTTTGCGCGTGCAGGCCGCGAATGCGCACCGGTTTGCCTTGTGGCCCCAAAAGCAGGGTATCGCCCACCGCGACCTGGCCGGACAGCGCCGTACCGGTCACCACGATACCGGCCCCGGCCACGCTGAAGGTCCGATCGATCGCCAGGCGAAAACCACCTTCGGTGCTGCGTTGCGACACTTCACGCTGGGCATCGAGCAACGCCTGGCGCAAGGTGTCGATGCCATCAAAGGTCACGCTCGACAGCGCCATCAGCGGCACATCGGCATACGGCCCGGGCGCCAGTAATGCGCCCACCTGCTCGCGAACAGCCTGCACCCGGGCACCATCGACCCGGTCGCATTTAGTGATGGCCACCAGCGCCCGGGGAATGCCCAGCAACTCGACAATCGCCAGATGCTCGCGGGTCTGCGGCATCACCCCGTCATCGGCGGCCACTACCAACAACACCAGATCGATGCCCTGCGCCCCGGCGAGCATGTTGTGGGTGAAGCGCTCATGCCCGGGAACATCGATGAAACCGGTCAGGCCCGCTCCCGGCTCCAGCGCGGCATACAGGTAGCCGAGGTCGATGGTCATACCGCGCTCGCGCTCTTCCCGGCGCCGGTCACCCGCCTGACCGGTCAGCGCCTGGAGCAGCGCGGTTTTGCCATGGTCGATGTGCCCTGCGGTGCCGACAATCACCCTGTCCGGCCCTCCACTTGTAATTGATTGAGCTGCGTCAGCCATGCCGGCTCGTCGTCCAGTTGCCGCAGGTCCAGCCACAGGGCGTCATCGTCAATGCGCCCGAGAACCGCAATCGGTAAACCGCGCAAAGCCTCCTCAAGACTCAGCAAGGATCGCCCGCGCAAACGCTTCGAGGTGAGTGGTCGCACACACAGCGCCGCACTGGCCAGCCGTGCCACCGGTTGGCTGCCGCTGCCGATCATGCCCAGTGCCGGCATGGCTCTGACGCTCCAGCCCTCACCCAGCACCTGGGCCAGCGCTGGCCGCAATCGCTCGGCCTGGGCGAGGATATCGGCCTGTGGCCGGGTCAACAGGCGCAGGCTCGGCAAGCGCTCGGCGAGTCGGTCCGGGTTGCGGTACAAAGCCAACACCGCTTCCAGCGCAGCGAGGGTCATTTTGTCGACCCGCAGCGCACGCTTGAGCGGGTTTTTCTTGATCCTGGCGATCAATTCCTTGCGGCCGACGATAAGCCCGGCTTGCGGCCCGCCAAGCAGTTTGTCGCCACTGAAGGTAACGATGTCCGCGCCATCGAGCAGCGCCTGGCGTACCGTCGGTTCGGCGGGCAAGCCCCAGCGGGTCAGGTCCAGCAGGCTGCCGCTGCCGAGGTCTTCAAGCAACGGCAGTCCATGTTGGTGGGCAATTTGCGCCAGTTCAGCCGTCGCCACACGCGTGGTGAAGCCTTGAATGCTGTAGTTGCTCGCATGCACGCGCATGATCAAACCGCTGCGCGGGCCAATGGCGGCCTCGTAGTCGCGGGCATGGGTGCGGTTGGTGGTGCCGACCTCAACCAGCTTCACCCCGGCGCGGGCCATGATGTCGGGAATGCGGAAAGCGCCGCCGATTTCAATCAATTCGCCCCGGGAAATAATTCCCTCCTTGCGCGCGCCCAGGCTGTGGAGGGTCAGCAAGACCGCTGCGGCATTGTTGTTGACCACGGTCACCGCTTCAGCGCCGGTGAGTTCGAGGATCAAGCCTTCGATCAGGTCGTCGCGGTCACCGCGCTTGCCGCTGCGCAGGTCAAATTCCAGGTTGAGCGGATAGCGCGCGGCCATTTGCACCGCCTCGATCGCTTCTTCGGGCAACAGTGCCCGGCCGAGGTTGGTGTGCAAGACCGTGCCGGTGAGGTTGAATACCCGGCGCACCTGGCTGCGATGCTGGGTCGCCAATCGTTCGCCGACCCTGCCCGCCAACACTTCGGCGCCGACTTCTGCAGGTTCGAGCAAACCCTGCTGCACCCCTTCGCGCAACTCATCCAGCAAAAGCCGCAAGGTACTCAGCAAGGCGTCGCGTCCATAGCGCTCGGCCAACGGCAGGCACGCCGGGTGCCGCAACAAACTGTCGATGGAAGGTAGACGCAGGGGTTGGCTGGCACCGCGTGCAGACATCTGGCGCTCCTGAAAACGAATGACCCTCGCGCCAGAGTGTAGACGCTGCGCTTATTCGTCTCCCGGAGCCAGCAGCAGATTCGGTGCCAAACGCTGATAACCGTCCTGGGCCAGGCGCATGTCGAGCATCAGGCTGGACAGGTCCGCCGACAGCGCTTCGGCGTCCGCATCGTTCTCCAGATAGAGCAACTTCAGATAACAGTTACAACCGGGGCAGATTTCGGCGCGCAACGGCGCCTGGTTGGCGGCATGGCGATCATCTTCAAGGCTGAGGTATTCCAGGCCCTTGCTCTGCTCGCAATACACGCACTTGACCCGCACCACATGCCACTCGCAAGCGCACAGCGAACAGACCAGATAACGCAAACCGTTGTGCTTGCCGCGATGGCGGATGACCCCGGCCATGGCCGGCGAGCCACAGGCCGGACACTGGCTGAGGCTGTCGCCGGCGGTCAGTGCCAAGTTCGGTGTACTCAACAGCCAATGACTCCAGGCCGTTTGCAGCGCCGCACCGAGAAACGGCACCAACGCTGCCGGCACCAGCGAATACTGGCCGCTGATCAATGCCACCGCCCAGGCGCGGCGTTGCCCGGCACCGGCCAGGCGCAAGGTGTCCACGGCATCGGCCACGGCGGATTGTGACGGTGCGCTGTAGCGCTGCAGCAAAGCATCGAGGTAAAGCTGCCAATCGTCTTCGCGCGCCAGGCTGTCGGCCGCGAACGGCGGCAAGCCGTGTTGCTGGCACAATTCGATGCGCTGCCGGTCGAGGGGTTCGCTCAGCGGCGGGTCGTCCAGCACCTGTTGCTGCACCTGGCACAACCCGGCAATCAGGCGCAGGTAATCGGCCAGCGGGTGCCCGTCGGCCAGCGTTTCCAGGCGCTGGGCGCGCAGGCTGAACAGGTTATGCGGTGGCATATACAGAAACGGCGGCGAACTGGCCGCCGCTTCGATTTCTCCAGGTTCGAGGATGGTTGGCAAATGTCAGCCCTTTTTGGTGATCGGTCGCTTGGGTGCTTCGTCGCGGGTCACTTCGCGGTACCAGAGTTCGTGGTGTTTCCTGGCCCAGCCGCGGCTGACCCAGCCGTGCACCATGGCGCTGACCGAGCCCTTGATCCAGATGCCGGCATAGATGTGCACGATGATGCTCAGGATCAGCACGAAAGCGGCCAACGCATGCAGCAACATCGCCCAGCGTATCGCGGTGATGCCGAAATACTCGCTGAAGTACGCACGCCAGATCACCAGCCCGCTGAACAACAGCACCAGCATGCACAGCAGTAAAGTCCAGAACAGCAGCTTCTGCCCGGGGTTGTATTTGCCGATGGGCGGGACGCCCTCCTCTTCATTTTTCATCACTCGGTCGATGCGCTTGAGCCACAGGCGATCATTGGCGATGAAGTAGTTGGCGCGCCAGAAGCGAATCACCAGGCCGAGGAACAGCAGGAACATCAGCACGCCCATGAACGGATGCAGAATGCGCGTCCATGGCCCGCCGCCGAACAGGTTGCTCAGCCAGAACAGCGCCGGGTGGAACAGCGCCAGCCCGGACAGCCCGGCCATCAGGAACAGAATCGCCACCAGCCAGTGATTGGTGCGCTGGTTGCTGGTGTAGCGCAGGATCGTCTTGTTGCTCATGGCCTGCCCTCCCCACGGGGATCGAACGTATGCACCGACGGATCGACTTCGTGCACGGTGTTGTCCGGCGGTTCCGGATGCTCATCCTCTTCGACGATTTGCGGGCCGACACGTACGTAGTGGAAGAACCCGGCCAGCACCGCTACGCCCATGGCCAGCAGCGCCAACGGTTTGCTCACGCCTTTCCACAGCCCTATCAACGGACTGATCGCCGGGTGATCGGGCAAACCGGCGTACAGTCTTGGCGTATCGGCGTGGTGCAGCACGTACATCACGTGGGTGCCGCCGACGCCTTCAGGGTCATACAGACCGGCGTTTTCAAAGCCACGGCTTTTGAGATCAACGATACGCTCGGCGGCATGTTCCTTCATGTCGTCCTTGGAGCCGAACACGATGGCACCGGTCGGGCAGGTTTTCACGCAGGCCGGTTCCAGCCCTACCGCCACCCGGTCCGAGCACAAGGTGCATTTGTAGGCCTTGTGATCCTTTTGCGAGATCCGTGGAATGTTGAACGGACACCCGGTAATGCAGTAGCCGCAGCCAATGCAGTGGTCCTGATCGAAATCGACGATGCCGTTGGCGTGCTTGATGATCGCCCCCGGGCTGGGGCATGCCGCCAGGCAACCGGGCTCGGCGCAGTGCATGCAGCCGTCCTTGCGGATCAGCCATTCCAGGTTGCCGGCGTCGGTCTCGTGCTCGGTGAAGCGCATCAAGGTCCAGGTTTCTGCGGTGAGGTCCTGCGGGTTGTCGTAGGTGCCATGGTTGTGACCGACCTCGTCACGCAGCTCGTTCCATTCCGAGCAGGCAACCTGGCAGGCCTTGCAGCCGATGCATTTGGTGGTGTCGATCAGCTTGGCGACTTCCTCCATGCCGCGCACCGAGGGCGCAGGTGTGGTGGTGGCCGAACGGGCGATGATGTCTTGGCTGGCCATTTAGACTTTCTCCACGTTGACCAGGAATGACTTGGATTCCGGGGTCTGGGTGTTGCCATCGCCGAGGAACGGCACCAGGGTGTTGGTCAGGTAACCGTGCCGCGTGAGCCCGGTGAACCCCCAGTGCAACGGAATACCGATCTGGTGCACCACCTGATTGTTGACCTGCAACGGACGAATCCGCTTGGTCACCACCGCCACCGCTTCGATGAAGCCACGCTTGCTGCTGACCCGTACCCGATCGCCGGCGACGATGCCTTTTTCCTTGGCCAGCACTTCACCGATCTCGACGAATTGCTCCGGCTGGGCAATCGCGTTGAGCTTGCAATGCTTGCTCCAGAAGTGGAAATGCTCGGTCAGCCGGTAACTGGTGGCGGCGTACGGGTAATCCTTGGCCACGCCGAGGGAATCCCACACCGAATCAAAGATCCGCGCCGCCGGGTTGCTGGTGGCTTTCTTGTTTTGCGGGTGCAGCGGGTTGATGCCGATCGGTGTCTCGAACGGCTCATAGTGCTCGGGGAACGGGCCTTCGTTCATCTTGTCGACGGCGAAGAATCGCGCCACCCCTTCGGGGTTCATGATGAACGGGTTCATCCCGGCTTCCGGCGGCACGTCGGCCTTGTAGTCCGGCACATCGGTGCCGGCCCAGGCTTTGCCATTCCACCACACCAGGCGTTTTTTCGGATCCCACGGTTTGCCTTGCAGGTCTGCCGAAGCGCGGTTGTAGAGAATCCGCCGGTTGGCCGGCCAGGCCCATGCCCAGCCTTGGTGTTGATGCATGCCGTAAGGGTCGGCATTGTCGCGGCGGGCCATCTGGTTGCCGAGCTCGGTCCAACTGCCGCAGAAAATCCAGCAGCCGGACGCCGTGCTGCCGTCGTCCTTGAGCTGGCCGAACCCGGCCAGTTGCGCATTGGCCTTGATCGCCGCCCCCGTGGCGTCGGTGAAGTCGGTGGTGGCGGAGCCGTTGATTTCCTTGGCCAGCTCTTCCGGCGAAGGTTCGTCGGGGATCTTGTACGGCCACGACAATTTGAGCAGCGGGTCGGGAAATTTGCCGCCATTGGCCTGATAACGCTGACGCAGACGCACGAACAGTTCGCTCATGATCCGGATGTCGGTCTGCGCTTCGCCCGGCCCATCGGCGCCCTTCCAGTGCCATTGCAGCCAGCGACTGCTGTTGACCAGCGAGCCGTCCTCCTCGGCAAAACAGGTGGTGGGCAGGCGAATCACTTCGGTCTGGATGTCGGCGCTCTTCACATCGTTGTACACCCCGACGTTGCGCCAGAATTCCGAGGTTTCGGTGGCCAACGGGTCCATCACCACCAGCCACTTCAGTTTGGCCAGTGCCGCGGTCACCCTGTGTTTGTCCGGCAGCGCGGCAATCGGGTTGAAGCCCTGGCACAGGTAGCCGTTGACCTTGCCCTGGCCCATCAGATCAAACACCTTGAGGATGTCGTATTGGGGAATGTCCAGTTTCGGCAAGTAGTCGTAAGCCCAGTTGTTCTCGACCGTGGCATTGGCGCCGTACCAGGCTTTCATCAGGCTGACGTGGAACTTGCCGTAGTTCTGCCAGTAGGACAGTTGCCCCGGGCGCAACGGTTTTTGCGTGCGCTTGACGATGTAGGCGTTGTAGTCCTGTTCGGCATCGCCGGGTAGCGAGAGGTAGCCCGGCAGTGAGTTGGACAACAAGCCCAGATCGGTCAGCCCCTGGATGTTGGAGTGCCCGCGCAAGGCGTTCACGCCCCCGCCCGGCATGCCGACGTTACCCAGCAACAGTTGCACCATCGCCGCGCTGCGAATCATCTGCGCGCCAATCGAGTGCTGGGTCCAGCCCAGCGCATAGAGAATGGTCATGGTCTTGCCCGGCGTCGAGCAAGTGGCGATTTCCTCCCAGATTTTCTGCATGGCATCGACCGGCATGCCGCAGATCTGGCTCGACAGCTCCCTGGTGTAACGGCTGTAATGCTGCTTCATCAGTTGATAGACGCAGCGCGGGTCCTGCAGGGTCGGGTCGACCTTGGCAAAGCCGTCTTCACCGAGCTCATAGCCCCAGCCGGATTTATCGGTGTAGAGGCGCTTGGCCGCATCGTATCCGCTGAAAATACCGTCCTCGAAGCCATAACCGGCTTTGACGATGAACGACACGTCGGTGTAGTTGCGCACGTATTCGTGCTGGATCTTGTCCTCGGTCAGCAGGTAATTGATCAGCCCGCCCATGAAGGCGATGTCGGTGCCGGTACGGATCGGCGCGTAATAGTCGGCCACCGAGGCGGTCCGGGTAAAACGCGGGTCGACCACGATCAGCCGCGCCTTGTTGTGCGCCTTGGCTTCGGTCACCCATTTGAAGCCGCACGGGTGCGCTTCTGCTGCGTTGCCGCCCATCACCAGAACCAGATTCGCGTTGGCGATATCGGTCCAGTGGTTGGTCATGGCACCACGGCCGTACGTCGGGGCAAGACTTGCCACCGTCGGACCGTGTCAGACACGCGCCTGGTTATCAAACCCCAGCATGCCGAGACTGCGAACCACCTTGTGGGTGATGTAGCCGGCTTCGTTGGACGCCGCCGATGCTGCGAGGAAACCGGTGGTCAGCCAGCGGTTCACCGTTTGGCCCTGGGCGTTCTTCTCGATGAAGTTGGCGTCGCGGTCGGCCTTCAGCAGGTCGGCGACTCTATCCAGTGCTTCATCCCAGGAGATGCGGGTCCATTCGGTGCTGCCGGGTTTGCGCACCTGCGGGTATTGCAGGCGTCCGGGGCTGTGAATGAAGTCCAGCAGGCCCGCGCCTTTGGGGCAAAGGGTGCCGCGGTTGACCGGGTGGTCGGCGTCACCTTCGATGTGGATGATGTTTTGCGTGACATTCTTCGCCGTATCACCCTGGCTGTACATGATCAAGCCGCAACCGACCGAGCAATACGGGCAGGTGTTGCGGGTTTCATGGGTGTGGGCGAGCTTGAAGTGACGCACCTGTTCGGCAAAGGCAATTGTCGGGGCCATGCCCAACGCGCCCAGGCTAGAGCCTGCAAGGCCGATACCGGCGACCTTGAAGAACTGACGACGGCTGAGATCCATCGTGCACTCCTGATCAGGTGGAACCCGGTACATGGCCGGGCCTTTTTGAACAACCACGGTCGCGGCAGTCTGGCTGCCGACACTACAAACTGTAGTCAACCGGTTGGCGTTCTGTGTAAAAACCGACCGTCGGGTAAATCCAGCGGGCCGTGAAGATCCTTGTAGGAGCGAGCTTGCTCGCGATGGTGTGTCAGTTGACATCACCGTATCTGACACACCTTCGCGAGCAAGCTCGCTCCTACAGTAAGTTGGCGCTTATCATAGGTGCATGTTCAACCCCGCCTTCACGAGATCCCGCATGACTTTCGATTTTGATCAGGTGTTCGACCGTCACAACACCGGCAGTACCAAATGGAGCCGCTACCCGGCCGATGTGTTGCCGATGTGGGTTGCCGACATGGATTTCGCCGCGCCGCCGGTGATCATCCAGGCCCTGCAAAAACGACTGGAACACCCGATGGTCGGTTACAGCGTGGCCCAGGACGACCTGCGCGAGGCGATCGTTGCCGACCTCTGGAGCAAATACGCCTGGCGCGTCGAACCCCAGGAGCTGATCTTCCTGCCGGGCGTCGAGTCGGGCTTCAACATGGCATTGAAGGCCCTGGTGCAGGCGCCACAGAACGTCGTTGTGCAGGTGCCGAACTACCCGCCGCTGCGTCACGCCCCCGGGCACTGGGGCCTGAACAAGGTCGAGCTGAATTTCGATGCGCAAGCCGATGGCACCTACACCACGCCGCTGGATACCCTGAGCCAGTCGCTGCAAGGTGGCGGCGCACTGCTGCTGAGCAACCCGCATAACCCGCTGGGCAAGGCCTTCCCCCGCGCAGAGCTGCAAGCCATTGCCGACATTTGCCTTGAGCATGACGCCTGGATTATTTCCGACGAGATCCACGCCGATTTGTGCTTCGACGGCCGCGCGCACATGCCGCTGGCGACCCTGAGCCCGCAAGTGGCCCAGCGCACCATCACGCTGATGTCGGCGAGCAAGGCCTACAACATCGCAGGTCTCAAGACCTCATTCATGATCATCCAGGACCGTCACCTGCGCGAGAAGGTCAACCACGCCCGTTGCGGCATGGTCGACAGCGTCAATCCGCTGGGCATGGAGGCCACCCGCGTCGCCTACAGCGAAGCCGCGCCATGGCTGGCCGAGCTGAAGGTCTATCTGCAGGGCAACCGCGACTTCCTCGCTGAGGCCGTGCACACCCGCCTGCCGGGCATCAGCATGAACCTGCCGCAAAGCACCTATCTGGCGTGGCTCGACTGCTCGGCACTGGGGCTGGACGACCCACAGCAGTTCTTCCTTGAACAGGCCAAAGTTGGTTTGAGCGCGGGCCTGGACTTTGGCGATGACTGCAAGCAATTCGTGCGCCTGAACTTCGGTTGCCCACGGTCGCTGCTGGAAGAAGGCATTGCGCGGATGGAGCGCAGCTTGCGCCATCTCAAGGCCTGATCCGCCCCTCAGCAACATCGAAGATCCCTGTAGGAGCGAGCTTGCTCCGGGCGGCGATCCGACGATGGCGTCGTGTCAGCCAGCATCAATATCGACTGTGCCGACGCCATCGCGGGCAAGTCGGATCGCCGCACCGCCGCTCCTACAGGTAATTATTGAACCGACCCAAGCCTGCGATGCTCAACAACCTATAGCCCTGCACTGGCGGTTGTTTCGAGATCTGAGCCATGAGCTTCATTACCTGGGTGGCGGTGTTGGGGGCTGTGTTGCTGACGCTGGCACTGACCTCGTCGTACCTGCGCTGGATGCCGGTCACCACTTCGGCGGTGTGTCTGGTACTGGGCGTCGCCATCGGTCCGGCGGGCCTGGGTTTGCTCAGGCTGGATATCAAAGAGTCGGCATTCTGGATCGAGCACCTGACGGAAGTCGCGGTGCTGTTTTCATTGTTTGTCTGCGGTCTAAAGCTGCGACCAGCTCTTCGTGATCGCCAATGGCGAGTGGCGTTCGTTCTGGCGGGACCGGTGATGGTGCTGACGATTGTCGGAGTCTGCCTGCTGCTGCATTTCGCTTTCGGACTGGCATGGGGGCCCTCGCTGCTGATCGGGGCGATACTGGCGCCGACCGATCCGGTCCTGGCCTCGCTGGTTCAGGTCAATGACGCCAAGGATGACGATCCGGTGCGGTTCGGACTCTCGGGCGAGGCCGGACTGAACGACGGCATCGCGTTCCCGTTTGTGATTCTGGGACTGCTGTTGTTGCAGCAAAACGGCAGTTTTGCCAGCGGTCTGGATGACTGGATCCTCGAGCGCCTGCTGTGGGCCGTGCCCGCCGGACTGCTGACCGGTTACTGGATGGGCCGCGGCATTGGCCGCCTGACCTTGTTCATGCGCATCAAGAATGCCGACAGCACGTTTTCCCCCAACGATTACCTGGCGCTGGCGCTGATCGCACTGGCTTATGTCGTGGCCGAAACCATTGGCGGCTATGGGTTTCTCTCGGTGTTTGCCGCTGGCCTGGGCTTGCGCCAGGCCGAGGTCAAGACCAGCAGTGACGCCCACACGCCGGCCGAGCACCTGGTTCAAACGGTGGTCGGTCATCAGAATGCCGAACCCCAAGCGGCCGTGCTCGGCAATGTGGACCACCTGGAAGACACGCAAGTCGCGGCCGGGATCATGATGGGCGACATGTTGTCGTTCGGCAGCCTGGTGGAACGGGCCATGGAAGTGTTTCTGGTCACCTTGCTCGGGGTTGTGCTGATCGCGCACTGGGACTGGCGGGCGCTGCTGGTCGCGTTGGTGCTGTTCGGGATGATTCGCCCGCTGACGGTCTGGCTGATGCCGTGGGGTTCGCTGCTCAATGGCCCGCAACGCTGGTTGATCGGCTGGTTCGGCATTCGCGGCATCGGGAGTTTTTACTACCTTTTCTATGCCTTGAACCACGATCTGGTGCCTTCAGTGGCAACCGTGTGTGCCGACCTGACGCTCTCGGTGGTCGCCCTGAGCATTCTGGTCCACGGCATCAGCACCCAGCCGCTGCTTGCCCGCTATGAACAGCGCAACCGCCGCGTCACTTCATCGCCAAAGCAATGATTTCCACCAGGTTGAGCTGGGTAAAAGGTTTCGACAAACGCGGCAGATGGGCGGCAAAGCCTTCCAGCCGCTCGGCATAACCGGTGGCGAGGATGATCGGCACACTCGGTCGCATGTTCCTGATGGCATTGGCCAGTTGCGCGCCACTCATCTGTGGCATGGCCATGTCGGTGATGACCAGATCGATATTCGGTTCACTGTTGAACAGCTCCAGCGCCCTGGCACCGCAAGCCGCACTGATGACCCGGTGTCCGAGGTCCTCGAGCAGCAGGCTGGTGCTGGTCAACACCAGACTGTCATCGTCCACCACCAGTACACACAGGCGGGGCACTTCCATGGCCTGAGTTTGCGCTACAGGCACAACGACCGAACCCTGGGTGGCAACCGGCAACCACAACTCGGCCGTCGTCCCCTGATCCTTGTTGCTTTTGAGGATGAAGCGCCCACCCAATTGTTCGATAAAACCGTGGACCATCGACAACCCCAGGCCCGTACCTTTACCGACGCCCTTGGTGGTAAAGAACGGGTCCATCGCCGAGGCCAGCGTGGTTTCATCCATGCCCTCGCCGGTATCAGTCACACTCAGGCAAACGTAACGCCCCGGCGCAAGGGATGAAGTGGCGTTGTCGGTCACTTCATCGGTTCTGGCGCTGAAGATGATGGTCCCGCCATGGGGCATGGCGTCACGGGCATTGGTTGCCAGGTTCAGTACGGCCAGTTCCAGTTGATTGACGTCCGCCATCACCGGTTCAAGATCCTCGGGAAAGCGTACTTCGATGTTCACCGAAGGCCCGAGGGAGCTGCGCAATAACCCGGAAATGCCTTCCACCAATGCCGGTATCCGCACCGGTTCCGATTTGAGTTCCTGGCGTCGGGCAAACGCCAGCATGCGCTGGGTCAGGGAAACCCCGCGCAAGGCGCCTTGGGTGGCGTTGTCGATCAGGCGGGTTATTTTTGGATCGTCCGTCACCCGTTTACGCACGATTTCCAGATTGCCGAGGATCACCGTCAGCAGGTTGTTGAAGTCGTGGGCGATGCCGCCGCTGAGTTGGCCGATGGCCTGCATTTTCTGCGCCTGGAACAAGGCCTCCCGGGTTTGCTCCAGCGCCTGCTGCGCCTGGGTGACTTCAGTGATGTCCCGGGTAATCTTGGCAAAACCGAGCAAGGTGCCGGTGTCGCCCCGGATCGGATCGACAATGACATGGGCAAGGAACCGTGTACCATCCTTGCGCACCCTCCAGCCCTGGTTTTCAAAGCGCCCTTCACGAATGGCGATGTCCAGCGTCCTTTGTGGTTCGCGGGCATCGCGATCCTCCGGGGTATAGAACATCGAAAAATGCTGGCCAATGACTTCTTCCGGCAAGTAACCCGTGATGCGCTGGGCGCCCAGGTTCCAGTTGCTCACGTGTCCGTCCGGCGAGAGCATATAGATCGCATAGTCAGTAACGCTCTGCACCAGCAGACGGAACTGCTGTTCGCTTTGCTTGAGGATTTCCTCGGCCATTTTGCGATCGGTCAGGTCCCGGGTGATCTTGGCAAACCCCAGCAATGTGCCCGACGGGTCGAGGATCGGGTCGATGACCACATGGGACCAGAAGTGTGTGCCGTCCTTGCGCACCTGCCACCCTTCTCCCTCGAAACGCCCTTCACGGATCGCCGTGTCCAGTGCCCGCAGGGGCAAGCCGGCATGGCGATCGTCATCGGTGTAGAAGCGCGAGAAATGCTCGCCGAGGATCTCGGCCTCCTCATACCCCTTGAAACGCCTGGCGCCGGCATTCCAGCTGGTAATGATGCCATCGGTATCAATCATGTAGATCGCGTAGTCGATCACCGCATCGATCAATAGCCGAAAACGACCGTCTTCGATGGCACTGGCCTTGGTTCGATCTTCGCTCATTGATCCCACCGCCTCATAGTTTCACTGGAGTATGGGTCATACCGGGATTTTGGAAAGCCCACCAACGCGGCAGCAATTGCTTGACCTTGCTCTCGCCAAAACGGTCATCGATCAACATCACCACCCCTTGATCCTGTTGCGTACGGATGACCCGCCCAGCGGCCTGCACCACTTTCTGTACGCCGGGAAACAGATAGGTGTAGTCGTATCCGGCGCCAAAAATGGCGGCCATGCGTCGCTTCAGTTGCTCGTTCACCGGATTGAGCTGCGCCAGCCCCAAGGTGGCGATAAATGCGCCGATCAACCGGGCACCGGGCAAATCGATGCCTTCACCAAAGGCCCCGCCCAACACAGCAAAGCCGACACCTTGGCCATCGGCGTGGAATTGATCGAGAAACTGCTGACGTTGCGCTTCGCCCATGCCTCGGGACTGCGACCACAGACTGATGTGCGGATGCTTCTCGGCGAGTAACTGCGCCACCTGCTGCAAATAATCGAAGCTGCTGAAAAACGCCAGGTAATTGCCGGGACGTTTGCTGAACTGTCTGGCGATCAACTCCACGATCGGTTCAAGGGAGGACTGGCGATGCACGAACCGGGTGGAAATCTGATCGACGATGTGCACTTGCAGTTGATCGGCATGAAACGGCGACTCGACGTCAATGCACACCGTGTCCGCCGGTGTCCCCAGTAAATCGGCGTAATAGTGCCGGGGGCTGAGGGTCGCGGAAAACAGCACCGTGCTGCGCGCGGCGGTCAGGCGCGGGCGGATGAACCCGGCGGGGACCACATTGCGCAGGCACAACTGCGAGAGGTTGCGCTTGCGCTCGAGGTCACGCTTGCTGATGTCGAACAGGAACTGTTCATCGAACAATTCGGCCACCCGGCAAAAATGCAGCATGTCGAAGTAAAAACCCTGCAGTGCACTGTCCAGCCCTTGAGGGTGATCGTTCAGGTAATCACCGATGCTGGCGCTGCAAGACGACAGTGCCTGAAGGAGCTTTTCCGGCGCCTTGTCATAGGCCTGATAAGCACCGGTTTGCGCGCCATGCAGGGCATTCCACTCGCGGTTGACCCGCTGCATCGGCTTTTTCAGCGCTTCGGGTGCGGATTTGCGCACGCTGTTGAGGGTCCCTTGATCGAGGCTGGCGCTGTACATCTGCCGGCCGCGTTCCACCAGGTTATGGGCTTCGTCGACCAGCACCGCGACTTTCCAGTTGTTGGCCTGGGCCAGACCGAACAACAAGGCGCTGAAGTCGAAGTAATAGTTGTAGTCGGCAACCACCACGTCGGCCCAGCGCGCCATTTCCTGGCTCAGGTAATACGGACAGACATCGTGCGCCAGGGCGACCTCGCGCAAGGCGCTCTGGTCCAGCAGGCTCAATTGACTGGCCGCCTGCCGTGCGGCGGGCAGGCGATCGTAGAAACCCCGGGCCAATGGGCACGACTCACCGTGGCAGGCTTTGTCCGGGTGTTCGCAGGCCTTGTCCCGGGCGATCATCTCCAGCACCCGCAACGGCGGCGCACCGGCGCTGGCAACAATCACTTGCGCGGCGTCCAGGGCCAGTTTGCGTCCCGGGGTTTTCGCCGTGAGGAAGAACACTTTGTCCAGTTGCTGCGGCGCCAGCGCCTTGAGCACGGGGAACAAGGTGCCCAGGGTTTTGCCGATTCCCGTGGGTGCCTGGGCCATCAGGCAGCGCCCCGTGCTGACCGCCTTGAACACCGACTCGGCCAGGTGGCGCTGCCCCGGTCGAAAGTCGGCGTGGGGAAACGCCAGACGCTGCGCCGCCCGATTGCGCCCTTCGCGATGGGCGACTTCCTGTTCGGCCCATTGCAGGAACCGCGCGCAATGCCATTCGAAGAATTGTTGCAACTCCATGGCGTCGAAAGGCTCGACCAGGCAGGTTTCCTTTTCGCTGACGATGTCGAAATACACCAGCGCCAGGTTGATTTGAGGCAGATCCAGTTTCCGGCACATCAACCAGCCGTAGATTTTCGCCTGGGCCCAATGCAACTGGCGGTGGTTGGACGGTTGCTTGCTCAAATCACCGCGGTAGGTCTTGACCTCTTCCAGGCAGTTTTGCCCGGGGGCATAGCCGTCCGCCCTGCCCTTGACCGTCAAGGTTCGATACTGGCCCTCCAGGGCGACTTCGCTTTGGTAACCCTCGCTGCGTCGCGATGCCACCGTACGGTGCCCGACAATGCCTTCCAGCGCGGTCGGTGACGGTGTGAAGCGCAGATCGAGGTCGCCGGCCTTGGCGGTGAACTCACACAGCGCCCGCACCGCAATGCTGTAGCTCAAGCGCCCGGCTCCGCCCATTGCACGTAGCACACGGCAATCGGCATCTGGTGTTCGTGGCAGAACTCCAGCCAACGCAACTGGTTGTCCTGCAGGCGATCGCCCGGGCCTTTGACTTCGATCATGCGGTAGGTCTTTTGCTGCGGCCAGAACTGGATCAGGTCCGGCATGCCGGCGCGATTGGCCTTGATGTCCAGCAACAAACGGTTGAACCAGTGCTTGAGGTGCTCGGCCGGGAGGCAATCCAGGGCTTGCTCCAGCAGTTCTTCGCTGAGCACGCTCCAGAACACGAAAGGCGACTGCACGCCCCACTTGGCGACATAACGTTCGCGGATGGTCTGCCGGTAGCGCCCGTCGTCGAGTTCGGCCAGGCACGCCTGAAACAGTTCGGCCCGACGGCCATGGAAGTCTTCGCTGAGCAAATCCACCGGCCCGCGCTGGAACGGGTGAAAAAACGCGCCCGGCAAGGGCGCAAAAATCGCCGGCCAGCACAACAAGCCGAACAACGAGTTGACCAGGCTGTTTTCGACGTAGTGCACCGGCGCCGAATCCTCAGCCAGATGCGCCTGAACATAAAACTCGACCGACACTGCGGGATCGACTCTTGGTAGTTGCAGGTCCAGACGCTGCATTTCCCGAGGCGCTGCCCGCTTGATGGGCGGCCCGCCGAGCTTGCGCCGCAGGCGCGGCAGCACACGGAGCAGCTGTTGTTGTTCGGCGGCGCTCTCCGGCGCCTGTTCGGCCTCTGCGGCCAGCTCCAGCGCCAACTCAAACTCGCCACTGCGTTCCAGCACGCGAATCAGCCGCGAACGCGCGCCCGGATAGGCACATTCGCGGTAGAGGTGCAGGGCCATGGCGAAATCCGCGATGCGTTCGCAATACTGGCCCATCTGGAACAGCAGCTTGCCGCGCCGCCGTTGCAACCATGGGTTGTCCAGCACCAGCCCCTTGATGCGCTCGACCACCTCTTCCAGCGCTTCACCGGCCTCGAATTGTTGCTGGTACGCGTGCAGGAGGACACAGGCATCCACGTCTTCGCGGCTGCGCAAGCCACGGGACTCGGCACAGAATTCGACTTTTTCGTAGGTATAAATGCCCAGGTCAGCCAACACAAACTCCGACCAGTCCTGGTACAGGTTGCCGAAGAACATCAGGCGCAGGCGATCGCACAACGCCATGATGGTCAGGCTGAACAGGCGCTCATCCAGCCACGGGCACCAGTCATTGAAGCTCTGCGTCTGGGGAAATTGCGCGCTCAGCCTCGGCAACCAGTCGGTTTTCTTGCCTTTGGGTTGATCGATGGCAGCGGCAAAGGTCTGGAGGATCTCTGCCTTGAGCAGCACCTCGAACAGTTCGTCGATGGCGATGGGCATTTGCCCGTCGACCCAACGCTGTTCAAGCAACGGGCCGACGGCTGTGCCGATATCGCCGATTTCGTCGTAATGCAGCTTGTTCGCCCTGAAATGAACGCCCTTGCGCATGACCATTCTGACCAGCAGTGCCTGCGATTCACGGGGTAATCCCTTGAACGCCTGAATGAAATGCTGCTCTTCGACGCTCAACACATCGCCAGAGCGCCGCTCAAGCCAATCAAGCACTTGCATGAAGTTGTTCAGGTAATAGAACGGATCGTCGAGGGGATTTGCAGTCACAGGGAAATGGGCCATGGCGAGCGGGTACTGGTTATGCGTACAGATACCAGTTCCGCCCTGCCCGGTGCAATCGGAAAAGGATAAATGGCGCTGTACGGAAAATTTCCCGGGCAGTAGAACTTTCTGCCCCCCGGCGGCACCAACCGCCATAGAGGTGCAGTGACAGCCATCGAATTGATGGCGCTGCTTCAGAACCTATGGAGGTGATTATGGATATCAAGACTTTGGGCTTGCCCCTGGCGGTAGCGGCCCTGCTGACGCTGGCCGGTTGCTCGACGCCAACGGTGGTGACGCTGCAGAACGGCACTCAGTACCTGACCAAAGATATGCCGAAAACCAAAACCAGCGACGGGTTCTTCGAGTTTGAGGACATTTCGGGTGCAAAGGTCAAAGTCAGGGCCAATGACGTGGCGACGATTCGCCAGGAAGACTAACGTTTCTCCTGGCACGATGTGGCAGGTTTCGAGCACTGCTTTACACTCGACAGACCCCGTGCGACCGAATGACTGTGCAACGCTTCGACACGATGCGTTGCAATACGGGCATCACGTAAAGATTCTCAGGTGACGTCGAAATGAAAATGGTCACGCCACTTCTGGCCTCTCTGCTCGCCGTCAGCGCGTGCGTGACTGCGAGCGTGTGTGACGCTGCCACAAAGGCAAAGGCAAAACCGAAGCCCTTGCCAACTTACAAAACCAGTTTCGATTGCGCCTCGCCCCAGGCCTCCGCCGAAAAGCTCATCTGTCATGACGCCCAACTGGCGCGCATGGACCTGGAACTCAATCGTCTTTATCTCCTGGCGCTCACGGATGAACATTCCGTGCCGCGCCCGGATAAAGTCGAGATTGATCAGCGGTTCTGGATTGAGTCCCGTAACCAGTGTGGTGGCGGGACTCAAGCCAAGGCGTGCTTCGTGCGAAGTTATGCCGAGCGTGCGTTCCAACTGCGCCAAGGTTCGGCCATTGCGAGAACCAAGGACCCAAGCAGACTCTCGGAAGGCCCGTTGGCTTATCGTTGCGCAGGGTTTAACGCATTGATTGCCGCTACCTTCTTTACGGTCGAACCGGGCGTGGTGTTCCTGAAATGGGCCAACACCTCGGTTACGCTGAACCAGGTGCCGAGCAATTCCGGAACCCAGTACACGGGCAAGGATTACAAAGGCAACTACAGCTTCTGGCAAATCGGCGATGACGTGTTTTTCCAGATACCCGGTTCAGGGCAGATGAGTTGCGCAGGCGAGCCGGTCGGCTGAGGACGATGGCATCGGGACGGATGGCCGCTCACCGCTTCAACTGCCGGTGCGAATCTTGTTCCACACTCGCGTACGCCCCCGATCGATATTCAGAGGCATGGCCTCCAGCGCAAACAGCTTGCCCATCATTTCAGGACTTGGGTAAACCTTGGTTTCAGGGTTGCGGTGTTCTTGAATTGCGTGATGCTCATGGGAGTACCTGTCGCTGTAGAGACGCTGTTCAGTGCATGAAACCTTCCATGAAACCGGCCACCCCGCTGGCCAGCTTGCGCCGCCAGGGCGCGGTCGCGGGGTTGGCCAGGGTCTGGTCCTCATGGACAAAGCTGCGGATGATTGCGTTGTAGCCGAGCCAGCGGATGGGTTCCGGCTCCCAGGCCCTGAGCGCGTCGAGGCCGCGCTGGGGGATGACCCACGGCTGGCGCACCAGATCGGTGTCGCGGCCCAGGATCAGGTCAGCCAGCGTGCGGCCTCCCAGGTTGCTGGCACCAATACCCTCCCCGCCATAGCCGCCCGACAGGGCAATGCCGTTGGCCCGATCGCAAAGCATGTGCGGCTGGAAATGCCGGGACATGCCCAGGTTGCCGCCCCAGGAATGGGTGATCTGCACGTTCTTCAACTGCGGGAACAGCTCGCCGAACAGGTAGCGCCGCAGGTGTATTTCGTCAGTGGTCAGGTCGAAGTCGTGGCGCAGTTTGCCGGCGAACTGGTACCCGCCACGGGCGCCAAAGATCAGTCGGTTGTCAGCGGTGCGCTGACCGTAGGTGACCTGGCGACTGGCCTCGCTGAACGCCTGGCCGCGGCTCAGGCCGATTTCGTCCCAGGTGGCCGCCGACAATGGCTCGGTCGCGACGATCAGGCTCTGCACCGGCATCTGATAACGCCCCAGCGGCGGCAAGGTGACGGAGTAGCCTTCTACCGCCGGCACCACCCAGCAACTGCGCACCGACGCTTTCGCCGTGCGCAGGCTGCCGGACTGCCAATGGGTGACCGGGCTGCTTTCATAGATTTTGACCCCCAGGCGCTCCACTGCCCGGGCCAGCCCTCGGACCAGCCTGGCCGGGTGAATGGTCGCCACGTGCGGCGCGTAGATTGCGCCGTAGGGTTTGGCGACGCGGATCTGCTGCGCCAGTTGTTCCGGGGTCAGCCAGCGATAGTGGCTGTCGTTGAGGCCCTGGCGGTGGAGATCGTCCAGGTAGTGGCGAAGGCTGGCCTCCTGCTCCGGATAGCGCGCAGCGCAGTACAGCACTCCGCCTTTACGGTAATCGCAGTCGATCCCCTCACGTTCGAGGACAATCTCCACTTCGTCTGGAATGCTGTGCAACAAATCGTAAGAGGCACGGCGCTCTTGCGCCGGCAGGTCTGCCAGCAGGCGATCTTCACCCAGCAAGTTGCCCATCAGCCAGCCGCCATTGCGCCCCGACGCGCCGAAACCGGCGGTCTGCGCTTCGACAATCGCAATGCTCAGGTCCGGTTTGTGCTGCTTGAGGTAGTACGCGGTCCAGAGACCGGTGTAGCCCGCGCCGATGATTGCCACGTCGACATCCAGGTCCCGCTCCAGCGCCGGACGCGCCAACAAAGGCTCGTCGAGCTGGTCCATCCACAAACTGATAGTGCGCCACGCCGGCATGCAAGACTCCGCCACTCAAACTTCAATGGCGTCGATCCTAGTGCGTGGGCTCAGGCGCTGTCTTGCGCGCGTGCACGCAAAGAAATTTGTTTGACGTAGGCCTTGGGTGACTGGCCGGTGTGCTGGCGGAAACAGCTGTAGAACGCTGACAGCGAATTGAATCCGGCAGCGAACGCCAGCTCATCGATACGCACTGGCGGTGTGGCGTCATCCAGCGCCGCGAGCAAGTGTTGCAGGCGTGCCTGGTTGACGTAGCGGTAGAAGCTCTGGCCCAGCACCTGATTCAACAGATAGGAAATCTGATTGCGGCTGTACCCGCACTCCTTCGCCACCTGTTGCAGATCAAGCTCCGGGGCAAGATACGGCTGTTGGCGCTGGAAATACTGCTGCAGGTCATTGGCCATGAAGCTCAATTGGCGAGGCGACAGGCCGAGCCGGCTGACCGCCGGGCGCTGGTTACTGGAAGTTTTGCTGCCGGGTTGTTCATGCACCAACGAGGCATATTCATTGACCCGCCAGATCAGCCCGTTCTTGACGGTGATCGCTTCACTGGCGCGCAACGACACCAGCCCTTCACCGCCGCGCAAGGTGATGCGGTATTGAATGAACGCAGTGTTGCCGTCCAGTCGTATCCGGTCGGAATGTTCCAGCGCTTCATCCGGATCCCGGGGCATGCTGCTACGCACGTATTCGCGTAATTCGGCCTGGCCCATGACCCGATTCTGGAAAAAGTCGTTGTACTGGACTTCGGGGTGATAGAGCGCCATGACGCCGTCCAGATCCCGGTGCTTCCAGCGCAAGTGATAGCGCATGACCGTCTCGCCCGTGGCCTGGGTTTGCAACGGGCCATCATCATCGACGTGCATTGAAAATCTCGACGGAAAAAACCGAGCTTGCCCAACTTGCGCCTTGTCTTCAACGACTAAACGGATGAAGGCTTTTGAGCGCAAATGCGAACGAAGTGTGACCTGAATCAAAAAAATGGCGGCAATCGCCAAATGAACTGAAAAATCCACATTCTTTTTACATCCGGATGCTACTTTTAAACACTGTCACTGGTTGAACCAATGAAGGTTCTTCCCTCCTACCATGAGCTAAGGGAAGCGCTCGATAATGAAGGCGGGTAACACATGAATAGAGGGTTCAGTAAGGTCACGTTTCCAAACGCCTGCCAGCTGATGCGCTGGCATTTTCATCCCATGGGTTTCGAGGCGAGCATGGACGCCCCGGGCAGCATGATTGCCCGTCTTTTTGATCGTGCCACTGGCGAGACCATGATCGCCATTGCCGGTATTCCTTGCGCCACCGTCATGAATGCCGCGGATGTAGAACTGATAATCGAAGCGGTGGAGGATGAACTTCAAGCCTTCGTACCACCGGAGGCCTTCAAGAGTTATGCCTGAAGGCTAAAGGCGCACAATGAAGCCCACATCAGGTGGGCTTTTGTGGGTAAGGAAAGATCAAAAGATCGCAGCCTTCGGCAGCTCCTACAGTTGACGGTGTACACCCTGTAGGAGCTGCCGAAGGCTGCGATCTTTGTAATTCAGGCCGACGCTTTGCCCTGCCGATGATCGACAAAGAACGCCTTGCCCTTGCCCACCCGGTCGGAGGCCTTGGGCATGTTCGCAGCCTGGGTGTCTTGCGCATCGACGTACCAGTAGCAATGGCTGACGGCGCGGGTAATACCCACGTAGGCCAGCCGCAGGATCTCGTCCTTCTGGGCGTTGTCGTAGGGTTCGCTGTCACCGGCCTTGCCCAGGCCCGCCATCCGGTAAACCTGATTCTTGTAGGGCGAGCTGGTCAGGTGCTGGCAGTCGCCCAGCAGAAACACCGCATCGGCCTGGAGGCCCTTGGCACTGTGATACGTCAGTTGCTTGAGCCTGCGAGCCTCATACGGCAAGCTAGAATCAACATTAACTACAGACTGAATATGTTCTTCTATCAATGACTTATCGCTACTTTTTCGATAAAGCATCAAGATTGAATCGCCCTTTCGGTAATGTTCCATCAGGCGCTGGGCCATGCCCTGGTCATCACGATCAAGGACGTTCACCGGCAGCAATGCCTTGGGTTCACCGCTAGCCTTGGCTTTCTTCCCGGCAATCGCCGGTGCTGCACGCACGATGTGTTCGGCGGCATCGATGATGTGCTGGTGGCTGCGATAGTTGTCGCTGAGCATGACCTTGGTGGTGCTCGGCGACGGGAACTCCTTGTTGAACTCCATGAAGTAGGTCGGCGAACTGCCGCGCCAACCATAGATGGACTGCCAGTCATCGCCCACACAGAGCAGCGAGGAACGCTGGGCGCCGCGTCCGACATGCATGGCCGGCCCGCGACTGCGGATCTCTGCCAGGCTGGCCCTGATCCAGGAGACGATTTGCGGCGAGACATCCTGAAACTCGTCGATCATCAGGTGTGACAACGGTCGCAGCAGATCATCGCTGAGCAGTTTGAGATTCTCCGGCGAATGCTCGCTGAACAGGGCAAACATCCGGTTGTAAGTCATGATCGGCGGTTTCTGATCGAGCAAGTGATCTTCCAGCGCCCGCCAGTAAAGGCTCAAGGCCTCGAAGAAGAACCGGTCGGGATCGTCCTTGGCGAAACTCATCTGAGCCACGGCACCCGGCACGTCCAGCCCAAGATTTTCGATGAACCCGGCGGCGGCGACAAAGCAATCGAGCAACGGCGCGGAGGCGAGCTCGCCCTTGACCTTGTAATCGAAGCCCGGCCCGGCGCTGGCATCGCCCGCCAGCGAGGCCAAAACACGTTTCGATGATTCGTAGCTATCCAGCCATATCAATGGCTTACGACAAAAAGCTTGAAACAGGGTGCGCTTGACTGCCCACTCTGCGCGCACCGACAGCTTGGCGTTTGGTCGCGTGACCTGCGGGTTTTCCCGAGGGTCGAACCCCAGCACCACCCAGGCATCCAGGGACGGGATGTAGCCGTGACTATGAAATTTCGAACCGTTGATATCGAACGACTGGCGATTCGGCTCAATCCCCTTGATGGGCCAGGCACCGGCGCGAAACCACAGGTCCTCAATGGCGTCGCACAGTTCTTCATCGCGCTTGGCCGCCAGTTCGGTAACACCCATGCGTTTCTGCACATCCGGGTGATCCCGCTCCAGCTCCCTGAGTTGCAAGGCGTGCCGGGACAATGGCTTGATCAGCTCACGAAAACGCTCATCCTCATTGTGCAGACGGTGATAGCAGGCGTTGAGCTGTTGGCGTTGAGCGTCGTTGATCCGCAGATCGAACGGATTGCTGTCGACCTCCTCGTCACCCTGCGCAGCCCGCAGGCTGAGGTTCTCGAATGCCTGCAAACGCTCGAAACCCGGAAGACTGCGGACCATCGGCAGGATCCGCGAGTGAAAGGTGCGCACCAGGTCCCGCGCCTCCTTGAAACTGATCGCGCGCCCCCAGAGCGCAAACAGTTCGATCAGCTTATTGATGAAGTCCTTGCGCGACTCACGAGTGAAGGTCACCACCGTCATCGAACTCAGCTCGAAGCCCAGGTAATGGGTCAACAGCAAGATACGCAGCACCAGCGTGGTCGATTTGCCGGCACCGGCGCCCGCGATCACCGAGGTGGATGGCGTGTCGCTGAAGATCATTTTCCACTGGGCGGCGCTGGGTTGGGCATGGGCTGGCAACAACCGGGCGACATCCGCCTTCATGCGCTTCTTCAATTCGGCGTTCAACGGCAGGCGCCAATCGTCGAACAACAGGTCATCGACATTCGGTGGCCGGTGTTCGGTGGCGCRCGAGTCGCGGATCAGCAGGACCTGCCGACCCTCCTCCAGCCCCTCGAGCTTGCCTTCCTTGTAGCCGTAATCGACCCCGGCGCTGTGACCGCTGCGAAAACCGTCGGCCTGGCCATGCAACCACGACGCACGATGCTGTGCGTGCAGGCGGGTCAGGCTGTAACCGAAGAATCGGGCGAGCAATCGCTTGATCAACGGCATCTCGGCCAAGGGGCGAAGTTCGGGAGGAAGATCGGGGGTGTGTTGCGGCACGCGGACTGACTCCAGGGTGTGAGGCTGTTGAGCGCTATGGTGTCTGCATTTGCTCTCGAGTTCTAGTGAATTGCTTATGACTCATTGGCTTATGCGATGAAGTGAAGGCTGGATGAGAAACTTCCGAGTTCGTTTTATATCAATGTATTCGATGGGAATGCTGCATTTTTTACGCTTTTTATCGATTGTTGCCTGTTGGATGATGGCCGTCATCACTCACCGGTCTCGCTTCGTGGCTCAGGCGCCTTGCCCCATGACGAACCTTTTCTGGAGACGATCATGCTTGAACTCAGACCTTTCAACTCGCTCGGCGGCGCTCACCACGGCTGGCTGGATGCTCACCATCATTTTTCGTTCGCCGAGTACTACGATCCCAAGCGCATGAACTGGGGCAACCTGCGGGTCTGGAATGACGACGTGATCGCCCCCGGCACCGGTTTCCCGCAACACCCGCACCGGGACATGGAAATCATCACCTATGTCCGCGAAGGCGCCATCACCCACCAGGACAACCTTGGCAACAAGGGGCGCACCGAAGCGGGCGACGTCCAGGTCATGAGTGCAGGCACCGGGATCGCCCACAGCGAGTACAACCTGGAAGCGACGCCGACCAGGATTTTCCAGATCTGGATCATCCCGAACGAGTCCGGCCTGGCCCCTTCCTGGGGCGCCAAGCCGTTCCCGAAAGGCAACCGCGAAGGCTTTGTCACCCTGGCCAGCGGCAAAGAAGGCGACGACCAGAGTTTGCGCATCCGCGCAGATGCCCGGCTGGTAGCGGCCAATCTGAAGGCCGGCGAGTCTGCCGAATACCATTTGGACAACGGTCGTCGTGCTTACCTGGTGCCGGCCACCGGGGTCATTGAAGTCAATGGGTTGCGTGCACAAGCTCGAGATGGTGTAGCCATTGCCGATGAGCCGGTTTTACGGGTGACGGCCATCGAGGACAGTGAGATCGTTTTGGTGGATCTGGCTTGATCGGGCAGATAGTAAATAAAATGGGGCGGCCATAGTGGTCGCCCCATTTTTTTGGTGCCTGTACAAATGTCTTCGCTGGCAAGCCAGCTCCTACAGGGTCAGCACAATCCTTGTAGGAGCTGGCTTGTCGGGTCGCCGCATCGCAGCGAAGGGGCCTTCAATCAATTCGAGGAAATAGCACCATCCACCAGCGTTTGCGCCTCGGCCACCAGTTGCTTGAGGTGGTCGTCGCTGACAAAGCTTTCGGCGTAGATCTTGTAGATGTCTTCCGTGCCCGACGGACGCGCCGCGAACCAGCCGTTCTCGGTCATGACCTTGAGACCGCCAATGGCCTGGTCATTGCCCGGTGCGTGGCTGAGGATGCTCTGGATCGGCTCGCCGGCCAATTGGGTCGAGGTGACCTGTTGCGGCGACAGCTTGCTCAACAGCGCTTTCTGCTCCGGATTGGCCTTGGCATCGACCCGTACCGAGAACGGCTCACCCAGTTCGTCGGTCAAGGCACGATACGCCTGGCTCGGGTCGCGACCGGTCCGGGCCGTCATCTCGGCGGCCAGCAGGGCCGGAATCAAACCGTCCTTGTCGGTGCTCCAGACGCTGCCGTCCTTGCGCAGGAACGAGGCACCGGCGCTTTCTTCACCGCCGAAACCGAGGGATCCATCGAACAGGCCGTCGGCAAACCATTTGAAGCCAACCGGCACTTCGTACAGGCGGCGACCCAGGCGCTTGGCCACGCGGTCGATCAAGCCACTGCTGACCACGGTTTTACCCACGGCCGCATCGGCGCGCCATTGCGGACGGTTCTGGAACAGGTAGTCGATGGCAACGGCGAGGTAGTTGTTCGGCGCCAGCAAACCACCGGACGGCGTGACGATGCCATGGCGGTCGTGGTCCGGATCGCAGGCAAATGCCACGTCAAAGCGTTCTTTCAGGCCGATCAGGCCTTGCATGGCGTGGCTGGACGATGGGTCCATGCGGATCTGGCCGTCCCAGTCGACGGTCATGAAACGGAAGGTCGGGTCGACCTCTTTGTTCACCACTTCCAGGTCCAGACGGTAATGCTCGGCAATCGCCGACCAGTAGTGCACCCCCGCTCCACCCAACGGATCGACGCCCAGGCGCAGCTTGGCATCGCGGATGGCGTCGAAGTCGATCACGTTGATCAGGTCGGCGACATAGGTGTTGAGGTAATCGTGACGATAGGTGGTGCTGGCCTTCAGCGCCTGCTCGTAGCTGATGCGCTTGACGCCAGCGAGCTTGTTGGCCAGCAGCTCGTTGGCCTTGGCTTCGATCCACTTGGTGATGTGGGTATCGGCCGGACCACCGTTGGTTGGGTTGTACTTGTAGCCACCGCTTTGCGGCGGGTTGTGGGACGGCGTGATGACAATGCCGTCCGCCAGGCCGGTGGTGCGACCACGGTTGTAGCAGAGAATCGCATGGGAAATGGCCGGCGTCGGCGTGTACTCGTCACCTTCGGCGATCATCACGGTCACGCCGTTGGCCGCCAGCACTTCGAGGGCGCTGGCGCCGGCCGGTGTGGACAGCGCGTGGGTGTCGATGCCGACAAACAGCGGACCATCGATGCCTTGAGCTTCGCGATACAGGCAGATCGCCTGGCTGATCGCCAGCACGTGCCATTCGTTGAAACTCAAGTCGAACGAACTGCCCCGATGCCCGGACGTGCCGAAGGCAACGCGCTGGGTCGAAATCGCGGCATCCGGCTGGCCGGTGTAATAGGCCGTTACCAGTCGCGGGATGTCGACCAACAATGCTGCCGGTGCCGGTTTACCCGCAAAAGGACTGAGTGTCATGCAAAACCTCTGGAATAGAGTGGTTCAGGAATTGGGGCGCAGTTTACTGGCAGTTGGACCGCAAGGCGATGGGATCGATCCAACACAGCGCAGGTTGTTATTTTTTGTCTCGCTCACTCGATCGATTCCAGGCGCAGCGCATCCCCCAGCAGTCCCAGTGCGGCCGCCAGGTTGTGATCGCCGCCGAACGTATGACTCAAGCGCAAATGCTGCCCGTGCAGACCGTGGAGGCTGAACAGTTCCCCCGGCGCGATGACCACTTGATGCACCAGCAGGCGCTGGAACACACGACGTACGTTGACCCGACGCAACGAGCGCACCCAGATCGTTGCACCGCCTTGCGGCTCGACGAAATGCAAGGCATCACCCAATCGCTCCTGCAACAACTGGGTCATTTGACTCTTGCGCTCCTTGAGTAGCCGTCGCAGCACCAGCAGATGCTGATCGATGCGACCGCTACTGTACAAACGGGCGATGGCTTTCTGGCGAATCGGCGAGAGACGGAACGAACGCAGCAGAAAGTGCCGTTGCAGCTCAACGCTCAAATGCCTTGAAAGCAGGTAACCATAGGGCGCTTCAGGCCCGATGACTTTCTCGAACGTGGAAAACACCATCAGCCGTTCAGGGTCCAGCAAGTCGCGAAAGCGCACGCCGCCAAGGTCGAATCCGAGTTCGCCATAACAGTCGTTTTCCAGCACCCAGCTGTCATGCGCGGCCAAAAGCCGGGCAATGGCCTGCCTGTTTTCGTCAGGCGCCAGGCTGCCGCGGGGCATATTCAGGGCCGATGAAAGCATCACCAGCCTGACCGGTTCGGTATCCAGCAGCATGTTGAGCCGTTCCGGATCCAGGCAGCCATCGGCCTGCACGGGCAGTTCAATCACCCGCACGCAGGCGGCTTGAAACAAACGCAGGATCGTCCAGTCGCACGGCGATTCGACCACCACGGTGGCATCTTTCAAGCCCAGCACGGCGATCAGGATTTCCAGTACACCGCGAAGGTCTGCGCCGATGTAGACATCATCGGCGTGCCAGTAACGCATTGGAGACGTGGTGTAGCGCGCAGCCAGGGCGGTGCGCAATTCGAGCTCGCCGCAGGGTTGCGAAGGCGACTGCGGCTGGCGGGGATACTGGCGCAGCAACTCTCGCTCCAACAGCAACAAAGGACTGTCCAGCGGCTGCAGCAACGCCGGTTCATCGGCGCTCAAGACCAGCATCCCCGGGCGCCTGGCATTGACGTAGACGGCTTCCAGCAGATCGCTGCCGCTGTCTTGCAGGTTGATCGAGGACACTGGCAATGCGTAGTAACCGGACTTGGCCACCGAATAGACGCGCCCTTCTTTCTCCAGCAGCGAATAGGCGTACTGAATGGTCGAGATCGACACATTGAGACGCTCCGCCAGATGCCGCAGCGACGGCAGGCGGATGGGCGAATCCCCTTCAGATTCGTTGATCAGGCTGACCAGGTATCGATAAACCGCCTGATAGGCGAAATCCGTTTCTCGTGGACCTTTCATGGGCGAAGGCCAACCGCACTGGCTGAAAACCCGCCCACGTTCAGTGGCCCGCTGACCATTCATCCACCCACGTACTGTCGGCATCAGGATCGCCCAGCGTATTTTGCGACGCGGCCCTTTGAATGATTGCTTCAGCCACCCCGCCAGCGCCTGCGGGTGTCCACTCCATGCGGTAAAGCTGGCCAATCAGGCTGACGGGCAATCCGCTGACATCAATCATCCACTGCATGATCTGTTCGCCGACCGGGTGCCCCTGCATGGCCTTGTGCAGCTCGGGCATGGCCACCAGCATGCCCGGATGGCACTGACGCAGGAAATGCTCGAGCCCCGCACCTTTTTCGGTGAAAGGTGAAAAAAGCAGGCACACCAGCTGTGCTTCGCTCAGGCTCAGGTTCTTTTGCGCTTCGGCCGCCGCTCGGGCGCGCTGCTCGGTCAGTGTCGCCGGGTTACCGAAGACCTCGATGGCCTGCTCGCACAAACGCTCGGGCAAGCGCTTGCGGCGCATCATCACCAAAGCGCGTTGCAGGTATTGCGTAATGCCGAACTCGTAATTGCGGCCATGCACGTAGCACGCTTGCAACCCCCTGACGTGCGCCGAGATCGACGGGCTGACGAATTCGTTGTCGCTGATCTGCGCAGACAGTTCGTCAGGCTGGAACCGGAGAAACTCAGTCAGCAATGGCCAGCGTTCTTCCAGGTTGCTGACCAGCAGGTCGTGGATGTCGATGCAGGCCGTACGACGACAGGTCTCGAAGCGCTCTTGTGGACGCCACCGGGCCTGGCTGTAATCCGCGTAGAACGCGTGATAACAGTCGCTGCCCAGTTCATCGAGCAATGCGAACAGCCCCGCATAATCGACCTCACCCGTGGGCGAAGGCTTGAGCCCTGCCTTGGTGGCGGCACGCTTCAAACCGTCGATGAACTGCTTCTGTTGACGCGGCGTGTCACTGATGAGCAACGCGTCGACACCACCGTCCCAGCGGGCGATTTGCCCGTAGAACTCTCCCGTGGCCAGATAACCGTCATCCCACAGGTCCAACCCGCCACGCCACTCCCGACGATGGCCGATCAGCAGCAGGTTCAGGCGACTGGACTCGCGACCGGCGTCGGAGATCGGCGCCAGGTGGTTGAACGGCAAGACTTCCCGATCATCGACCATCAACACCTCGACCCGGGGATCGTCATAGACAAACAATGCGCTGTTGGTTCGGTGCATGTTTTCCACCGCCGCGCCGCTTGCCCCGTTCAACCGTAACGAGGCGATGCGCAACTGGAATGTCGCTGGCGACCGAGTGGCAATGGTCAACTGCGCAGCACGCAACAGCGCCAGGGTGTAGCAGTTGTCACGGCCCCCGGACTGGATCGCCAACACCTTGTAATCGCCAATGCGCTCCATGCCCCCCGCCGCTACCGTCAGACGCTGAATCAACAATTGCAAAGCAGTGCGTTCGGCACGGGAGAAAAAACCCAGCAATCGCTGCAGCACTTGTTGATAGACATGGTTCATCGCTTGGTCATGGATGCTGGTCATCTTTATTTACCTGATACTCGTAAGTTCAACATCGCGCAGACAGCAAATCCCGTTGCACTGTCTGCGCGAATGGAGTCATGGACTTTATTGCCAAATGCTAGCACTTGAATTTTCTGGTGATCATTTGAAACGTTCGTAGCGCCCCCTCGGTTTAACGACGCAGGCGAAGCTGTAGCGCCCGACTGGCAAGGGTTTGCTCGACTTGAATCGCAGTCCTAGGAAACTTCCGACAATATCCCACAGACATTTAATACAAGAAATAAAGAAGGAAGTTGTCGCTATATTTTTGGCAACTACACAACAACACTCTAGTTTGGAGCGGTGCACCGACGGCGCACATTGAAAAGTTTCAGCCTGACACCCAGCCATGACTCATTCCTTGAGATGAAAGTAATCATTCAATTATCAGGGCTTAGTGGCTGATTAGAAGCTACAGATTACGAGCAAAAACCAGTTCAGTTGCTGGACCGGCCTGCGGATCGAAGGATTTCGGGGGACTGAAACGAAAGAGTCCGCGTGGGCACGGACTCTTGGGTGGGCTATTGCGGCGGTTGTTATGCCGGATCGACCTGCAGCGCGACCCTTTCGCGACACGGGCATTCGTCCATGTAGCGGTGTGCTTCGACAAACTCGGCAAACGGGAAGACCCGAGTTTTGAGCGGCAGCAGAACGCGGTCGGCGGTCAGCTGATTGATGTCGCGCAAGGCACGTTGCAGTGCGACCTGGTCCTGGGTGATGCCCAGTTCCGGCTTGCCAGTGAAGTTGCCGATGCAGTGTACGAAGAACTGAATGTTCTTCTGGAACGCTGCGCAGGCCGGGAAAGGCGTCTGGTTGCCGCCTTGCAGGCCGTACAGCACCAGGCTGCCGCGAGGCGCCAACACATCGCCAAGCAACGACATCTGCGGACCGCCCAAACCATCGAATACCACATCCACGCCGCGGTTATCGGTGATCTTGTTGATTCGTATCAGCAGATCTTCTTCCTCGGTGACGATGACTTTCTCGGCACCCAGTGACAGCAGATACTCACGTTCCTCTGCTGACTTGGTCGCGGCGATCACTCGAACACCCAGGGCCTTGCCCAGTTGTACGAACGAAGGTCCGGCGCAATGACTGGCGTCGGTCACCAGGGCAAACTGCCCGGGTTTGACCCGTGCCAGATCCGCATAAGCGAAATAGGCAATCAACAACGGCGTGTAGTGCACGCTGGCTTCAATCGGGCTGAGCACATCCGGGTAGCGGGTCAGTGCCGAGCGCGGCAGAACGATCTGCTCGCCGTAGACCGGGTAATCGTTCGGGCTTTCGGCCGGGAAACTGGCAACCTTGTCACCGACGGCCAGGTCTTCCACGCCATCGCCGACGGCGGTGACGATACCGGCCATTTCATGACCAAGGCCTGAAGGCAGACGAGCGTGGGACGAGGCCAGGTTCTGGCGCCAAAGAATGTCATACCAGCTGATGCCGATCGCTTCGACGCGCACCTGCACTTCGCCCGGTGCAGGCAGAGCCGCCGCATGCTCTTCGCATTTGAGCACCTCGGCTGGACCAAACTTGTGAAAACGGATCGTGCGGGACATCGCAAACCTCGCCAATTGAACCTCTAATGCCTTGAACTCTAGCTGGGCTTTCAACCCAACACTATCTGTGGCTATTAATAGTCGACATGCCTGTCATTGATTCCGCGGCGGCGACAATATCGTGAAATGTCGTAGGAAACTGGAGCCGCCTTTGCAGGAAATCTGAATTACCCGGTGCAGAGTACCAGCCTTTCCCCGTAATATTCCTGCTGGCCATTGTTCTCATATGGCTGCCCACGTCAAGTTTGCTGACCCTGCCAGGACTCCAGATGAATCGTAATGACCTGCGTCGTGTCGACCTGAACCTGTTGATCGTTTTCGAAACATTGATGCACGAGCGCAGCGTGACCCGTGCTGCGGAAAAACTGTTCCTCGGCCAGCCAGCCATCAGTGCGGCGCTCTCGCGCCTGCGCGGCTTGTTCGATGACCCATTGTTTGTGCGTACCGGCCGCAGCATGGAGCCGTCCGCCAGGGCGGTAGAGATCTTCGCCCTGCTCTCGCCGGCACTGGATTCGATTTCCACCGCCGTCAGCCGTGCGGCCGAGTTCGATCCTGCCACAAGTACCGCCGTGTTCCGCATCGGCCTTTCGGACGACGTCGAGTTCGCCTTGCTGCCAATGCTGCTCAAGCGCCTGCGTGCCGAATCGCCGGGGATTGTGCTGGTGGTGCGCAGGGTCAACTACATCCTGATGCCGGGGTTGCTGGCATCCGGTGAGATATCCATCGGTGTCAGTTACACCACCGACCTGCCGGCCAACGCCAAGCGTAAAGTACTGCGCCGCAGCCAGCCGAAGCTGTTGCGCGCCGACACCGTGCCAGGGCCGTTGAGCCTGGATGATTACTGCGCTCGCCCCCATGCACTGGTGTCGTTCGCCGGCGACCTCAGCGGTTTTATAGATGAAGAACTGGAAAAGCTCGGGCGCAAACGTCATGTGGTGCTGGCCGTGCCGCAGTTCAACGGGTTGAGCACCCTGCTCTCGGGCACCGACATCGTGGCCACGGTGCCGGACTACACGGCCGATGCGCTGACTGCCGCCGGCGGTGTGCGGGCCGAAGATCCGCCGTTGCCGGTGCGCAGTTTCGAGTTGCACATGGCCTGGCGCGGGTCGCAGGATAACGATCCGGGAGAGCGCTGGTTGCGGTCGCGGATTCAGATGTTCTTTGGGGACCCTGAGAGTCTTTAGGCGTTGTCGGGCAGGCTGTTCATTTGATCATTTTGCCTTTCCACAAACCATGGAGCTCCATTCACTTCCAGTGGATTAATACGTTGGGGGCATATTTGAGGGCATGCTTTGGATAGGTTGGAAAGGATGCCCCCAGCCGAAAGCCAAACAGGATATTGATGAGGATAGCTCCGACCGGACTCTCTGCTATTCGATAGACCGGCCTGAGGCTTTCAGCGGAACGGTGGAAGCGGTAAAAACTGCGTATATCGGCCGAGTGAAAGCGGTGAGAGCTCACCGTTTTCACTCGAGTTGGGATACTAATATTTGAAACGACCAACCAAGCCTTTGAGCTGACCAGAAATTTCTATCAATCGACCCGAGCCAGCGTGTGAGGACTGGGCAAAGCCTTCGACTAGTTGGGCATCGGCATGGATCTGCGCGATGTGGCGATTGATCCCTTCGGCGACATGGTGCTGCACCTCGGCGGCTGTGGCGATCTGGGTATTCTGGTCGCGGTTAGAGTCCACCGAACCACGGATCTTGTCGAAGCTGTCACGCGCCTGCTGGATGCGTTCCACACTGGCGTGGGACACCTGCAGGCTACCTTGCATCTGCTGCATGACCTCCCGGGTGCGGCGGGCGAGGTTTCTCGTCAGAGCGTCAACCGCCAGCTGAAAATTTGGGAGGCCGAAGGCTTATTAGTTTTTGGATACAGCGCCGTCACAATTCTGGATCTACAAAAACTCAGAGATCAGCACGAGAGAATTAGCTCATTTATCACGGCGAGTAATTATCCAGCTCCCCCAGCTACACGGGAGGTTGGCTCGTAAAGCGTTCACATACCCCGATGCATTCACTGATGTTACTGACCAGACAGTGGGCGAATCCACACCCGTCGGCCCTCCTGCCAGAATCGGATAACTTCCAGGATGCAATTTTCGAGCGTGCAGGTATCCCCGTACTCAATACCTGATCGCACTGCCCTTTACAGTACTCGCGCAAGTTCTGACGACAGCCTCGCATCCCACGACCCGTAGAAAAGCTCCTGAGCAACATGCATTATTTGTGTGGTGCAGGACGATTTTCTTGAGCCAGCATCACCCCCTGTGGCCAGTGAGCAAGATCCGTCGCCGCAGGTAATCGGCAATATTCAAAGTGCGTCGGTTTCAGCTCAGTCACTGTCGCTTACGCATAAATAGCATGCGTATTTCGCAGCACACTCATGACTATTAAGCACTGGCTGTTTTCTTTTCATATGGAAGTTAGTCTGATTTCAATCAAACAACTTCACACACGCACTTATATGGGGCAAACCTTACAAGTTCGCCCCATCCTGTTGCAATTAATCCGACCGAGCCGAGTACATGCAAAACACTGCAAGTTCACCCGCAAGAAGTATTGGCGTATTGGCTCTTATCTTCACCGCCTGTAATGCCACCACCCACGGCTTCAGTATTTTCCTTTACTCGGCGTTATTACCCGAGATCCGTCAACAGTTCGAGCTGAACTACAGCCAGGCCGCGTTCATCGCGGCGTTGTTGCAGCTTTTCTACATGGGTGCGTCGATTGTCAGCGGCATCGCGGCGGCGTGGATCAGCCCACGCAATATGGTGCGGCTGACGATGGCCCTGAGCCCGGCGCTCTTGGCCTTGGCAGTTGCCACGCCGTGGGTGCTGCCGTTTGCGCTGTGCCTGGCGCTGGTTTCGGCCTGCGCGGTGTCGAACTGGAACGCCATTGCTGCATTGGCCAGCGAAGTGATCCCGGCGTCCCACCGCAGTCGAGTGTTGGGGTTGGCGTCTTCGGGGGCGGCGTTTGCGATCTGCCTTAACGGCGTGTTGATCGCCCTGCTGCACGGTATTTCGTTGACGCACTTCTGGCTGATTTGCGCCGGGCTAACGTTGATCGCCACCCTGCTGACCTTCTGGGCCTTAGCCCCTCTCGCTAAAGGACACAGCCTCAAACCAGGCAGCGCGCCTTCATTGCGCCGGGTGTTGAGGCAATGGCTGCACCTGTGCCTTGAGCATCCGGTCGCGCTGCATGTACTGCTGCTCAGCGCCTTTATCGGCGGGATCAGCGGCCCTTTCCTGAACTTCCTCTCCGCGTTCGCCAGCGAACGACTGGGTGCCAACGCGCAGATCACCGGTTCGCTTTGGACGCTGATCGGGATCGGCGGAGTGGTCGGCGGTTTACTGCTGGGTTCGCTGGCCGATCGTTGGGGCGCATTAAAGGTGATGGCGTTGAGCATCTGCGCGTTTGGCCTGGCGATGCTCGGCCTGCTTTGGCGACCAAGCCTTAGCCTGACCTGGCTGGCCGCCGGACTGTTCGCGCTGTTCTACTTCCCGGTCTGGGGCTTGATGGCCGCCTACCTCAGCGCTAGATTGAGCCCGGTGCAAAGCCTGCAAGTGGTGAGCCTGAGCATGGTCGGTTATGGCCTGGGCAGCGCCACCGCCAATTGGCTGTGCGGCTGGCTGCTGCAAGCCACCGGACAGTTTGCACTGGTGCACGGCTGGATCGCCTGCTGGGTGACGGCGAGCCTGCTATTGCTGGGGCTGATGGCCCGTCGTCAACGTCGCGAGCCTGCTCTCGGTCAACCACTCTGAACGGCCCAACTGGCGCGAAAGAATGTCCACCAAGGCGTCCACCGCCAGAGCCTCGCATTGGGTGGAACGCCAAAACATCAACCGCGCCGGCTCAATCGGCGGAAAGCCCTGGGCCTCATCCAGAACCTGCCAACCTGCCGGGACCAGACGCCGCGCCGTGACACCGACCGACTGCCCCTGCTCAATGGCAATCCCGATGCCGCGCGGGCTCTGGCTGGTGTAAACCACATGCCAAGGCAGCCCGGCCTCGGCCAGCGCGCGCACCGCGTTAGCGCGAAACGCACACCCCTCGGCATACACCGCCAATGGTATCGATGCATCCGAACCCGCGCGCCAACCTTCAGCTGCCACCCACACCAGCGGCTCATCGCACAGGTATTCACCCGGTTGCAGATTGGCGTGTTGCACACCCAACACCAGATCCAGTTCACCTCGCTGCAAACGGCTGACCAGCGCCGTCGACATCTCGCAACAAATATCCGGCCGAATCTGCGGGAACTGTGCCTGAAAGTCGCGCAATACCCCGGCCAGGCAAAACTGTGCATAGTCCTCGGGCATGCCAACGTGAATGCAAACCTGCTCGTCGGGCGGTTGCACGGCGTTGATCGCATCTGCGTGCAGCTTGAGGATCTGCCGCGCATAGATCAGAAATGTCTCGCCACCGGGTGTCAGGCTCACCGAGCGACTGGTGCGCTGGACCAACGGCGTGCCGACGATCTCTTCCAGGCGCTGCAAACTCTGGCTAATGGTCGATTGGGTTTTGTGCAGACGCTCGGCCGCCGCAGAAAATCCGTGGCACTCGATAATCGCAACAAACACTTTAAGTAAGGTCCCATCCAGTTCGCCTGACATAACTATCGCCCCTGCCGATGGATTCGATCACAACTTGTAATTTCCACTTCGTACCTCTTTAAGTAACTATCGATTCAACGCCAAAAACTGTTAATTGATAGTTCCAGGAGACTTGCATGAGCCTTCAACTTGCCGACGCCGAAGTGGGCGATATCAGCGACATTATTAATACCGAGTTGTACCCCATACATGATTCGGGCCATGTCCGGTTGCAGGCGCTGATCGAACACGCCCGTGCCGAACTCGCCGAGGACGGTTGCTGCCTGCTGAGGAATTTCTTGCGGCCCGAGGCGCTGGAACAGGCCCGCGCCGAAGGTCAGGCACTGTCGGGCAAGACTTTTTATTCGGTGCGCAAGGTCAACGCCTACTTCACTGAAGACGACCCCGCCCTGCCCCAGGATGACCCGCGCCGCACATTTATGGAGCGCACCAGTGGTTTCGTCACCCGGGACATGATTGCCCCGGACGCGATCATTCATCGCCTGTACGTCTCGCCGATGATGAAGCGCTTTATCGGTGCCTGCCTCAACGAGCCGGAGATTTTCGAATACGCCGACCCGTTCGCCGGCCTGGTGATCAACGTAATGCCCCAAGGCACCGAGCAGCCTTGGCACTTCGATACCAACGAATTCATCGTCAGCATGATGACCCAGAAGCCCGAGGCTGGCGGTCTGTTCGAGTACGCGCCGATGATCCGCACCCGCACTCAGGAAAACCTCGGTGCCGTCGGCAACGTGGTGCGCGGCGACGACCTCAGTCGCGTGCAGGAACTGGAACTCAACCCCGGCGACTTGCAGATTTTCAAGGGCCGCTTTTCGGTGCACCGGGTAACCCTCGTCGAGGGGGCGACCGAGCGCAACACCGCGATCTTCGCCTACTCCGAAAAGCCCGGAATCATTGGCCGTGCCCAGCGTACCAAACAGCTTTACGGACGCCTGTCCGAAGCCCACCTGCAAGCCGAACGCAACCTGGTGCGCAGCGACCAGTTGCTCGATTGATCCATCCCAAAAAAACTTAAAAAAACCAACCGTATTTGCCCTGCGAGGAACACCCATGAGTCTGTCCGGCCCTAACCGCGAACCCGCCGACTGCGAACCGACGTACGACGAGATCCAGCAGATCCAGCTCGACCGTTTGCAACGGGTGCGCAACGAACTGAAAAAACGCGACTACGCCGCGTGCGTGCTGTTCGACCCGACGCATATGCGCTACGCCACCGGTTCGCGCAATATGCAGGTGTACTCGGCGCGCAACCCGGCGCGTTACGCCTTCATCCCGGCAGAAGGTCCGGTGGTGGTCTTCGAATTCGGCGGCTGCCTGCACTTGGCGGAACAGCTCAACACCGTCGATGAAGTGCGCCCGGCCAAAGCCATCTCCTATTACTTCTGCGACAGCTTTCTCAATAACGTCACCGCCGAATGGGCTGCTGAAATCGGTGAACTGGTACGCAAGCACGGTGGCGGCAACAAACGCATCGCCATCGAAAGCGCGACCTCGGCCGCTGCGTTTGAACTGCAAAAACTCGGCTACCAGATTTTCGACGCCCAGGAACCATTGGAGCGCGCGCGCTGCATCAAGGTGCCGAACGAGCTGAAGATGATCCGTGCCAGCCTGCGTGCCACCGAGGACGGCGTGCGCTTGATGGAAAGCAAGCTGGTGCCGGGCATCAGCGAAAACGAACTGTGGTCGCACCTGCACCAGCACGTAATCGCCACCGACGGCGACTACGTCGAAACCCGCCTGCTTTCCTCCGGACCACGCACCAACCCATGGTTCCAGGAATGCAGCACCCGGCCCATAGAGGCCGGTGACCTGGTGGCGCTGGACACCGACGTGGTCGGGCGTTTCGGCTACTACGCCGACTTCTCGCGAACGTTCCTCTGTGGCGAACAAGCCGCCACCGCCAAGCAACAAGAGCTGTACAAACTGGCCTACGAGCAAGTGCAGACCAACATGGAAATGCTCAAGGCCGGCCGAAGCTTCAAAGAATACGCCGAGCTGGCCTGGCGCATCCCGGACAACTACAAGGCCAACCGCTATTTCGCCCTGGCCCATGGGGTTGGCATGACCGGTGAATACCCGTACGTGGTGCACCGCGAAGACATCGATGCGCTGGGTTACGACGGGGTGTTCGAAGCCGGCATGACCATCTGCGTGGAAAGCTACATTGGCCACGATGCGGGCGGCGAAGGGGTCAAGCTTGAAGAGCAGATTTACATCCACGAACACGGCATCGAATTGCTATCTGACTACCCATTCGACCCAAGATTGCTGCCACGCTGAGCACCACGGCCGTGGAATGATTCAATCGACGCCCGCTTATAACCCTGCTACAGCCATGCACAAGGCTGTAGCAGCCTTTACGAGCGTTAACTTCCAGGCCGCTTACCCAGGATTTCGATGGATGCAAACGCTGACTAGGTAACTGTCCGCATCAAAAAATGAGATGAACCAACGTGGCGGCAATTTTCTAACACCATGGTCTCTCACAGAAAGCTTACCCCTATCGCTTGAATAACTAGTGGCTTCATTATTCGAAAAGGCGCAATCCAAATGAAAAAAGCACTAACAGGAATATTACTTGGGCTTTGCATATGCTTTCATCCCGCATCATATGCAGCTGACTCCAAAACAATAAGTATAGGCGTTAACAGCTGGGCGGAAAATATCGCTGTGGCCAATATGTGGAAAATTCTTATGGCGGAGAAAGGGTACAACGTAAAACTTGAAAATGCCTCCAAGATCATTCTCTACAACTCTGTGGCCCTCGGGAAAATTGACGTAACTTTTGAGGTATGGCTCCCATCAGCCGACAGCGCTCCTTATCAGAGCATCAAAGACAAAGTCCAACTGATCGGCCCCTGGCTAAGTGAAGCAAATCTTGGATTGGCAGTCCCTGACTATGTTGACATCAAAAGCATCGACGAATTGAATACTCGCAAAGATGAGTTTACATGGCGCGGCAAGGCCTCTATTTTTGGCATTGATGCAGGTTCCGGGATTATGGGCCTAACAGATAAAGCCATGGATGATTACAAGTTAGAATATACCCTAATCCAATCGTCTGAAGCGGCGATGCTTCAATCATTGGATCGTGCCGTGAAGCGCAAAGAACCAATTGTGGTCACGTTATGGAAACCACACTGGGTTTGGGCGAAAAAGGATCTTCGCTATCTTGACGATCCTAAGAAAACCTATGGCACCACTGACGCTATCCATGGCATAGCCGCTTTGTCATTCAAAGATGACCATCCTGAAGCTGAGCGCTGGTTGCAGAAGTGGAAAATGGATGAGAAATCTCTCGGCGAGCTGATGGCGACAATTAATGAGAACGGCAGCAGCACACCTGAAAAAGGCGCACAGGCCTGGATTGATGCCAATAGGGCTTTAGTGAATAGCTGGATAAATTAGGATCAGCACCACCGATTAACCCGTAGTCGCGTTTGAAACTGAATGAGCACTGGATCTGAGCGACTTCGTCATTCGATAGCCGCGGAGTCTGACACCTACTATGAGGTTTTCCCCAGTGCTGTGGGTTGCTTCCTATCGGCCAAGCCTTCCACACTCTGCTACCAGCATGGGGGGCATTAGACAGCATGCCGCCCCTTAAAAATCGATGGTAGAAAGCTGCCCTCCGCCAAGGACCGCAATGGGGCGGCAGCGAACTATCGCCACCGGCAGGTTTCAAGTTTGCCCACTCATACGCTCTGCGCTGTGGTTCGAAACATTAAACGCTTGCCCAGCCACTCACTTGGTCACGCAGCCACTTGCCGGTGCATCGTTTGGTGTCCCTCCGGCCCCCCGTAGGAGATTCTATGTCTGCCTGCAAGCTTGATCTTGTATGACCGGCTAAAGCGGAGCGCCGTCCGGCCGGTCCTACGGGAAAGCGCGATCTCTGCAAGAGGCTTGCCCGCGAGACTTTTAGCCCAAACACCACTTGCATCAGCCCCTCAGACAGGAGTCAGATACGCCCTATAGAATATTTACCAAAAACAATAAACCTGCCCGCGCACCAACGCGTCGAAGGCCGGTATGGAGTTACCCTTTTCATGCGTCAACTGCCCTCGCTCACCATGCTGCGCGTCTTTGAAGAAGTCGCGCGGCATCGCAGTTTCAGCCAGGCGGCTTTGGGGTTGAACGTTACCCAAGGCGCGGTCAGCCGTCAGATCAAGCAGCTTGAAGACTATCTCGGTGTGACGCTATTCATCCGCACGCCCCAAGGCCTGTCGCTGACCGAAACCGGCCTCGCCCTCTCCCCACAACTGAGCGACGCCTTCGACCACGTTGAACGCGCCCTGCAAGCGGTGCGCGTGCCCAACCTGCGCCAACGCCTGCGCATAGTCGCTCCACCGACCTGGGCCACGCGCTGGTTGTCGGCGCACTTGCGCACATTCTGCCAACGCTACCCGGACATCAGCCTCAGCGTGACCCAACAGAACGGTAACGACAACCTCGCGGAAATAGACTGCCACATCCGCTTCGGCCTCGGAGCGGCCAACCATTGCAGCAGTCAGTTGCTGGTGATGGAACGGCATATGGCAGTGGCCAGCCCGGAGTTGTTCGTCGATGGCCAGCCGCCGGATCTGCGCCAGTTTCCACTGCTGCACATCCTGCATGACGGCAAACGCTTGAAGGTGTGGGAGAACTGGTTGGCGGCGATGGGCCGCGAAGATGTCGAAGCCGGGCACGGGCTGGAATTCAGCACACTGGACCAAGTGATTCACACTGCTCTGGCCGGTGGGGGATTAGCGGTGATTGACCGACAGATGATTGAAAAGGAACTGGCGAATGGCAGCCTGTTGCCGATCACTACGGTGGAAGTGCTCGGGCCTTATGGCTATTGGCTGGATGTGGCGAATGATAAGCAGGGATTGTCGAAGGTGCAGTTGTTTACTCAGTGGTTAGGGTTGGTCAGTAACCCTTGAAACACTGATATCCCCTATGGGAGCGGGCTTGCTCGCGAAAGCGGAGTGTCAGCCACCTATCCATTGACTGACCTGACGCCTTCGCGAGCAAACTCGCTCCCACATTGGAAATGTGCCCGTTATTCAGATCGGTGCTGCGACTTCGACGGCCACCGGCGCCCCGCTCTCCACCGGACTCTGCGCCTTGCACGCCTGGCTCAGCGTCAGGGATTTGGTCTCCGGCGCCCAAGCCCAGGAAATGATCGCCCCCAACGCCAGAATCGCCGCCAATATGCCCATGGTCGGACTCAAGCCGATACCGGCCACGCTCACCGGCAACAGGAACGTGCTGACCGCAGAGCCCAAACGACTCACAGCCGTAGCAAGGCCAATCCCACTGGCCCGCACTTCGGTCGGAAAGCTCTCGGCCGGGAACACGCCCACCAGATTGCTCACAGCCGACAACACCAGCGTGAACACGCCGAACACCAGCACCATCAGGAACGCCGCACTGCCCGGCAATGCCGCCAGTAGGAACAAGGCTACCGCGAGGATGATGAACGAATTGATCAGGAAGCCTCGGCGCGAGAACTTCACCGTGCACCAGATGCCGATCAATGCGCCGAGGATCAGCAGCATGTTGAGCATCAATTCGGTGCCAAAGCCCTCCGCCAGGCCCATCTTCTGCAGGATCGACGGCAGGAAGGTGTAGATAGCGAAGTACGGCATGACGATGCAGACGAAGAACAGGCAGTTGAAAGCAGTGCGTTTACGGTATTCACGACTGAACAGCACCGCGTAGCCGGAACGGGTTTCGGTGGAGCGGGTTTCATCGAGTTCGACGTTATCGCCCAGGTGCTTTTTGACAATCGCCCGTGCTTCGGCGATCCGCCCCTGATTGACCAACCAGCGCGGTGATTCAGGGGTGCCGATCCGCGCGATCAGGATCAACGCTGCCGGGATCGCAGACGAGGCCAGCATCCAGCGCCAGGCGTCATCCCCCAGACCGAGCATCGCCGTGCCGACGAAGGTCGCGGCGACGTAGCCGAAGGTCCAGATGACACTAAACGAACCGAGCAATACGCCGCGATGTTTTTTCGGTGAGAACTCGGCGAGCATCGCGTGGCCGACGCTGAAGTCGCCGCCCAGGCCGATGCCGATTATCACCCTACAGAGGAATAGCTGCATCGCAGTTTCGGCGTAGAACTGCATGACCGAAGCAATGGTGATCAGGACAAAACTGACCAGGAAGATTTTCTGCCGACCGACCTTGTCGGAAATCCAGCCGAAGAACAGGCTGCCAAGAAACAGGCCAATCAGTGCCGAAGCGCCGATCAGGCCTTGCCAGAAGACATCGAGGTGCATCTGCGGGCTGAGTAACGTGAAAGCAATACCGATCAGGCCGAGGATGTAGCCGTCGGTGAAGTGCGCGCCGAACGTGAGGCCTGCGATTTTTAGGTGGAAGCGCCCGATGGGCAGGTCATCGATCTTTATAGGTTGAGCGGACATGTTCGTCTCCAATTGTTGTTATTGACGGAGAAATGAAATCGACAGCGCTTGAACCTGTGGGAGTGAGTTCGCTCGCTCCCACGGGGATTACGGTTGGGGGTCAGAGGCCGCCCATCAGCAGGTATTTGATTTCCAGGTAGTCTTCCAGACCGTACCTGGAGCCTTCGCGACCCAGCCCCGATTCCTTGATGCCGCCGAACGGCGCGACTTCCGTGGAGATGATTCCTTCGTTGATTCCGACCATGCCGGCCTCCAGGCCCTCGGCCATGCGCCAGACGCGGCCAATGTCGCGGCTGTAGAAGTACGCCGACAATCCGTAGGGTGTGTCATTCGCCCGTTGCAATACTTCGGCTTCGTCCTTGAAGCGGAAGCATGCGGCTACCGGGCCGAAGGTTTCATCCTGAGCGATCAGCATGTCGCTGTTGGCGTCGCAGAGGATGGTCGGCTCGTAGAAGGTGCCGCCCAGCGCATGACGACGACCGCCGCACAACAACGTGGCACCCTTCTCCAAGGCGTCACTCACGTGCAATTCAACCTTGGCCAACGCCGCCGCGTTGATCAGTGGACCTTGCTCGGTTTCACCGTCCAGCGCACTGCCGACGCGCATCGCGGCGACCGCTTCGGCGAGTTTTCCGGTGAAAGCTTCGTAGACGCCGTCCTGGATAAAGAACCGGTTTACGCAGACGCAGGTCTGCCCGGTGTTGCGGAATTTCGAGGCCATCGCGCCTTTGACGGCGGCGTCCAGATCAGCATCGTCAAACACAATGAACGGTGCGTTGCCGCCCAGCTCCAGCGAGACTTTCTTCAGCGTATCCGCCGCTTGGCGCATCAGTAACTTGCCGGTACGGGTAGAGCCTGTGAACGAAAGTTTGCGCACGATGCCGCTAGCTTGCAGCGCCCCGCCAATCGCTACGGCGTCACCTGAGATAACGTTGAACACGCCGGCCGGAATGCCCGCCTGCTCGGCCAGCACCGCCAAGGCGAAGGCTGACAACGGCGTCTCCTCCGACGGTTTGAGAATCATTGTGCAACCAGCCGCCAGCGCCGGACCGACCTTGCGGGTGACCATCGCCAGCGGGAAGTTCCAAGGGGTAATCGCAGCAACCACGCCGATAGCTTCCTTGACCACGATGATCCGCGCATCTGCCTTATGGCTCGGGATCACGTCGCCGTATGCGCGCTTGGCCTCTTCGGCGAACCACTCCAGAAAGCTTGCGGCATAGACTACTTCGCCCATGGCTTCGGCAAGCGGTTTGCCCTGCTCGCGACTGAGCAAAGTGGCCAGATCTTTCTGGTTGCTCAGCATCAGTTCGCCCCAGCGCTTGAGGCGCTGACTGCGCTCTTTGGCAGTCAGTTTTCGCCAGGCCGGCAAGGCGCGATTGGCCGCGACGATGGCGAGATTGGTTTCTTCAGCGCCAGCTTTTTGCACGTCGGCAATCACTTCGCCATTGGCCGGGTTCAACACCGGATAGGTCGTACCACCGCTCGACCATTGGCCGTCGATGAAATTGCCGTTACGGATCAGCGTGCTCATGCCACAGCCTCGGTCAGAGTGAAGCGTTCCAGAGCCGGGCGAGCCGAGCGCAGGATGCGTTTGCCGGCGGTGTAATCGTTGATCACGTCGCACGGGGTGTAGTTGCGTTCCAGTTCCTGCAGTTCTTCGCCATCGAGCTTGGTCTCCAACGCCGCCAAGGCACTGTCGAACTGCGCAGTGGTGTCGGCGCCGACCAGCATGCAATCAACGCCCGGATGGTTCGCAACCCAAGCTTGGGCGATCTGGGCATTCGAAACGCCACGGGCCCGAGCCACGCGTTGCACCGAATGAGCGATCTCGAATGAGGCTTCATCGCTGTACATCTGCTGGGTGAAAAAGTCGGTCTGGTTGCGGGTCGATTGCACGTCGCCGGTCAGCAAGCCGCGAGCCAGCGGGCTGAACACCGAGACGCCGAGGCCTTGGTCGCGGCAGAACGGAATCATCTCGCGCTCTTCTTCGCGGTAGGCGCAGTTCAGTTGCAGCTGCATGTTGATCGGCTTGACCCAACCATTGCGCTCGCAGGCCATGAGGATCTTCGCCAGTTGCCCGGTGAGCATGGTCGACACGCCGATGTAACGGGCCTTGCCGGAACGCACGATGTCATTCATGGCGCTCATGGTTTCTTCGACCGGGGTATTCACGTCGAAGTAATGCAGCATGAACACATCGACGTAATCCATGTTTAGACGTTTCAGCGAAGCGTCGATGCTGTCCATGATGTGCTTGCGCGAATGACCGCTGGCGTTGATGCCGTTGCGGGTGCCGTAGCCGACCTTGGTGGTGATCACCAGGTCTTCGCGACGAGCCAGGCGCTTGACAATGCGCCCCACTACTTCCTCGCCGGCGCCGGCGGAATAGAAGTCCGCCAGGTCGATGAAATTCACCCCCTTATCGAGGGCGTGAGCGACGATTGGCTCGCTTTGTTTTTCATCGAAAATCCACGGTTTCCAGTCCGGGGTGCCCATGTTCATGGTGCCCAGGCACAGGCGGGAGACTTGCAGGCCGGAGTTGCCCAAACGAATGTATTGCATGGCGCGGACCTCAGGCTTTTGGCGTGTAGAAAGGGTTGCTGATGTGATTGACCACATCCGCCAGTTGCGCGGTTTCCGGCTTGCCGGTCAGGGCGGCGCGGATCGCAGTTCGGCAGGCGTTGTAGTTATTCAGGTACACCGAATCCAGGTCATCACAGGCCGGGTTGACCCAGTTGGCGGTGACGATGGCCCACTCGTCTTCTGCTTCCGGCGGCAAGGTGCCGTCCAGCAGGGCCTCCAACACAGCCTTGGCAATCCCGGCCTGGGACGCGCCCCAGGTGGCGTTGCCGTGCAGGTCGCTGCTGATCGCGGCCTTGTTGACGTAGAGCGTCATCGGCTTGACCGGAATGTTCGGTTGGGCGATCACCATAAACGGGCAATGCCCCTGGCTCGGCGACGCCAGGCTGTTGGCAAACGCCTGTCCCGCCGGACCGTTGCGCGGCCCGATCAAGATGTTGATGTGCGCGGCATTCACGCCAGGGCCTTCGAAACCTTCACCGATGTACAGGTCGAGTTCTTTCATGAGTCGTTACTCTTTTTGGATTTTTTGGGTGATCAGAAGCGCACGCGGATCGTGAAGATCGGGTGGCAAACGTCGGAGTACGAAGAGCGCAGCACTAGGCTAGCGAGGACGAGGCAGTGGGGCTTAGTCATGATTGCAAACGCTCTTTTTGTTGTTGATGAGCTGTGTTTGCGATTTTTTAACATCGGGAGCTGGAGGGGCTGTAACCATTAAAAGTCATGGGGATATGAGTTCTCCTCATACCCAATAAAATCCCGCGCGGTACTGTAAGACAAATTGTTCGCCGACCAGTCCTGCTTGGTAGAACGCGTCCCCGCCTTGGAATGGATTGTTCATGATGGCTACGACCTGCGCAGTCTGATTCCCGGCAGCTAAGCGATCCCGATGCAACCCAAGCCTGACTACTCAGGCACGCCAGAAGACTTAAGCGACCTGAGGTTAAGCTGCCAGCAGTTTTTTATACGCAAAAGATTGGTCTCAGACTCCTCAGTAGCGTCAGGAGAGGACGAAAAGGAGCGTGGGCTGCAGAAAAGGCTAAGCAGGCTAGTAAGAAATCCCGGATCACGATTTCGCATTTATCGTGTGCGCCTGGGGGCAAAATTGGGGGTACATTTCAATTCAGTCGGCCTTCAATCGCTTCGCTAGAGCCTAGTCAAAATGTTCTTTGGCGACCCTGAAAGTCTTTGAAAGGGTTGCCAACGGCCAATTTCTGAATGACCGCTGTATGTCGCTACCCTGCCCCTCGCAACACCGCAATATCTCGTTTGGGCGGTATTCCAAACAGACGACTGTATTCACGGCTGAACTGCGACGGACTTTCGTAGCCGACCCTGAAAGCCGCGCTGGATACATCCTGATGCTCGTTGAGCATTAAACGCCTCGCCTCGTTTAGCCGTAGCCATTTCTGGTACTGCAACGGGCTCATCGCGGTGAGCTGGCGGAGATGGTGGTGGAAGGTCGGCGTGCTCATCTGCACCCGGGCGGCAAGGTCGTCAACGCGAAGGGCCGAGGTGTAATTCAACTCCAGCCAATCGATGGCTTTGACCCGCGTCGGCGCACCGGCATCGCGTTTGACTCGAGCGGCTATCGAGCGACCTTCGAGTTGAGCGCCGCGTTGCTGGGAGTGGCGGCTGTTCTTGCCTTCCTGGCTGCACGCGCAATCTCGCGGGAGCCTGTTACATCGGTAGACATCGCTTGAAAAAAACCACAAGACACGCCAAGGCGTTTCTTGTGGTTCCGGTGGGGCATTCGTTCGCAGGCTGGCGACTTTGACTTCCAATTAGCATCTGCGTAGCCAGAAGAACGATCATGCCTTCTCGATTTCTTTCAGGTGCGCATAGCTATCAACAAATCGGTTAAATTTGTGTTTGCCACACGTGTACGCTTCATACTTCGCAGGCAAAGTCTCACTCACGCAGGTTGACACAGGCTCAACAACCGCATCGAAATCCAAATCAATAAAGAACGGTATGGAATAACGTTCCAGGCCGCTAGTATTTATGACGCGATGCATTGTCGATGTGTAGCGATCATTGGTTAGGGTTTGAACTAAATCACCAATATTGACGATAAACGTGCCTTCAACCGGTGGCGCAGTAACCCACTCCCCTGCACGATTCCTGACTTGCAACCCGCCAACTGCATCTTGGGACAGGACGGTCAAGAAACCGTAGTCCGTGTGAGCCCCAATACCAATCTCCTCTTGGGAAACCCTACCAATCTGGGGCGGGTAACGTAAAATTCGCTGAATAGTGATGGGCTTACGCTGAAGATTTTCAAAGTAATCTTGCGGCAAACCTAAACTCAGCGCGATCCCGCCGATGAGCGTTCTCGCGAGCGCCAATACAGCGCAATGATAAGCGTCGGCAACCGTCTCGAATTGTGGCAGTGCGGAAGGCATTTGATTAGGGCCAAAAAATGGAGAAACCTCATCGTAATGAGCTCCGTAATCAAAGCACTCTTTAAAGTCGCGGGTGTTAGCAGGGTCTACGTTTTCCGCATACATCGGTATATAGCCGCGTAGCGTCAGCCCGGAGTTTACGACATTAAGTTCGTTTTTCTCCTCATATGGAAGTTTAAAAAACTCCTTGGAAAGCGCGTACATATCATCTATCAACTGCTGCTCAACGCCATGATTTTTAATATAGAAAAAACCAACTTTTTCGCAGGCATCACCTATTTTGCTTGCCACCTGCAGTAGATTATTACCGTTGACAAGTGGCGACACATCTATGATTGGAATTTCAGTAAAAGCTGTTTGCTTGCTAGCTAAACGAATATCAGATAACGCTGTCACGTAGGCTCTCCTTTTAAAAATTACATTAAGGCAGCGGATTCAGAAAGACGGCGAAGCCCTCTTCAACCTCGCTGCGCAACACTATTCAGATTCAAAAGACAACAGGGCACGCGTTTCCCCATCCAGTTTTATACCTAGCGTTGTCACCGACATATTTCACCCATTCGATGCAACCGGCCCCCTTCACTCACCGTCAAGGACACCAAACTGCAAAATAGTTACAGGAAAGCGCAGTCGTTACTGGCCCGCCGTAGTTGCAGCGGTTGTGCCGTAAAACATGGCTGCAAAGCGGGGCTTGTTGGCTTCGTAGTATTCTGCAACTACCTGGTCTGCCGAGCTATCACGCGCAGTAGCCATCAATTTTTCAAGGTCAGCTTTAGGAATTTTGAAGTTGGCGAAGAATCGAGCAACATCGGGGTGCTCCGCGCTAAAGCCTTTGCGTGCAACCGCGTGGATTTGCTCAGCGCCACCGAAAATTTGCTTCGGATCATCCAGATAACGCAGTGACCACTTGGAGAACATCCAATGCGGACTCCATGCGTTGATCAAAGACCACTTGTCACGCTTCAGATTACGGTCCAACTCGCTCAACATTCCGGATTCTGAAGAAGCGACCATCTTATAGCCATCGAGACGATATTCTTTGATGGCCTTTTCCGTAAGTTTGTACTGACCATTACCCACTTCGGAAGTCAGGATCTTGCCGCCGAGCTTTTCCCTTACCTCTGGTTTGTTAAGGTCTTCGACACTGGCGACTTCACTGGCAGGAATGGAAGTAGGCACCGCCATGCCAATCCGACCTTCATACAGCACACCCAAGTCTTCGAGATTGTCGCGGTATTTGTCATAAAAGGACTTGTGAGTGCTCGGCAGCCAAACCATCGGAATCAGGTCGATATTACCGTTAGCCAGCGCCTGGAACTGAATACCGATATCGGCCAACACCAATTTAACCGGTTGCTTCAGATGGTCTCGCAGTGCCGTGTCTGCCAGCTTTACAGCGATTTCCGTATCCGACCAATTCACCCAGCCGATACGGATAGGCGCGGGCTCCTCGGCTTGGGCAATCAGGCTGCCGGATGCCATAACCAAGCCTGCAAGCCAGCCGATACAAGTTTTACTGGATAACGTAATCATGTGCATCTCCGCGTCCTGTATTTCTCACATCGTTATGTAATGGAATGATCAGCTCACTCTCAATGCTTTTTCGAGACCGCTACGAGCACTTTCATAGTCCCCTCGCATTCATGGATCGGTGCCTGGGATGACCGGCCCGATCACCCCTGTTTCGAATGGATGTTAATCCTGGTTTTTCCACCGCGCAAGAAAAATGTACACCTGTGTCTCAATCATTGACACACATGAACATTCGACATACCGTTATGTCAAACCAAGCCCGATGTTCTATTCCCGGAGCGCAACACCATGTCCAGCGATCCCCTGCTGCAGCCCTATAAGATCAAGCACCTGACTCTCAAAAACCGGATCATGACCACCTCCCATGAGCCCGCGTATCCTGTCGACGGCATGCCGAAGGATCTGTACCGCGCTTATCACGTTGAACGCGCGAAGGCCGGCGTGGCGCTGACCATGACCGCAGGCTCCGCCGCTGTTTCCCGCGACAGCCCGCCGGTGTTCAACAACGTGCTGGCGTATAAGGATGAGGTGGTCAAATGGATGAAGGATCTGACCGACGAATGCCACGAACACGGCGCGGCGGTGATGATTCAGTTGACCCACCTGGGAAGGCGCACGCGCTGGGACAAGGCTGACTGGCTGCCGGTCGTATCGCCTTCTCATCGCCGTGAAGCGTCCCACCGGGCCTTTCCGAAAAAGATGGAAGACTGGGACATCGATCGAATCATCAAGGACTACGTGGATGCCGCCGAACGCATGAAGGCAGCGGGCCTCGATGGTCTGGAGTTGCAGGCTTACGGTCACCTCATGGATCAGTTCTGGTCGCCATTGACCAACGACCTCGACGGCCCGTACGGCGGCTCGCTGGAAAACCGGCTGCGCTTCACCTTTGACGTCCTGCGCGGTATCCGCCAACGCTGCGGCGAAGACTTCCTGCTCGGGGTCCGCTACACCGGCGATGAAGACCTGCCCGGTGGCTTCGGTGCGAAGGACGGCATGCAGATTTCTCACATGCTCAAGGACAGCGGCCTGGTCGACTTCCTCAACGTCGTTCGCGGGCACATTGATACCGATGCCGGCCTGACCGATGTGATTCCGATCCAGGGCATGCGCAACTCTCCGCACCTGGATTTCGCCGGCGAGATCCGTGCGGCGACGGGTTTCCCGACGTTCCACGCAGCCAAGATTCCCGACGTCGCAACCGCCCGACACGCCATTGCCTCCGGCAAGGTAGACATGATCGGCATGACCCGCGCGCACATGACCGATCCGCACATCGTGCGCAAGATCATCGAAAAGCGCGAAGAAGAAATTCGCCCCTGCGTAGGGGCCAACTATTGCCTGGACCGTATTTATCAGGGCGGTGCCGCGTATTGCATCCACAACGCCGCCACCGGGCGTGAAACCACCATGCCCCACGAAATTCCCAAGGCGCCGACCAAGCGCAACGTGGTGGTGATCGGGACCGGCCCCGCGGGTCTGGAGGCAGCGCGGGTCGCCGGTGAACGTGGCCACGACGTCACGGTGTTCGAAGTCGCCGACCAGCCCGGCGGGCAGATTCGATTGACTGCTCTGAGCGAGCGTCGCCGCGAGATGATCGGCATCATCGACTGGCGCATGGTGCAATGCGAACGCCTCGGTGTGAAGTTCCACTTCAACACCTGGGCCGAGGCCGAGACGGTGCTGGCTGAAGAGCCGGATGTGGTGATCGTTGCCACGGGTGGCTTGCCCCATACCGAGGTGCTCAAACAGGGCAACGATTTGGTGGTGTCGACCTGGGACATCATTTCCGGCGACGTCAAGCCCGGCCAGAACGTGCTGATCTTTGACGACGCGGGCGACCATGCGGCGCTACAAGCAGCGGAGGTCATCGCCAACAGCGGTGCAAAACTGGAGATCGTCACGCCTGACCGGTCGTTTTCGCCGGAGGTGATGGCGATGAACCTGGTGCCTTACATGCGCAGCCTGCAGGACCTGAACGTCACCTTTACCGTCACGTATCGGGTCGATTCCGTAGAGAAGCGCGACGGCCAACTGGTTGCCCATTTCGGCAGCGATTACGGTCAGGTGCACAAACAGCGCGTAGTCGATCAGGTGGTGATCAACCACGGCACCCTGCCCCTGGACGATCTGTACTTCGAGCTGCGCCCGCATTCGAGCAACAACGGCGCGGTCGAACAGCACAACCTGATCGCCGGGAAAACCCAGAACATCGTGACCAACCCTGACGGCCGTTTCCAGCTATTCCGGATCGGCGACGCGGTGTCGGCGCGCAATACCCACGCGGCCATCTACGATGCGCTGCGGCTGGTCAAGGACATCTGAAGTCATGCCCCTGATCCTGGATCAGGGGCAATTTTTCATATTCGACACGAGGCTCTTCCATGTCAGCACAGACCTTGAAATCAAGGGCTGCGGTCGCATTCGCGCCCAATGAACCGTTGCGGTTGGTCACCATCGATGTTGCGCCACCCAAGGCCGGTGAAGTCCGGGTTCGCATCATTGCGACCGGCGTTTGTCACACCGACGCCTTCACCCTTTCGGGCAGCGATCCCGAAGGTATTTTCCCCACGGTGCTGGGGCATGAAGGCGGAGGTGTGGTCGAGTCCATCGGCAAAGGCGTGACCTCGCTGCAAGTCGGCGACCACGTGATTCCGCTCTATACCGCGGAATGCCGGCAATGCAAATTCTGCCTCTCTGGGAAGACCAACCTCTGCCAGGCCGTCAGGGCGACCCAGGGCAAAGGCCTGATGCCCGACGGCACTTCTCGTTTTTCCTATGAAGGCAAGCCACTGTTCCACTACATGGGTTGCTCGACTTTTTCCGAATACACCGTGCTGCCTGAAATTTCCCTGGCGAAGATTCCAAAGGAGGCTCCGCTGGATCAGGTTTGCCTGCTCGGCTGCGGGGTGACTACAGGCATTGGCGCCGTACTCAACACCGCCAAGGTGGAGGCTGGCGCTAGCGTCGCGATTTTTGGGCTGGGCGGTATCGGTCTCGCCGCGATCATCGGCGCAAAAATGGCCAACGCCGGTCGCATCATCGCCATCGATATCAATCCAGCCAAGCGCGATGTTGCCTTGTCATTGGGCGCGACGGACTTCATCAATCCCAAGGACTATGGCAAGCCTATCCAGGACGTCATCGTCGAACTCACTGACGGCGGCGTCGATTACTCGTTCGAGTGCGTCGGCAATGTGCAGTTGATGCGAGCGGCACTGGAGTGCTGTCACAAGGGTTGGGGCGAGTCGATCATCATCGGTGTTGCCGGCGCAGGCCAGGAAATCAGCACGCGCCCCTTCCAGCTCGTCACTGGTCGCGTATGGCGTGGCAGCGCTTTCGGCGGCGTAAAAGGCCGCACGGAGCTTCCCAGTTATGTGGAGAAGGCCGGCCGCGGGGAAATCCCACTGGAAACCTTCATCACCCACAACATGCCCCTGGATGAGATCAACGAGGCATTTGAGTTGATGCACACCGGGCAAAGCGTTCGCACCGTCATTCATTTCTGATATCCGACGGGCCTCCGATTCGTCGACAGTCCAATCACCACCAACAGAAAGGAAACAAAGATGTCTGTTTTTACTCATGTAACCGTCGGCACCAAAGATCTGCAAAAAGCACGCGCATTCTATGATGTAGTTTTGAAGGAGATTGGCCTGAACCGCGTTGCCGATCTCGACGAGGCCGGATCTATCTGGGGCATCGATAAGCCTTCGTTCTTCGTACTCAAACCGGCTAACGGAAATCCGGCCACCGTCGGCAACGGTGTCACCGTCAGTTTCGAAGCACCGAACCGCGCTGCAATCCATGCCTTCCATACAGCTGCATTGGCAAACGGTGGCGTTTGCGAAGGCCTGCCAGGCTCACGTGGCTGGGCTGAAAATGCTTATGCTGCCTACGCTCGGGATCTGGACGGTAACAAGCTGGCCGTTTACTGCTTCAAGGCAGAGTAAACGACACTTACCGGAGCCTCTGTGAAGGGGCTTCGGTTTATCAGGCTTCAAGCCCTCTGCGGGCAACGGCAGCACCGGCTTGCAACGCCCTGCCAATTTGCTCTTCGAAATGACCCAGCGTCATCGTTTGCAAAGCCGCAGCCGTCACTCCGCGGTAGGCAACCAAGGCATCGATCATCTGTTGAGCATCGTGGCTGGCCAACAGCTGGCTGCTGTTTACAACGACATTTTTAGCGGCGAGCTGCGCAATATCAGTGGGTATGCCGGCAACCATCGCCTGATTGGCCAGCGCCGTCATCAATAACGCAGGAAAGGCCGGGCCGGTACCCGAGAGTGCCGAGAGGTAATCGATGAAATCCTCTTGCTGAACCTCAGCAGCGGTGCCCACACATTCGAAAAGATGCTGCACGAGATCCTTCGTCGCGGCCTCTACCTCTGCGAAGCAATACCAAGGTGTAAAAGACTGCCCGATCTCTACCGCCGCATTGGGCATCGCCCGCACGACCGCCGAAGCCGAGGTCTGCGCAGCAATCGCCTGCGCTGTAATCCCGGCCATCAGAGAAATGACTGTTTTGCCCGTCGCGTTGATGTTCAGGCTGGCGAAATGCTCGGGGCGAACCGCGATGATGACTACGTCGCAGCGATCCACCAGGTCCTGGTTATCAGTGACCAGACAAGCGCCTTGTTGCGCCAACGGATGGCTACCCGAACGGTTCGAGATGACCAGATTGCCCGTCGGCACCAATGCCTTTGCCAGCACTGCCTTGGCGATCGCTGCGCCCAACCACCCCGTTCCTCCAATAATGCCCAGCGTCTCATTGAGCATCTGCAGACGTCTCCTCGAAGGTATCGGTCAAGGGCACGAAAACCCCGGGCTCTTTTTCGGCGTAGCCGAATTTCCCGTAAAAACGATCCAGCTCGCGCTGTTTGGGTACTTTCCCGGTGAAGATGCTCACGTAATGAGGAATGCGTTGGAAACGCACAGTGATCAACTCAGTCGTGTTCATGGTGATGTAGCCGATCTGGGTCAAATAAATCGTTCTGGCTCGCGCATCAGCGCCCTGGCTGTCATAGCCGAAGCGCTTGAACATGCTCGCCAGGGCATTCATGCGCTGCTCGTCTACGGTAGCGACCTCTTGAGCAACTTCAGCTGACTGAAGCGCCCAGCTGCGCACTGCGAACTCGAATTGCGAGTCGAACAGTTGCGGGTTGAGCCAGCACTCGAACACATTCAGGATCGCCTCGGAGATACTTTCCGCATAGCTTTCACTTTGGCGGATCAAGCCCCCCGTATTGGTCTCCCGCCAGCGTGAAAGCAAGGCGGCGAGCAACTGTTCACGATCCTCAAAAAACCAGTAGAAGCTGGTTCGCGACAAGCCCAGGCGCTTGGCCAGCGGCATGACCCGAACGGCATCGATGCCCGACTCCTTCAGGGCTTCGTAGGCAGCTTCAAGCCAACCCTCCGGGGAGCCGCGCCAACCTGCATCCTGGGCCTTACCACGTGCCTTCCCTAACTGGGACATCGCGCTTACCTTCTTCAAAAAATGCGTAACGCGAATGTACCCCGATGCCTCCCTGAATGTACACCTGAGTACATTTTATTGACTTCGCAGTCTGAGGCATGCCTGCTTTTCCACACGTTTCACAGGAATGCGCGCTAGCCACATTGGGATCATTGGAGATTCCCATCCAGAGACATGAAGCACGGTGCACAAAGAAAACAAACTTCTGTTGGGCTGTCTTGGGCGCGATTCTATTCTCGAGTCGGTAATTTCTGATAACGCCTGGTTATCTTTGGCCCAGTAAAAAAGTTGCTGGACGCTGCGATCCATTGAAATTAAATAATGGCTGCGCCAAAAACTTACCAGGTAGGTTGCCCGATGAAATTCAATAATAAAGTGGTGGTCATTACCGGCGCTGCCGGCGGTGTCGGACAGGCGTTAGCGTTATTGTTCGCCCGAGAAGGTGCAAAGCTTGTTTTGTCTGATCTTGACGAAACCGGTTGCAAATCAATTTCCGCCAAAGTCCGTGACTTAGGCGCCGAAGTGCACTACGTGGCTGGCGACCTGCGCCGAAAAGAATATTGCGAAGCGATTGTCCAATCTGCCATCGACACTTTTTCGGGGATCGATATCGTACTGAACAATGCGGGCATCATTCCCCGCGGCACGATTGAGGAAACCACTGACGACATGTGGTTCGACGCCATGGGCGTAAACCTGAATGCGGTGTTCTTCATCTGCCGTGCCGCGATACCGCACATGAAAAATCGCCCCGGCGCCGCGATCGTCAATACATCATCTGTCTGGGGCATTTATCCCGGCCCCGCCCACGTGGCGTATTGCACAAGCAAAGGGGCCGTCGCGGCTTTAACCAAGAATCTGGGCCGCGATTGCGCCCCTTTGGGCATTCGTGTCAACGCCGTGTGCCCGCACGAAATCAATACCCCGATGATACGCAGCGGCTTTGAGCGTCGCGGCCTGGATCCGGACAAGGCCGTGCAAGAGTTGAACAAGAGCGTGCCATTAGGCCGTATCGCCGAGCCTGAAGACATTGCGGATGTCATCGCATTTCTGGCGTCCGACGAGGCCAGGTACATCGCCGGTGAAACGGTCGAAGTCACAGGCGCCAAGCCGGTATCCGGCTAAGGAGAGGTAGCGATGCTCAAAGGTAAAAATGTAGTGGTGACCGGGGGCGGCAGAGGGATTGGCCGAGGCATCACCGAACAATTGCTTGAGGCGGGAGCTTCTGTGTTGATCGCTCAGCGCCAGGCACTGGATGCCGACTTGCAAAATCACCCTCAAGTCTATTTCGTCGAGGCTGATCTCGCTTCGATGGAGTCCCCCGGTTTGATCGCGCAAATAGCCCGGGAGCAGCTCGGCGGAGTCGATGTCCTGGTGAATAATGCAGGGTTCATGTTCGAGAAATCCATTGATGATATGACCGAACAGGACTGGGATCGCATGATGGCTGTCAATCTGCGGGCGCCAGCGTTCTTGTGCAAGGCGTTGGTGCCCCAGATGCGTCAGCGAGGCGGTGGCAGCATCATCAACATCGGGTCGATCGAAGGGATAGGCGCCAACCCTGAACATGCCGCGTACTGTGCCTCCAAGGCCGGTATCCATGGGCTGACCCGAGCCTTGGCAGTCGATCTCGGCCGGGACGGCATCCGCTGCAATGCCATTGCGCCAGGGTGGATCAATTCCGAGTTGAGTGATGCGTACCTCGCCGCTCAAGCTGATCCGCGTGCGGCGGGCCAGGCACTCCTGCGCCTTCACCCGGTCGGACGTACCGGGTTGCCGGCGGATGTCGGCGGGACGGTCGTTTTCCTCGCCTCGGAGTCATCGGCCTTCATTACCGGGCAGGTGCTGGTGGTAGATGGGGGGCGCACAGCGAAACTGCCACTGCCGTTTTGATTGAATCAGCCTGACTTGCGACGGAGGGAGTCACTTACTCTCCTCCGCTGCAAAATTTCGCGGCGGGCACACATTGATTACTTGGGCGCTTTGTTCTCTATCAAGCAGTTGCCACCGTCGATCACCAGCAACTCGCCGGTTATGTAACTGGACTCAGGTGAGGCCAGGAACGTAACGGCAGCAGCCACTTCTTCCGGGCGACCAGCCCTGCCAACCGGAACATACTTCGCTGCATTCTCTTCCTCTGGAGTGCTTGACCCTGTGGCGATCCAACCCGGCGCGACCGAGTTCACCGTGATTCCATAGCGCGCGACCTCAAGGGCCAGGCTCATGTTCATACCTACCATCCCAGCTTTGGCCGCAGCATAAGCCGCCTCTCCTGGATGACCTGCCCGAGTGCCAGTCGTGGAGCTGACATTGACGATTCGGCCGTAGTGTCTGTTGCGCATCCCCGGCAAAATTCCACGGGTCAACAGAAAGGCGGTTGTCAGATTCCGAGCAATTGAAAAATTCCAGCTATCGACACTCATGTCCGCCAGATCGGCAAAAGGCTCCGGATGACCCTGGGCGGCCATACCGGCATTGTTCACAAGAATATCGATTCGTCCCCATACCGATTCTGCCCAAGTGGCAAGTTCAAGGACTTGATTCTCTTCACTCAAGTCCGCCGCACGCCCTTGCGCTTCAAATCCTGCGGCACGTAACTCCTCAACCCGATCATGAATGCGAGCGCTGCTGCCTGTGATTATCAACTTAACGCCCAGGCTGCCCAGTCGCTTCGCAATCGCAATGCCAATTCCTCGCTCACTACCGGCTCCGCTGACAAGCGCTACCTGACCAGTCCAGTCCGCAATCATCGCGCTTGCTCCTATCGTCCGGGGTTAGCCCCTGAATCCATGGAAACTGAGGGGAAAGAGATACTCAACATACAACTCACACCTGGCGCTGCAGGTGGATATCCGGGGATACAGGCGCTGATCCTGTTGGTAAGTACTGCATCCTCATAGAAGATCCAGGCTGAATCATAGACGCATTAGGCACGGAGGGATGCATACCTCCAGCAAGCATCGGAACCGACGATAGGCGATTGTTCGGAGCATGGCTGGAAACAGGCGGTGATTGGGTGCTGAATGCCCTCGCAGAGTGCTGATACCAGGCGTAGGATCGATACGATGACTGCTAATCACGCGTGGTTGGAAGGTAACTTCCAACCGATCTGCATTCACGCGCAAACGCAAGACATTTACCGCCGCACTGTAAGGCCGCGCGCCCCTTCGCAGTACAAGGGCCGTGTTCTCACAACAACAAAAGCGAGGTGAAAGCATGTCTGGTAATCGTGGTGTCGTGTATCTCGGCGCAGGCAAGGTCGAGGTGCAGACCATCCCCTATCCGAAAATGGAAGACCCGCGCGGCAAGCGCATCGACCACGGCGTAATCCTGCGCGTGGTTTCGACCAATATCTGCGGCTCCGACCAGCATATGGTGCGTGGCCGGACCACGGCCCAGGTCGGGCTGGTGCTTGGCCATGAGATCACCGGCGAGGTGATCGAGAGGGGCCGTGACGTGGAAAACGTGCAGATCGGTGACCTGGTCTCGGTGCCGTTCAACGTTGCCTGCGGCCGTTGTCGCAGTTGCAAGGAACAGCACACCGGCGTCTGCCTGACGGTCAACCCGGCGCGCCCCGGCGGTGCCTATGGCTATGTGGATATGGGCGACTGGGTTGGCGGCCAGGCCGAATACGTGCTGGTGCCGTATGCCGACTTCAACTTGCTGAAGCTGCCCGACCGCGACAAGGCCATGGAGAAAATCCGCGACCTGACCTGCCTCTCCGATATCCTGCCGACCGGCTACCACGGCGCGGTCACCGCCGGTGTCGGCCCTGGCAGCACGGTGTATATCGCCGGTGCCGGTCCGGTCGGACTGGCTGCCGCCGCCTCTGCCCGTCTGCTTGGTGCGGCGGTGGTGATCGTCGGCGACGTCAATCCGCTGCGTCTGGCGCATGCCAAGGCCCAAGGCTTCGAGATCGCCGACCTGACCCAGGACACTCCGCTGTACGAGCAAATCGCTAACCTGCTCGGTGAGCCGGAAGTCGATTGTGCGGTCGATGCGGTCGGCTTCGAAGCCCGTGGCCACGGCCATGACGGCGCGCAGCACGAGGCCCCGGCCGATGTGCTCAACGCGCTGATGGGCGTGGTGCGGGTCGCCGGCAATATCGGTATCCCCGGTCTGTATGTCACCGAAGACCCGGGCGCGGTCAACAAAGCCGCCAAGCATGGCAGCCTGAACATCCGTTTCGGCCTCGGCTGGGCCAAGTCCCACAGCTTCCACACCGGCCAGACCCCGACGATGAAGTACAACCGTCAGCTGATGCAGGCGATCATGTGGGACCGGATCAACATTGCCGAGGTCGTCGGCGTGCAGGTAATCAGCCTGGACGACGCGCCGCGCGGTTACCACGAGTTCGATGCCGGGGTGCCGAAAAAATTCGTCATGGATCCGCACAAGCTGTTTAGCGCCGCCTAAGGAGCAGGTTGGGAAAAGGGCAGCTTTGAGCTGCCCTTTTTTATGGCCTTGCTCATCCAGGAAACCAACCACACATTGATTACTTCATACATTCAGGTACGTTCACACCTTTGCTTTAATCGCATACAGCCCCCCGATAATCACCAACGCTGCGCCGACAACCACCCAGGTATCAGGGCGCTCGGCAAAAACGATTACACCAACCAAAGTGGCGAACACCAGAAGCGCATAGTTGAAAGGCTGCAGGGTAGAAGCGGTCGCGTACTTCAGTGCTTGAATGAGGAGAATCTGAGCGACTACTCCCGTCAATGACAGGATCCCCATCAAGAAGCCCTGGACCGGAGTCGGAGAAACCCAGGCGGGCAGCCCCACAAATGTGATCGTCAGGGCACCCACACTTGCCATAAAAAGCATGTTCGTCGCAAAGGAATCGTGCTGGCTAATCCGGCGCGTCAGCACATTGAAGAATGCGAACCCTAAAGCAGACAGCAAGGGAATCACGGCCGCGAGTTCAAAGACGCCCGCGCCTGGTCGCAGGATGATCAGTGTGCCGGTGAACCCTATGGCAGCAGCGATCCAACGTCGTAGCCCGACAAACTCTCCTAGCAGGCCCCCCGCCAATGCCAAAGTCATCAGAGGGAATACCGCATAGAGAGCGTGCATTTCAGCCAAACCTAAATATCGTAACCCGACTGCAAACAGTACTATTTCACCAACGGCTAACAGGGCTCGAATGATTTGGAGCCAAGGGTGTTTACTGCATAAAGACTCCTTGACCCTACCTTGGTAGGCGGCATATCCGAAGGCAAAAACGACAAACACCCAATAACGCACCATGACCAGTTGGGCAACCGGGAAGTCTTTGACAAGCACCTTGGTTATTCCGTCCTGGCTCGCAAAGATAAGCATTGAAAGCAGGCATAGGAAAATCCCGAGTTGAGGCCTTGCGACCCCAGGACTAGCGGCAACGGTGGGCGTCGTTAAGTACGCCGTGTTTTTTGTTTGATCGCTCTTCAATCGCACCTCGGTCATGCCCCTCCTCCTTAAAATTTCAGCAACTCCGGTTTGGAGCGTTACAGCAGCCCGCAGTCGCGGTTAAAGACCACCAGTCACTGAGGATTGATCACGCGTTCTTTACTTCACCAACCGCGTTTCTCTCGAAGGCCGGTAACCAAAATACGAGCTGTAGCATTTGCTGAAATGGCTCGGTGAAACAAAGCCGCATGCGACCAGCACATCAACCTGAGACAGCTCTGTGTGCTGAAGCAAGCGCCGTGCTTCGGTAATGCGCAATTCCAGGTAATACCGTTGCGGCGTGGTACCCAGTTGCTCTTTGAACAAGCGCTCTATTTGTCGACGGGAACGTCCGGCATATACCGCCAGTTGGTCCATTTGCAACGGTTCTTCCAGGTTGGCGTCCATCAGTTTGACCACCTCTTTGAGGGGGGCGCTCAACGAGATGTTCTGTGTCGGTTTGATACGCCGATACCGCGACTCTTCGAAAGACAGAATGTCTTCGATGCCCTCGACAAGCGCCTTGCCATGCAGCCCTTTGATCCATTCGAGAGCCATATGATAAGCACCCGCCGGACTCGAAGCCGTGAGCCGGTCTCGATCCATGACAAATGCTTCACTGGTGACATGCGTGACTTTGGAAATTTCTGCGAGCGCAGGTCGGTGCTCGGGATGAATCGCACAACGATACCCTTCAAGCAAACCTGACACGCCCAAAAACCACGCCCCATTCCACAGCCCGGCCAGGGTGATACCCAGTTCCGATGCCGTTTTGAGAATGCTGATCAGCTCGTGATTGACTTTGAGTTCGGTGCGATAGCCGCCGCAGATGACCAGCAAATTAAGGTCTTTGAGTGCTGCGACGTCCAAACGCGCATCAGGTCGAATGACTAGGCCAAGGTCGCTGGTGACCTCTCCGTCCTGCACCCCGAAGGTTCGTGAAGAGAACAACGTAGGCCGCAAAAGGTTGGCAGTGACAATCGTATCGAGCGCTTGCGTAAATGCAGGCAACGAGAAGTGTTCGAGCAGTAAAAATCCTGCCCGGGCATGAGCCGTCGGCTCGCTCCGAGTCTCTTCCAGATAGCGCAGGTTTTTACCTTTCATACACCCGCTGAAATCTCGTCGTTCGATCACTTTACGCCTCGCTTTTTTTACACTAGCAAATGCAGTCTTTGTGCAAACCAAGGTTGAATCTGCGTCTGCGAAGAATCAACCGCTGACGCCGTGACCAAACTGTTTTATGCGAGCTGGAACCCGTGAGCCAGAGGGTCTTTATCATCGACGAAAATGGTGTTGTGACCTATCACCTCAGCCCAGCCGCTGACACTTGGCTTCATTGCGTCGAAGGTTCCGACTTTTACCGACGCCTCAACCTTTCCTTCGTAGATCGTACCAATCAGACTTTCAAGTCGGTAAATGTCGCCGACATTCAGCCGCCCCTTTGCGAAGAGCTGAGCCATCCGGGCCGAGGTACCGGTACCACCGGGAGAACGATCAATAGCTTTATCACCGTAGAATACTGCACAGCGGCCATGCACGGTTCTACTGTGTGGTTTGTCACACCAGATAATGTGGTGAACACCACTGATTCTGCTGTTCTCAGGATGCACAGGGTCACAAATGACCGAGAGCGCTGCACGCAGCTTCTGGCTCAACCCCACGATGTCAGCCGTCGTCTGCCCTTCGAATCCAGTCCAGCACTCCTGTGGTTCGACCACCGCATAGAAATTCCCGCCGTAGGCGATGTCCACCGTAAACGTACCGATACCCGGTACTTCCACCACCACATCGGCRCTGTGCAGGTAGCTGGCTACGTTGAACAAGCGAATCGACTCAACAAATTCGCCGCCCATGGTGTATTCGACATCGACCCGTCCCGCCGGTGTTTCAATCGCCAGTTTTCCCGGCTCACGAGGTGTCACCAAGCCCTCTTCAATGACCACGGTCGATAATCCGATGGTGCCCGCTCCACACATCGGCAGGCAGCCGCTGACTTCGATAAACAACGCACCGAAGTCGCAGTCGTCACGTACCGATGGATAGATGATGACGCCGGACATGATGTCGTGCCCCCGGGGCTCGAACATCAACGCGGTGCGCACCCAGTCATGATCACGCACAAAAATATCGCGCCGCTGCGCCATTGAAACCGACGGCATCAGCGGCGCTCCGCCCGCTACGACCCGAACCGGATTTCCGCAGGCATGTGAGTCAATGCAAAAAAAACTACGTCTCATGCTGAAGCCCTTTCAAAGAAATTTGTTGGGGGAATGACGCTGCAACGCACCGCGTGACAGTCGATCCAACAGCAGAGCAATAGCGACAATGGCCAGTCCTGCTCGAAGGCCCAAGCCCATCTCCATTCTGGAGAGGCCTCGGGTTACTTCAGCCCCCAGACCGCCCGCCCCCACCAGACCAGCCAGCACCACCATCGCCAAGGACATGAGGATGCATTGGTTCAGGCCTACCAACAGCGTGGGTGCGGCTGTCGGCAGTTCAATTTTGAACAGAATGTCTTTAGGTGAAGCACCGGACGCCTGGCCCAACTCAAGGAGATCCTTGGGCAGCTGCTTGAAGGCCAGGGTTGTCAATCTGAGCATCGGCGGGATGCCATAAACAATCGTTGCGATGATCGCGGGCACGCGCCCCAAGCTGAACAGCATCACGGCGGGGATCAGGTAAACCCAAGGCGGCACCGTCTGCATGATGTTCAGAATCGGCAGCATTGCTTCATCGACACGCTTCACCCGGGCCGCCAGAACACCTAGCGGAAAAGCGATGGCAACGGAGATCAGGACCGACACGCTAACGAGCGCGATCGTCTGGATGGACGCGACCCAAAGGCCAGCGAACAAACAGAAAGCCAACATCACCGCAGCGAAAACAGCGACTCGCTTATTGGCAAAAAAGAAGGCCGCGACAACGACAATTCCGATGAATAAATACGGATGGGGAGCAAGCAGCGTTCCCTCCACTGCGCCGAGTACCCCCTCAACGACCTGACTGATCCCTTTGAACAAGCCATGTAAATTCGTGTTCAGCCAATCAACGGCAGGAGCCAGGTAATCGCCTGGAGAAAATTGAATGTGCGTTGTCATTGGGAAGCCCTCACCCGCGCCTGTGCAGCACTCTGCGCCAGACGATCCAGGATCATGGTCAGGATAACGATAGCGATGGCCGCATTGATCGACTTGGCGATATCCAACGTACGGATGGAACCGTAAATCGCCTCGCCCAAACCGCCCGAACCCACAATGCCGGCGATGACGACCATACCGAACGCCATCATCAGGCTTTGGTTGACACCGGCCATGATGCTGGGCATGGCGAATGGTAAGCGGATCTTGAAAAACATCTGCATTCCAGTCACGCCGCTGGCATCTCCCAACTCGATGAACTCCTTGGGTGTCATGCGAATACCCAGGGAGGTCAGTCGTAGCGCAGGGGGAAGCGCAACGATAAAAGTCGCCAACAGCGCCGTGGCAGGGCCGTAGCCGAGTAGTGCAATGGCCGGTAGCAGGTAGATGTAGGGCGGCATCGTTTGGATCAAATCCAGACAAGGATCAACCACACGATCAAAGGCCGGCGCCAGACCGGCAATGACCCCCAGCGGAATGGCGACAACCAGTGCCAGGACAGTCGCTGTGAGCACCAGGGCAAGCGTGCTGACTGTCTCTGGCCACAAGCCGATGACGTCGCAAAACAACAAGGCCAAACCTGCGAGAGTCGCAAAGCGAACGCCAGCCACACGCCAGCCAATCAACGCCATGACAATCGCTACGGCGTAGTGCGGTGGATAGGCGATACACCACAGCACGCCTTCGTAAATGCCCTTCAGCACCGCATTGACGGCATCGAACACGAACTCGCCATTATCCGAAAGCCATTCCAGTCCTGCATCAATGGAGGTATCAAACTGACTGGAAAAATCCGGCGTGCTCATGCGGACGCCTCCATCGCATTGGCAGTTGCTACGGACGCAGACTCGTTGGGAATACCTTGAACGCCACGCAGCAGATCACGGGGCGTAATGATCCCCACCACTGTTCCGTTATCGACGACGGCAAGCGCGTCGCGCACGGACTTCATCGTCAAACCGATGAGTTCGTCGATATCGGCGTCAAGCGAGGTTTTGGTGAGCCTGGAAATGTCGCAAGTCGGATGTGCTGCCTTGTAGGCCTGGAAAGACGTCATGACCGAGTGAGCCTTGACCAGATGCAATCGGGAAATGCCGGCGACGAATTCCGCCACGTAGTCGTCAGCCGGGTTGAGCACGATTTCCTCGGCGGTGCCAACCTGAATGATGGCGCCATCTTTCATGATCGCAATGCGGTCACCGATGCGGATGGCCTCGTCCAGGTCGTGTGTAATAAACACCGCGGACTTGCCCAACTCCTTGGTCAGCTGGCGGAACTCATCCTGCAACTGTCGGCGAATCAGCGGATCAAGCGCGCTGAACGGCTCATCCATCAAAATCACTTCTGGGTCAGCTGTGAGTGCACGCGCCAGTCCGACCCGTTGCTGCATGCCCCCGGACAGCTCGCTTGGATAGCGTGAAGTCCACTCGCTCAATCCAACCTTCGCCAGCGCCAGCTCGGCCACTTTGTAACGCTCGGCCTTGCCAACACCCTGCACTTCCAGGCCAAACGCGGTGTTCTCAAGAACCGTACGGTTAGGCAGCAAGGCAACGCTTTGAAAGACCATACCGATATGCCGCGCCCTCACCTCTCGCAACTGTGCGGGTGACAAGGATGAAACGTCCTTGCCTTTGACCAGCACCTTCCCCGAGCTCGGGGTGATCAGCTTGTTCAGCAACCTTATAAGGGTGGATTTGCCACTGCCGGACAAACCCATGATGCAAAAGATTTCCCCCCGGCGAACCTGGAGACTGACATCGGAAACCCCGACCACACAGCCGTAGTTTTGCAGGATCTGGGTCTTTGAAAGACCCTGCTGGACAACAGCATCCATGGCTGCCGGTGCATTTTTACCGAAGATTTTCCAAACCGACTGGCAATCTACCAGCACTTCGTCAGTATTAATTGTGGCCATCGTCATTTCGCAATCCATCGAACCAGTTGTTTGCTGGCTTCTCTAATTAATCAAAGGGCGGCAGTGGCAAACAAACAAAACTCAATAGTTCTTGATATTTCCCCAACGATTTACAAGATCTGTATGGCTATCTATCCAGCCCTTGATAGCCTCGTCCATGGTCTTGCCATCCTTGACTTCAGCATTCATTGCGGTGATGTCCGTGATGGGCACATAAACACTGGCCATCAGTTCGCGCGCACGCGGATTGGCTTCAGCGAAGCCTTTGTGCCCGATCCAGTAATAACCCTGCAATGGCGGGAAGACCCCTTTTGGATCTTTCAAGAATTTGAGATCAAATTTCTTGGTCATCCAGGAAGGATCCCAGACGGTTACCGCCACCCATTCTTTTCGATCGACTGCCGACTTTAAAGCCGCGGTCATTGCCGAAGTACTGCCTTCGACCAGCTTGAGCTTGATGTCGTACGCTTTGACCACGTTGTTCGCGTCACTCATCAAACCCGAACCAGGCTCGATGCCAATGATTCTGTTCCCCAGTTTGTCCGCGTTTGCGTTCAGCTGTTCAATGGAGTCGATGTCTACGTAACTGGGTACTGCCATGCCCTGATAAAGACCAAAGGAGACCGGTGACAGCTTCTCGATTTTGTTCTTGTTCTTTTTCCAATAATCGGTGGCGGCGTAATCAATCTGGGATGCCAACACCTGAATATCCCCTTTGCTGAGTGCAGCGTAGGCGATACCCCACTCGGAAAACTCCACGACTTTTACGGTATACCCAGCGTTCTCAAGTACCTTCTTGGTAATACCGGTAATGGGCACCAAATCCTCCCAGGACATGGTCCCCATTACTATGTTTTTTTCTTCAGCGTGTGCCTGCAAACTCATCATGCCCACCAACGCGAGCGCGCAGAATGCCTTCCAGATATTTCTCATGGATTATTCCGTTCTTATTAGTGACTTGTTAAACGGCCTTTATAGGAAAAGCCGACAACTTAACTTATTAACCTTCTCGCCCGGCCCAAAACTCATGCCAACGAATAACCGAACTGACGCCCAGCTTCGTTATTATCTTGGGGGGTAACCTGCTGGGTCCTGGTGCGTGACTGAAACTGTCCAGAAAATCAGAACGTGTACCCGAAGCCAACTCCGCCGCCATTACACCTGCCAGGGTGCTCTTGACCGTTCCCAACCCATTTTCGCAGCAAGCCGAATACAGGTTTTCTTCGATCTCGCCAAATGCAGCGGCGCTATTACGACTCAAACACAGACGACCGGCCCAACTGAACTCCAACGCAGTGGATTTCAATTCGGGAAAGCGTGCATCCAGGGAATGTCGCTGTTCTTTGGCAACCGCAGCTACACGCTCTGGGGTGACCTGGATACTCGGGTCATAGGTGAATTTTGTCCGGATGACGATACGTGAGAGACCGTCTGTAGAGATTTTACGAACAGTCGCGCCCATTGGATCAGCCGGCAATAAGGCCCACCTGGCTTTTCCTGGTACATCTTTCCTGAATTCATCATCACTGTACGCTGCCGTCATGGAGGCGTAAGTGAAGACGTGCAGCAGGCGTCCTTGAAAATGGCCAAAGTCTTCAATGTGGCCGTTGACCGCCAGAATGACCTTGGGTGCGCGCACCACCCCGTTATGAGACCGAGCAGTCCAGCTGGTACCTTGCCTGGACAACTCAATGATTGGAGAGCGCTCATAAAGAGTGATTTCCCCTTCGAGCCCCGCTGCCAGGTCTCTGATGTATTGCGCAGGCTGAATCAACACTGCGCCGGGGGTATAGATCCCACCTTGGTAATAGGTTGACCCAGTGATTTCACGCATTTGCGCTGCATCAAACATCTCGAACTTTTCGCCAATGCGCTCAAGGGATTTGGCGTAATTGACGTTCAGCTTCAAGCCCCGCTCAGTGGCGGCCGCGTTGATCTTCCCTGAAGGATCGAAGGTGTCTGCAGACATGCCGTACTCGCGTGCGGCTTGCGCAGCAAAATCAATCGCGAAACGATTTTGCGTGATTTCCAGAGCCGTTGCAGACTCACTGGCAACGGAGTACTCCCCGGACGACAGACTGTGCGGCACATCGATCATGAAGCCAGAGTTTCTGCCTGCTGGCCCCTTGGCGACTTCATGAGCATCGACCACAACAATGCTGTCACCCGGGTGTAACTGTGAAAGTCTGCGAGCAGCGGACAGGCCGGCAAAACCGGCGCCGATAATCAGCCAATCCGCCGTCACGTTTCCATCAAGCATGCGGACAGGCGCAGTGCGTGCGGAAATCGCCTCCCAACCTGAAACCCCGGTGTCTACCGGCAGGCGCTTGATGGTATGGGTGCTCATTTTTCGGTCTCTTCATCCGACCGATCAGACACATCGATCCAGATGGTTTTGATTTCGGTGTACTGGTCGTGGGCAAAAATGGATTTGTCCCGGCCACCGAACCCTGATTCCTTGTAGCCGCCGAAAGGCGTCGACGCATCGCCCTCACCAAAGCAGTTCACAGTGACAATGCCGGCGCGGATTTCTCGCGACAACTTGATCGCCCGACGCAGACTGCCGGTATAAACCGAGGCCGCCAGGCCGTATACCGTGTCATTGGCCAGGGCAATGGCTTCAGAGATCGTATTGAAGGTGGTCACCGAAAGAATCGGGCCGAAGATCTCTTCCTGGAACAGCCGGTTGTCTCGACCGACACCGTCAATCACGGTTGGCTCTACGAAGGCACCGTCTTTGGTCGCACCACCGTAAACAACTTCAAGCTTTGCGGCGGTGGCGTGCTCAAGGTACGACTTCACTTTTGCGAAATGCTCTGGGCTGACCAGCGACCCTACGCGGTTTTGCGGATCAAGTGGGTCACCCATCTTCCATTCGCGGATGTAGGCGCCCATGCGCTCCAGCAGCTCGTCTTTAACAGACGCGTGGACGATCAGGCGCGAGGTCGCGGAGCAGTTTTCGCCCATGTTCCAGAACGCGCCGTTGACGACATGCTCGGCCACACGATCCAAGTCTTCGGCATCATCCATCACTACCGCCGGATTTTTCCCGCCGCATTCGAGCACGATGCGTTTCAGGTTCGAATCGGCTGCGTAATGCAGGAAACGGCGGCCGGTCGCAGTGGAGCCGGTGAAGCTCACCATGTCGACGTCGTTATGCAAGCCAATCGGCTCGCCGACCTCTTTGCCCGTGCCGGTGACAATGTTGAGGACACCGGCGGGTAAACCGGCTTCAAACGCCAGCTGAGCGACACGTAACGTGGTCAGCGACGTTTGTTCGGCAGGTTTGACGATGACCGAGCATCCTGCGGCGAGCGCCGGGCCGATTTTCCAGGCCAGCATCAGCAGCGGGAAGTTCCAGGGCAACACGCAGCCCACCACGCCGATCGGCTCCCGAACGACCATGGTCAGCGCGTCGCTGCCCACCGGGGCGGTGTTGTCATAAATCTTGTCGATCAGTTCCGCGTGCCAACGCAGGGTGTGGATGGTGTCCGGCACATCGACCAGCTGACACTCACTAACAGGCTTGCCGCTATCGAGGCTTTCGAGGACGGCCAGTTCGTGTTGATGGCTTTCAAGCAGGCTCGCAAACTTCAACAGAACAGCTTTACGCTCCCTGGGGGAAATCGATCTCCAGCGTCCATCCTCGAAGGCCTCTTTGGCGTTAATCACCGCAAAGTCGACATCCTCGGACGAACAGGCAGCGACGTCTGTCAAAAACTCACCCGTTGCCGGGTTGTTCGTGGCGAAGGTTTTGCCAGAGATCGCGGGCTTGAACGCGCCATTGATGAACGCGTTGGATGGCAGTGAAATGTCTTTAGCCAGAGCGGCATATTCGGCCTTGCTCAGAAGATCACCCATGGCAGGCTCCCGAAGTAATGTTGGCTACGTTGCGTTTAAGTTCGGTAATGACCGACGCGAAACTCTGCTTTTCGTCCGCTTCAAGTGGCTGCAATGGCAGGCGCACGTTACCGACTTTCAATCCGGCAACTTCGCAGCCGTACTTGATCGACTGCACGAACTTGCCACCGTCCAGGGCATTCATCAGCGGCATCATTGCCGACATGATTTGACGGCCTTTGTCGAAGTTCTTTTCGATCACGCAGGCTTCATAAAGCGCAACGTGTTCCTTGGGCAGGAAGTTGGAACCTGCGCACACCCAACTGCGGGCGCCCCAGGCAAAAAACTCGAGGGCCTGGTCGTCCCATCCACAGGACAAGGCAATGTTGGGAAACTGCCGGGCCAGCATATGCACCTGGCCCATGTCGCCGGAACTTTCCTTGATGGCGACGACGTTTTTCGATTGACTGACACGCGTGAAATATTCTTCATCCATCGAAACGCACATGCGCCCCGGATAGTTGTAAAGCATGATCGGCAAGTCCGCTGCGCGATCGATCGTGAGCGCGTGAATCGCGTTTTCCTGTGAGGTTGGCAGCGCGTAAGGCGGGGACGTAACGAGAATGGCGTCCGCTTTGATCGATTTGGCATCCTTGGCGTACTGAACCGCATCTTCGGTACGAATCGCCCCGGTACTGACGATCAGTTGCACCCGAGTGCCGATCACATCTTTGGCGTAGGCCGCCAACTCGGTGCGTTCTTCCGAAGTCTGCGCATAATACTCGCCGGTCGACCCGCCGATAATAATGCCGTGCACCTTCGCCTCAATCAGCGATTCCAAAACTTCCGAGTACACATTCCAGTCAATCTCCCCATCAGAGTTATAAGGAGTTACTGCTGGCGTATAAATACCTTCAAATTTCAAGATAAATTCTCCGAATGCGAGTTACGTGGAAGGTCAACGAGCGCGTCAGCCTTGATGCCTTGAGGCGCGATAAACATCTCCATGTTTTCACGGGACAGTTCCCAGTGTTCAAACACGAGATAAACGACGGCGCTTTGGTTAACTGTTGAATCCAGACTGGCATGGGCCAAGAAGGCGGTCAATAGAGTGTATTTCCGGCGTATACATTTCTAGAGGGATGCTTCACTCGTCATTAAAAATACTTTTTTCTTTGTTTTCAATGACTTGAGATTCCCCCATCAGAGCCGCGACGTCAATCGATAACATTTGTTTATGCATTGATAAGAGTAAATGTTTCTTGTTGATGCATCATTGCCGTCGTAGTCTTACAACAGCGATATTCTACCGACGAATTGGCGGCGAAGCTCACTTGTACACTCGTCCCATTAGTTAGGATCCGTTTGCCCGGGCTCGACTAAGGTACTGTAGAAATATTGCTATCGATGCAAACATCGGCATTTAAGAATTGTCTGCATTAGTAAGGACTCAGAAACGAAATGAGTGCACGGATGGCACCACCATCCAAGAAGGCACATTTTTCGTAAGACGCTTCCTGGACGTGGCAAACCGTTCCGGTTCGCGGATAGAAGCAGCACGGTTTGATGGTCTTGCATCCACAGACGGTACTGCGAACTCAAGACCGTTTAGCCTCATCTCGCTGAGCTGGCTGAATGTGTCGCCCCTTTGGTATTTTGGAGTGTGTTGACCGTGAGCACTAAATCGGCAGTTTCAAATCTTGTTGCGCAGCGCAAGCCTGACCATGCGCTGCCAGGTGCCCTCTATAGCGACCCAGATGTTTACAGGCAGGATCTGGAACAGATCTGGCACAAAAGCTGGATCTTCGCAGGGCACACATTTGAGCTGGAGAAGTCGGGTCAGTACCTGTCGCTGCAAATCGGCGATTACCCTGTCGCTATCGTGCGCGGCGCAGACAAGCAGATTCGTGCATTCCACAACGCCTGCCGCCATCGCGGCTCCAAGGTGTGCCCGGAAGCAAGCGGCAAGGTCGCCAAGCTGGTGTGCCCTTACCACAAATGGACATTCGAGCTGGATGGCAGACTGCTTTTCGCCGGGAACATGGGGGACGATTTCGACAAGTCTCAGCATGGTTTGAAACCCGTGCATTGTGAGGTCGTCGAAACCTACATCTATGTGTGCGTCGCTGACGTCGCCCCTGACTTTTCTTCATTCAGAAAGTCCGTCACCCCTTTCGTTGCGCCTCATAACCTGGACGACTGCAAAGTCGCGTTTGAGTCGAACATCATCGAGAAAGGCAACTGGAAACTGGTTTTCGAGAACAACCGCGAGTGTTACCACTGCGACTTTACTCACCCGGAATTGATGCACTCATTCGTCGACAACCCATCAGTGGGCGGCGCTGGCGGTGATGAGGATCTCGAACTCAAAGAGCATTGGGACCGCTGCGAAGCGGCAGGCCTGCCAAGCCGATTGGTCATGGACGAAGACGGTCGCTTCCGCATGACGCGCATCCCCCTGTTTTCCGGGGCCGTCAGCTACACAATGGATGGCAAGCCTGCGGTTGGCGGTCGCTTGGACACAACCGGTGAAGCCAACATCGGTGCGCTGCTTTATTTCAACTACCCATCGACCTGGAACCACTTTCTGGGCGATCACGCGCTGAGCTTCCGCGTTCTGCCCATCGGTCCGGGCGAGACGTTGGTCACTACAAAATGGATCGTCAAGAAGGACGCGCAGGAAGGTGTCGACTACGACATCGATCGCCTGACCAAGGTTTGGCTTGCAACCAATGACCAGGATCGCACCTTGGTGGAAGGCGCACAGGTAGGGGTCAGCTCCCCTGCTTACGAGCCGGGCCCGTTATCGGTGGCTAGCGAAATTGGTGTGTGTCAGTTTGATGACTGGTACTGCAAAACGATGCTTGAGCAACTCAATGACACGATCCCGTTAAGGTCTGTCGGCTAAGTGCAAAACTGCCGGTGGTGAGCACCACGAATGATCACCACCGGCACACCCAAACCTCTCCCCTCTGCGCAAACCGAGTCACTGCCCAGCCAGCACTCCTATCTTCTAAACGGCTCAGGAAAACTGGGCGAGAATCCAGTCTCGTAGTCGGCAACACGCTTCGTCGTTCACCCGGTCTTCACGGAAAGTCAGATAATGCTGGCTTTCATGGAGAACCACTTCCTGATCGACTGGACGAACCAGTGATCCGTTTTCGATTAGATTCGCAACCAGATGATTCCATCCAAGGGCTACACCCTGGTGGGTCAAAACCATACTTATCACCAGGTTGTAGTCGTTTGCATTGAAAACGTGAGGGCTATCGTGAGGCCGCTTTTCAATATCGACATCGTGATAGGCCAGCCAAACGCCCCAGTCGACGTGCTCCGCTACCTGGGATCGGCCATAGGGGCTGAGATTTAGCAGAACCCCATCGCGCAACCCTTCCAGGCTGGACAGCTCAGGATGCTCCTCTTTATATCGAGGTGTGCACACCGGGTAGATGACGTCATGAAACAACGGATAACTACGATAACCATCCTGAACCTTGGCCATCTTGGTGATGAAGATGTCGGGGGTTACACCGGGTTCCATCGACAAAAAGTTTTGAGTGGTCACCAGATTCAGATCGATATCAGCGTTCTGAGTGAAAAAACCCGGCAGTTTGGCTGCTAACCAAAGAGCCGAAAACGCTGGGGAACAGCAAAGCGTCAGCGTTCGCTTGCCTGCATTGTTGGTGCGAATGCGTTCCGCTGCCTGGGAGATGTTTACGAAGGAAAGCTGCGCAGCATCGAAAAAAATGGAGCCGGCCTCAGTCAGCTCGACCGCTCGACCGACCCTCTTGAACAGATCAACCCCAAGGTACGTCTCAAGCTCTCGAATCTGACGACTGATTGCCGCTTGAGTAACGCACAGTGCCTCTGCCGCTCGCGTGAAACTCTGGTATTTGGCGGCCGCTACGAATGACTTGACTGCTTTCAGAGACGGCATTTTCAGCAACGTCATATCTGGATCGATGTGCTTAACCATAACCTAAAGTATTTAATGTCCGGTTCGGGGCCCCATGAGAGGGCCTTAAAGGAGGAGATCGGCGGGAGGGTTCCACCTGGGAGTGCATGCTTGAGAGTAGCTGAAAGAGAAGGTCTACAACAGGGAAAACGGCGCTTCGCTGAACAACAAACACTGGCGGCATCGAAAACGGATATCAACGCAGGATCGATAACATAGCGTTATTGATTGGTCAGAAGAAATGTTGTTAGACGCTGACTCTATTAGGTAATAACTTGTCACTCAAGGCACTGCCAAATTCAGCGTCGATAAAACAAAAATAATAAACATCACATAATAAAGAGGATGGTCACAATGACTAATTCCCAACTCTTCTCCCAGCTTGACTGCCCCCAAAAGCACCGTCTTAACTGATCAAGACACGTATACCTAAATTCTTGATCTTACGCCGTAATTGCAACAGGAGGGGTTATGAGTCTTGGTGACGAGATACTCTCGGTAAAAAACATTTACAAAGTCTTTGGCCCTCAGCCGAAGCTCGCGATGGAGATGCTGGCTCGCGGTGCTGACAAGAATGAAATTTTCAGCAAAACCGGTCAAGTCGTTGGCGTTTTTAATGCCAGTTTCTCCGTAAAACGTGGAGAGATTTTCGTCATCATGGGTCTTTCCGGTTCTGGAAAGTCGACGATGGTGCGGTTATTCAATCGACTGATCGAGCCAACCTCTGGAACAATCCATCTTAACGGACAAGAAATCACCGGTCTTTCGGACGCCGACCTTCTTAGCGTTCGTCGCAAAGACATGAGTATGGTGTTTCAGTCGTTTGCGCTGATGCCACACATGAGTGTGATCGACAACGTTGCTTTCGGTCTGGAAATCTCTGGTGTCGAGGAGAGCGAGCGGCATAAGCGTGCACTTGAGGCACTCAAACAGGTAGGTCTCGAGGGACACGCCTACAGCTATCCGCACCAGCTGTCTGGCGGTATGCAGCAGCGCGTGGGTTTAGCCCGAGCGCTGGCCAATGACCCTGCCATCCTGCTGATGGATGAAGCCTTCTCTGCTCTCGACCCGTTGATTCGCAGCGAAATGCAGGGCGAATTGATCCGCCTGCAAGCAGAACAACAGCGCACCATCATCTTCATCTCGCATGACATTGAAGAGGCAATTCGCATCGGCCATCGCATTGCGATCATGGAAGGTGGCCGCGTGATACAGATCGGTACTCCACAAGAGCTGCTTTGCAACCCGGTGAATGATTACGTCAAAGCGTTCTTCAAAGGTTTCGATGCCTCGAAGATTCTGAAGGCTGGCGATGTTGCCAAGATCTGTGCTGAGCACCCTTACGCCAAGGACCAGTCCACACCTACGCTGCAGGCTGACGCTCCACTTCATGACGTCTTTCACATCGTCGCCAATGCCGTTAACCCGGTTGCCGTGCTGGATCGCCAGGGTGTTTTCAAAGGCACGATTTCCAAGAGCCTACTGCTCCAGACAATGAGCCGTCACTAATAGTCTCAACTCGCTGGCTTGCCAGGCTCAGACATTCAGGTGATTAGCATGAACGAATTCAGTCTTCTAGACCCGTTTCAATCCATCAACGTCCCCTTGGGCCAATGGGTAGAGGTCGCCCTAAATTTTCTGGTACAAAATTTCCGTGAGATATTTCGTTCGATAAGATGGCCAATCGATCAAGTTCTGAACGGCATTCAATATGGATTGCTGTCTATTCCTCCGTCGATTTTCATCATTGCTGCAACGCTATTCGGCTGGCAGGTGGGAGGAAAAAAAATAGGCATCCTCTGCTTCGTTACCCTCTCCCTTTTAGGGGTGATCGGCGTGTGGAATGACGCGATGATAACCCTCGCGCTGGTGCTCACTTCACTGTTCTTCTGCGCGATTATTGGCATACCGCTGGGAGTCCTGTGCGCCCGTAGTAACCGATTGGAAATGCTTCTTCGCCCGGTATTGGACGCGATGCAAACGCTGCCAGCGTTCGTCTATCTGGTTCCCGTCGTCATGCTGTTTGGTATCGGAAACGTACCGGGGGTGTTGGTCACGATCATCTTCTCGGTGGCGCCGCTCGTCAGGCTTACTAACCTGGGAATCAGGCAAGTGCCAGAGGATAAGGTCGAGGCAGCCAGAGCCTTCGGATGTACCCCACGTCAAATGCTGATGCGAGTCCAGTTTCCGTTGGCCGCCCCTACGATCATGGCTGGGTTGAATCAGGCATTGATGTTGTCACTTTCGATGGTTGTGATCGCATCGATGATCTCGGTGGGTGGCCTGGGTCTGATGGTACTTCGCGGTATTGGGCGCCTCGATATGGGCCTGGCGACCGTGGGTGGCCTGGGCTTGGTTTTACTGGCGATCTTCCTTGACCGCCTGACCCAGGCAATGGGCGAGCGCAGCAATAGAGCAACCAGAGGCGAACATTGGTACCAGACAGGCCCTGTAGGGGTGTTGTATCGCCTGAAAAGACAAAGTGTCGTTAAAGAAGAAATAGATATCAGGCCAAAGAAAAGTTAACCCGCGTAGCAGCGCGCCGCCTGAACCCAATAAAAAGCTGGCTCCTTAAACCACGCAAGGTAGACGATAATGAATTTCACACAATGCGCAATGAAACAAAAATTTATTCGTTCTATGGTGCTTCTAGCATTAACGGTATCACCTGTTTTCGCATCCGCTGCGACAGCGCAACAACCCGGCCAAGGGATATCAATCACCCCCATCTTCCCGTCCATCGCCGAAGAGCGATTTCGCGGAGAGATTGCAATGGCGGGCCTTAAAGAGCTGGGGTACAAAGTTCAGACTCCCAAGGAGACCGAGTACTCCACCATGTTTGTTGCGATCTCTGGTGGCGATGCTGACTTCACGGTACATATGTGGGAGACGCTGCATGAGGCTTTTTACAAAAAAGCCGGTGGCGATGACACGATGGTGAAGTCCGGCGACATTATGCCGGGTGTTTTGCAGGGCTACATGATTGATAAAAAAACGGCTGATGAGCACCACATTACGTCTATCGCAGATTTGCAGAAACCGGAGATTGCCAAGCTGTTCGATGGCGATGGTGACGGTAAAGCGGACCTGACGGGTTGCAACCCCGGTTGGGGCTGTGAACTGATCATTGCACACCATATGAAAGCCTATGACCTGAACAAGACCGTTTCAAATAACCAGGGCTCCTATTTTGCCCTGATGGCCGACACCATTGCTCGTTATAAACAAGGCAAGCCGATTCTCTATTACACCTGGGTACCTCAGTGGATTTCCGGTGTACTGGTCGAAGGCAAAGATGTTGTGTGGCTGACCGTGCCGCGTACCGATCTTCCGAGTGGCAAGAACGATACCAATACTACATTCAATGGCAAAAACCTGGGTTTCCCGGTAGACGTCGTCAAAGCCGTTGTTAACAAAGAGTTCGCCGAGAAGAATCCGGCGGCGGAAAAGTTTTTGTCTGAAATGCAGATCACCACCGACGACGAAAGCGCGCAGAATCTCAAAATGCACAATGGTGAGAAAAGTGCATCTGACATTACGCGCCATGCCTCGGAATGGATCGCCGCTCATCGCGCAAAGTACGATAGCTGGATAGCAGACGCCCGCGCCGCTGCAAATACCGCCACCGCAAAGAAGTAGTCTGGTCATCTAAAGCTGCGTAAAGGTTGCCCCTCGCCGGGCAACTTTTTTATCCGTTTCGGCGTTCATCATTCAGGAATCATGAAATGCAATTGTATTCATTCGTCCAGAATTTCAGTTACAAGGACGCGCCCCTGCATACACGCGAGCTGGTTAAAACTTGCCTGCTCGACATCATTGGTGTGGCCGCCGGAGCCCGCGACAATCAAACCAGCGTTATGCTCAAAACTTACGCTGACACCCACTACTCAGCCAATAAGCTGTCCAGCCGCCTTTGGTTCGACGGCAGAGCCGTACATCCATTGGGGGCCGCTTATGCAGGCGGCTTCAGCGTAGATAGCCTGGATGCACATGAAGGTCACTTCACATCCAAGGGGCACGCGGGTGCAACTGTTGTCCCGGCCATTGTTGCATTGGTAGACGCGTATCGCAGTCAAGGCAAAGACATCAGCGGCGAGGAGTTCCTCAGCGCACTGTGCATTGGTTACGAGACGGCCTTGCGTGCGGGCCAGGCCTTAATGGCCACTGCCCCGGAATATCATGCCTCAGGCGCGTTTTCCGGAATCGGGGTCGTTTGTGCGGGAGCCCGCCTGCTGAAACTGGATGAAACGACGTTTCGTCACGCGCTGGGTATCGCGGAATATTTTGGCCCGAGGTGCCCGATGATGCGCCTGGTGAGCTTTCCGACGATGTTGCGTGATGCCCACGGCGCCGGGGCGTATGCCGGACTGAACGCATTACTGATGGCACAGCTCGGTGTCACTGGCGCTCCAGCCGCTACCGTTGAACCTTTGGAGATTTCCACTTTCTGGCAGGACATCGGAACCCGCTGGGAGATCGATGAACAATATTTCAAACCGTGGCCGGTATGTCGCTGGGCGCAACCGGCACTCACGGCCATGACCGATTTGATGCGAGCGTATCCAGTCATCACTGCGGAGTTGATCGAGACCATAAATGTCGAGACATTCCATGAGTCTGTGTGCTTGCAGGGGCATTTTCCGAAGAATGCGGACGAGGCCCAGTATGCGCTAGCGTTCCCACTTGCCGCCTTGATCGTTCGCGGAAAGCTGGGCCCTGACGAAGTCACTGGGGATTCCATTCATGCGCCGGACATCTTGAACATCAGCGAGAAGATAATCCTTCATGAGGCGCCCGACCTGTCCGCCAGGTTCCCGGAGGAAATTCTCTCCCGCGTCACGGTTACCCTGAAAGACGGCACGCGTCTTACGAGCCCTACCGCGACGGCCAAGGGCGACCCCGGCAACCCTATGTCGAGTGCCGAACTCACGGCTAAATATCATTTGCTGGCTGATGACAGCTTGGGATCCACGCTCAGCAATGCGATCAAGAACAGTGTTGAAGCACTGCCTGAGAGTGATGACTGCCAGTCATTCTTTGATTTGTTGCTGTCTGCTCCAAAAACCGCTGTCTAGATTGCGCAACGGTTTCGTAGCTATTGGTAAAGGTGTCAAAGAGGATTTATGCCATTCGTATTCGAGAGCGTGCTTAAAGACAAGAACATGGGGTACTCCTATACGGCGGAGAAACCATCAATGCCGCAGGCGGTGACTCGTGTAGCTTTCGTGCTTTTGAACAATTTCTCGATGATGTCGTTCACCGGCGCTATCGATGCGCTGGTGACCGCAAACTTGATTAGCGAGACACAGGCATTCGAAGTGTTGACCGTTGGTATCAAAAGTCGTCTGGTCATGAGCGATCTGGGAATTGCAATTTCAGCAGACCTGGAGTTATCCCAATTGCCAGATCGTATCGACGTTCTCATCGTCGCAGGTGGTTTACGGGTGAAGTTGATCAGCGATCCGATATTACGGCGCAAGCTACGTAACGCCGCCTCTCTTGGTGCGACCATGGGCGGTTTGTGGAACGGCGCCTTTTTCCTGGCGGAAGCTCAGTTAATGGACGGTGTCGAGTGTGCCTTCCATCCAGACGGGCGAGCGATGATGGAGGATGTCTTCCCCAAAGTCCTGGTCTCTTGTCGAACTCACGTCATCGATAGAAATCGCATAACGTGCGCCGGCGCCAGCAGTTCGTTACGAATGATGCTGGAACTCATCACTGCTAAACAAGGCGTGTCGCTGACCCATGCTGTCGAGGAAATACTCAGTTGCGATCAAACCCCTGAAGTCTCTGGGATATCGACGGTCATCGTTGACTCTGACCCCACCTTGCCACAAACCCTGAAGCTCGCTTTAGAACTGATGCAAAAGAACATCGAAGAGCCGCTTTCCATCGACGAACTGGCCGAATGCGTGAACATTTCCCGACGACAATTGGAGCGCCGTTTCTGCCGCTTCGTCGGCGCCACCCCCACACGTTACTACCTGGAACTGCGCTTGACTCGAGCGCGTCAGCTTATTCTGCAGAGCAATCGGCCGATCACCGATATCGCGATCGCGACCGGCTTTTGCAGTTTCGCCAACTTCCATATGCGCTTTCGTGACTTTTTTGGCGTAGCGCCAAGTAGCTATAGAGCGACGTATGAGCGCAGGCGTTAGTTTTCCGAAACGCAAGCACGCAAAAAACCAAAGAAATCCGCAAAGTCTAAGCCGAGCAAATGATGGTTAACATCATCGATAAGGATTACCGAGAATTATGAATGCTCCATCGTCAGTGTTGATACCGACGGCTAACTACAGCGAGCGGATGTCTACACGCATTGCCTTCCTCATCGCGGGCTTACTCATGTCCGCTTGGGCGCCTCTGGTTCCATTGGTAAAGGCACGCGTTGGTTTGGACGATGGTGGCTTGGGGTTGCTGCTTCTCGGCCTTGGCGGCGGATCTATTGTAGCCATGCCGTTTGCTGGATATCTCACTGCGCACTATGGGTGCCGACCGGTCGTCATCTGGGCAACTATTGCACTGTGTGCCGTTCTTGCGCTTTTGAGCACCGTGGTGTGGCTACCTGGCCTGGTGATAGCTGTCATTATCTTCGGCGCCAGCATGGGCATGCTTGATTGCGCCATGAACATACAGTCCGTCATCGTCGAGAAAAACAGCGGGCAGGCACTTCAGTCCGGCTTCCATGGCCTTTACAGCGTCGGAGGCATATTGGGCGCCGGGGCGATGACCGCTTTACTGACCTTCGGCCTGGATCCGCTGATGGCTGCGCTCTGCATCGTTGCCACCGTTTTGGGAGCACTTTACAAGGCTGCACCTGCTTTGCTGCCTTATGGCACTGAACGTGGCGGGCCATTGTTCGCGGTGCCCAGGGGTATCGTGCTGTTTTTAGGGACGCTCTGTTTCATCGTATTCCTCACTGAAGGTGCAATGCTTGACTGGAGCGCGGTCTTCCTTGTCTCGAATCGAGGGTTAGAGCCGAGCATCGCCGGTTTGGGCTACGCATCCTTCGCCGCTGCAATGACGGTGGGCCGCCTGACGGGAGACGCCATCGTCAGCAAGCTAGGCGGCGTGCGCGTAGTTGCGCTAGGCGGGCTCTGCGCAGCCGCAGGCATGCTCGTGTCGCTTGGAATCGATGGCTGGCCCGCGTCCCTGGTCGGCTATGCCCTGGTCGGGGCTGGCTGCTCGAACATTGTCCCAGTGATCTTTACCGCTGTAGGCCGGCAACAACGCATGCCACAGGCGGTTGCCATCCCCGCAGTCATCTCGATGGGCTACGCGGGCATTCTGATAGGTCCCGTATTTATTGGGGCAGTCGCCCATCTAAGCACCTTGTCATTCGCTTTGGGCTGCCTGATTGTTCTGCTGGTTTTTGTCAGCACAACAGCTCGAATACTTCGCAATTAGCCGAATCTTTTCAGGCGCGATATCTCTCCACTTCATCCTGGAGAGACTCAATAAGAATTGCTTCAGCGTTATCCCCCCCACGGAGAGGTTCAGAAGATGAGTGATTTTGCTTTCCCAGGCGTCAACCTTGCGGTGACTACCCCGTTCGACACCGACGGGAAGATCGACTTCGCACGCTTTGAAACCCTTCTTGAGCGCTACATCAGTGCGGGAGTAAATGGGTTCGTCCTGAGTTCAGGCACCGGCATGCATGTCTATCTTTCCAAGGAGGAATCCAGGGAGTTGGTGGCCTTTGGATCGAAGGTAATACGCGGCCGCACCAAGATTATCGTCCAGACCTCGGCCCTGCTGGTAGACGATGTCGTAGAGCGGACGTTACACGCCGCTGAATGTGGTGCTGATGGGGTCATGGTATTGCCGCCTTTTTTTGAAGGCCCTACCGACGACGAGGGTGTGATCCATTTTTACTCAGCCGTAGCGAAGGCCGGCTTGCCGATCATCGGCTACAACGTACCTCAAGCGGTCGGCGTCGAAGTCACTCCGGATCTTCACCGAAAACTGTGCCTGATCCCTGGTTTTTCAGGCGTCAAGGACAGCAGCGGCGATCTCGGCAAACAAGCCTCACTGATCCGCACCGGGTTGCCTGTCATGAATGGCGCTGACCCTTTGGTTCCCTATGCGCTCTTTGCTGGCTGTGCAGGGCTCATCTGGGGCGGTGCGAACATGGCTCCCAAGACCTGCGTCGCGCTGGTAAAAGCCGCCACCCAACATCGTTGGGATGAGGCTCGGGAAATCTGGATGCTGCTTGAACCCGTGATGTCGCTGATTTGGGAGGGCGACTACGTTCAATCCGTTTATGCCGGCGCCAACATCACCGGATACGGCGCCGGCCAACCCCGGCGTCCCCTGACTCCCCTGTCTGCCGAGCGGACCAGAGTGTTACGCGACGCGCTAGGGCAACTGGTAGAACTCGAAGCCGCAGCGTCCTGAGCAAGGGGAACACCATGTTCGTCGCTTCAAAATTACCGAAACTGACCACGGCCTCCGGTTGGGTTGAGCTGCTGGACCGGCGAACGCCGACGCTTCCCCTTCAAAAGGCAATTACAGTCGATATTGCAATCATTGGCGCAGGCTTTGCGGGCCTTTCCGCTGCCCACAGAATTTCGCAAATCGACCCCACGACCACTGTCGCCCTGCTTGAGGCCACGATCATTGGGGAAGGTGCCGCAGGACGCAACTCTGGCTTCATCATCGACCTGCCACACGAAGTGTCTTCAGATGACTACGGCGGAAATTCCCTGGCTCGTTCCAGGCAGGATATTTTCCTGTATCGAAGCGCGATCGATCTCGCTGCCGGTGTTGCTGAAGATCAGCAATGGGGACCTGAGATCTTCAATCCATGCGGGCGATACAGCGTGGCCATGGGATCGCGCGGCGAAGAACATATCAAGGCCTATGCGAAGCAACTGACAGCTTTAGGCGAGCGTCATCAAATACTCAGTGCTACGGAAATTTCGCAGATCACAGGTACACCTGCCTATACGGCTGGCCTGTTCATGCCTGGCACGGTCATTGTGCAACCGGCTGCATACATCCGAGGCGTCGCCGATAGCCTGCGTGCACCGGTACAGGTATTCGAGCAGACACCGGCTTTATCCTTTGAAGTTAAAAACGGCAGCTGGCTGATCAAGACACCTGACGGCTCCGTGACAGCCCAAAAAATAATCTTGGCCAACAATGGATACGCGCGTGACTTTGGCTTCTTTCAGAAGACGCTCATGCCTATCTTCACCTATGCATCCATGACGGAGGCGTTTGATCCCGACCTGCTTTCTGGACAAAGACAGTGGGCCGCCACCCCTGCCCTGCCCATGGGCACGACCGTGCGGCGAATCGCTGGCAGGGACGGTGATCGAATACTGATTCGTTCACGCTACACCTTTAGCACCAAGGTGCAGGTCAGCGAAAACGCGGTGAACAGCGCTGGCAAGGCTCATGATAAAAAATTCGCCAGTCGTTTTCCGATGCTACCAAAGGTTCGTATGCAGTACCGGTGGGGTGGGGAAATGGCGGTGACACTGAACGGAGTACCCGCCTTTGGAGAAGTTGCGCCTGGTGTGATCAGCGCTTGCGGCTGCAACGGCCTTGGGGCGTCTAAATCCACCGCTGCCGGGATCGCCGCAGCAGATTTCGCGATGGAAAAAAGCACGCCGATTCTCGACATCTTCAACGACTACGCGCCGCCCAAGAAGTTGCCAGCAGAACCTTTCCTCAGTATCGGGGCGAGCGCCAATCTTTATATGAAAGAGCTGCTCGCTGGCCGTGAGTAAGGTGACCTCGCCTTGGTAAATCAAAGGCGTTTCCCACGGCGACCCGCGTTGTCTATTCGAGAGGTAAAGGGCTATGCAATTCAACTGCAATATGTCGGAGCAAGAACTCCTGATGCATGGAGTGATTATGCGGGAGGCACTCCTGCGAATCCTTGCCCGTCATTCCCCACTTTGCGGGATCGACGGCGGGGATACTGAAACCTGTGTTCGCTCCTTGGCTGATGCCCACTTGAACATCGGCCTGCCTCCCTTCAAGGGCAACCCCCTGCCCTCGTCCTTGCACTCCACGGTCTCACAGGCGTTGTCTGACGCTCCCAAAATTCAGCGTGACTTCAAAACTCTGCTAACAGCGCTTGAGCCCCTATTACGCAATAGCCGGTGGATAAAGCGACTCGCTACTGAAAGGGATGATGCCGGCCTCGAAGAAAAACATCGGCATGCATTGATTCTCGGAGAAGGCGCTCTGTTCGAATGTTCAACGATGACAGTGGGACTGGCTGTGATGGCGCCCAACCTTTGCTACCCCTTCCATGCGCATCCCCCTGCAGAATTCTACGTCGTTTTATCAGAAGGTGATTGGTACCGGGAAGATGTCGGATGGTGGAATCCGGGGCCTGGCGGTGTGGTGTTCAACCCCCCATCAGCTGTCCATTCAATGAGGTCTACCCACAAGCCGCTGCTAGCACTATGGGGCCTGATAAACGAATCGTCACAGCCCATTCGTGAACGCAAAATTTCAGCGGATCTGGTGTTCCCTGGCGGACGATCAGAGCAGCCGTAATCCAGCATTCGCTTAGTTACATCGGCAGCCACCCGTCAACTCGGATCTAAGTCACACATATTGAATGCCGAGCCGCCTTGGTCGCGGCATAGACCGAATGCAGCGGGGAGCCCTTTTTGTGCGCCACCGAGGCGTTGAGGATTACCGACGCCCCCTCGCTGAGCAGCGGCAGCGCCTTTTGCACGGTGAAGAACAGACCGCGGACATTGGCGTTGAACTGCCTGTCAAAGTCCTCCGGCGTCACCGCCTCGAACGACGAGAGACTGCTGACGCCCGCGTTGGCGAACAACACATCGATCCTGCCCAAGCGCGTGCCGACTTCAGCATAGAGGGCGTCCAGTGCTTCCAGATCGGAAACATCCGCGACGATGGCCACGGCGCTTTCGCCAATTTCGGTGGCGGCTTTATCGAAGGCGGATTCGGTGCGGCCGACGATGACGACTTTTGCGCCTTCCTCGGCGAACAGCTTCGCTGAGGCGAGGCCGATGCCACTGCCGCCGCCTATGATTACAGCGACTTTTCCAAGTAGTTTTCCCATTTCATGTACTCCTTGCATCGATAGGGTGTGATAAAGCGCGTCGCACCGGCGCGGTTACGTCTGGAACAGCGCGAAGGTGAGGAACATGTCGAGGTAGCCAGGCATCACGCCCTCCGCCAGCACGCCAACCATCGACACTTGGCCACTGCTTGCCGGGCTGCCCCATCGCCAGCTGGCGCAAACGCTGCACCGCATCCATGCAGCCCTGGCGCCCCCGTGGACGCTGGAGCAACTCGCCCGTGACGCCGGGATGTCGCGCTCCACCTTCGCGGCGCTGTTCACGTCGGTCGTCGGAGTGCCGCCGCTGACCTACGTCGCGACGTGGCGTATTTATCGTGCCAAGCTCATCCTCGCTGCCGGCCACTCGATCGCAGCTGCGGCGCAGCAGACGGGATACGGCAGCGACATCACACTCAGCCGCGCGTTTAAAGCCGCGACCGGCGTGTCACCTGGACAATGGCGGCGCGAGCGGCGGACCTCCGGCCGCAATGATCCGCAGCCTGATAGATTGGTGACGCTAACTTAACTCGGGTTTGAAGTTGACCTGCCGATGGTCGTGGCGCTATCCGGGGTAAGGCTGAACCCCGTGAGCAATTGCCCATCGTAGGGAGCGACAGGGGCAAAACCAGGGGCATGTTCATGACTCTTCGGCCTGTAAAGTCGAGGTAGAGCCCTGGTGAAATGTTCTTCGGGGATCCGGATAGTCTTTAAGTTGCCTTGGCGAGAGATCATCAGGGTTAAATCTCCATTCTCGAACAATGGATGCTTTCAACCCTGAATGCAGAGATGAAGGGCCGATTCCTGCCCTCCAAATGGTGTTAGCGCAGCTGGTCGATGTTCTCGTCGATTCGGCCTTGAATGGTATCCAGGGTGTCTTGGGTGATCACGCGTGGGTACAGGTTCTCGGCGATGGTCGCAAACTGGCTCGCGACGTTGCAAATTTTGTCAATGATGCCGCCAGCAGTCTCCACTGAGACCTCTGCTTCGTCTGCAAGTCTGAGCATCGCGTCTCGATCAATCTCCAAGGCCTCGCCCATCACGTCCATCTGGTGATAACCGCCCGGTCCCTCGCAGAAAGTCACGTCGTAGGCTGGCGCCAGCTGCCATGCACCAGATGGCGACATGACGTAGGCGAAGTTTTTGGGGTGGTCGTCTCGGTTGTTGAATGCAACATTGAAGACGGCGCGCTCGAAGGCGATAGCTTTCTCTCGCACATCGTTGGTGCACATCTGCGTCGCACGCAAGAAGTTGACATAGTCCAAGGCCCCCGGTGACTTGTAGTCGGCCCCGGTAAAGACTGCAAGGCTTTGCATGGGCACGCGCTTGCCGTCCATACGATCAAAGCGCTTACTCGCGAAGGCTGCCAGCCCGTTGGGCAGACTGAAATGCCGGGTGTCCGGGGTCTGGATGCCGCACATGCGCAAGCACTCGGCATAGACCATTTCGATAGCACACACCTCGGGATGTTCTTCTTTTGCCGGGAACTTGATGAGCCAGGCTTCAAAGCCCGGCTTGGCGGCGGTGGTGAAGGCTCCACTTTGAGGATCGCGATAGACCAACGCCTTTGGCCTGGCGCCTTGAGGGGAGCCCCCTACCAACAGTAACGTCTGCAGGAATTCCCCACCTTCCCCATTGAGAACTTCCTGAATCTCAGCCGCAAGCAGCTCAAGGGGGATATGCGCTTGCGGCTCCTGCCCTTCGGGAGCCACGGGCTCGAACGACATTGCCCCCATGGCAATATTACCAACATAGGCCAGCCGCTCCAGAGGTCCTATGCGTGCTGTGTTGAGGCCGCGGCGCCTGAACAACCGGTCCATCAGCAGCAGGCCCCAACCGTCAGGCAACGAGTCATAGATAGGCCCTGGCAGGCCCAACTGATGGGACGGAAAACCTCGACGTAGTTGGGGGCCGTCCAATGGAAGTGTGTAGGACGACAGCTCCAGGCCTCTGCTCTTCGCTTCATTGCTGTACTCAAACACAATCTGTGGGCGACCGGTGATAGCGGTCGTAGACACAAGCGTGCCCCACAGCCAACGTTCACCCCAACCCTCGTAGTAGACGTCAACCTGTTCAAGCATTATCGGACTTCCTCTTGGTACGATGACGATTGACAGTGTTTTCGTATCGGCGAATGTCTTCAAGGCTATCGAGCTTTGGCAAGAACAGTCCTTCGAGCTCCTTGGTTCGTCCAAGGACCATGGCCACGCGGACCACATTCTCGAACCCGACATTGCGCCCAGCTTCAAGGTTGGAAACGGTATTGGTCCCAATACCGGCGCGACCGGCCACATCGGCTTGCGTCATCTGCAAAGCCAGCCGTTCCGTGCGCAGACGATTGCAGAGCCGCTTGACGATTTCACTCGGCTTGCTGAAGCTTAAATCCAACATAACGTGTCGTCCGTCGCTGCACACCATTTAATACCCAAAATTATAGAATTAACCGCAATCCAGTTCAAGATGCGTAATTCCCTTATTTTGTGTTTTATATTGGCTTTTCCTGTATTAATCACGGCCTATTGGAATTAATTCTGTTCTTTTGAAGATTCGTCCTGCAGGTATCATTTTCCCTGCCTCAGCGATGAACGTAAGCGCGCCATAAACCTCACATACAAGACTCGCAGCCGATCCCCGATGCTGTGCTCCCGATTCCCTCTGGAGTCAGCCCCGCCATGATGCGACCTGATGCTAAAGTCGAAAAAGTCTATCTCTACCCAAAGCCCGTCGGCTTTCTAAAATCCATTAATGGCCTGGCCGCACTGGTCGAGTTGGATAAAGCAGGTCGTCACGAGCACAGCCTGCCGGCGTTGGCCCAGCTGAAAAGCCGGATAAAAAGACGCAGCCGCAGGTGACAGCTCAAAACGCCCTGGGCAAAGTCATCAGCTACCTGGCGAGCAACTGGAGCAAACTTGAGCGATACGTCGAGCAAGGCTACTTGCCGATCGACAACAACCCTGCCGAAAGAGCCATCAGGCCCTTCGTGATCGGAAGAAAGAACTGGCTGTTCAGCGACACGCCCAAAGGTGCAACGGCCAGCGCTCAACTTTACAGCCTGGTCGAGGCCGCCAAAGCCAACGGCCAGGAGCCCTATGCGTGGCTGCGTCACGCATAGGGCTCCTGCCAATGGCGTCTTCGGTTGAGGACTACGAAGCACTGCTGCCCTGGAACTGCTCGCCGGTATCGCATAATCCATCTTGAGGCTGGTGGAGGTTTACGGAGCTTAATGAATACGAGCGGAGCAACGATCATGGAATACGACGATAAACTGATTGAAGAAGCCGTGCTTGCCCTGTTGGCAGCTTTCAGTTTCGATAACGGCAATACTTGGAAAGGGTTCGACTTCGAGACCATGAACCGATTGCATGAACAGGGTTTCATCAGTAATCCGGTGAACAAAAACAAATCGATTTGGTTGACGGCTGAAGGACTGGAGCGAGGTCGGCAGATAGCCGACCGGTTGTTTGGGGTAAGAACTCAAGTGGAGCATATATCCGACTCGGATACCTGACTTCATACCCCGGCCATACGGTAGGTGGGGTTTATGGATCACTTACCGATGAACAGTCGCGACCGATACGTAGAACGTCAGTGCGCTGCAGTGTTGCCGGCCGTATGGAGTTTCTACTGAATGCACAAGCGCACTCCTGCCCTACGTCAGGTTCACTACCCCTGCCAGTTTCGGTTGAGGCGTTACATTAAGACCAACAGGTGCGCCTGATGGTCCATGAAAATGAGTGCGACTGCGGGCTTCTTCGAGTGTTCAACATTTATTTGACCACCCGAAGAATATCCCGAATCAAGAGCGTTTATGAGACAGGGAGTATTTCACGATACTCTGGTCTGCCCGCACTTCCATCTCAACCTCCGCCCCCATAATCAACGGGTAATGATCAGGTATATGCCCTGCGGGAAAAGCAAATATTTTAGGCACTTTATATTTTTCTGTAATTTGATGAATCAAGCTATAAGCAGCCTCGTCAAAATCCGACTTCACGCCGCCTATATCCCGCATGGAGCCTATAATGATGCCTTTTATTTTAGCCAACACACCTGCCGTTTCCAGCGTTTGCATTTGCCGATCGATTCTATAATAAGCATTTTCTCCGACCTCCTCCAAGAACAATATTGCTCCCTTGTAATCGAAGTCGTAGCGGGTTCCAGAAACGGCTCCAACAATAGTCTGGTTTCCACCCACCAGTCGCCCCTTGGCCTTGCCCATTTTATTCAGTGCATGTGAAACAATCTTATACTCTGGCGCGTGGTCCTTCAAAATATCAAAAATCTTGCCGTAGGCAGACGGCGGAGGAGGAACGCCATTACTCAGGGTTCGTACGACGTTGTGCCCATGGATCGTAGCGATACCGTGGCGATTGAAAGCGCTGTGCAGGTAAGTGATATCGGAATAACCAATCAGCCATTTGGGATTTTTACAAATGGCACTAAAATTTAGTCCATCCAGCAACTGTACACTTCCATAACCCCCACGAGTCACCCAGATAGCGTCGATATTCGGGTCATCGCACGCCCATTGTAAATCTGCCAACCTTTGCTGCGGGGTGCCTGCATAGGCATAATGATTGTCATACTTCTCAAAGCAGTTTTTTGAATATACAAAATCATACCCCTGCTCTTTAATCATCGTAGTAACGTGATCCAAAAAGGCCGGATTGGTCAAATAACCCGCTGGCGAAACTATAGCGATCCTGCTTCCACTTTTCAGGGACTTCGGCAATCTCATGTTACTCATGTTTTTTCCTCTAATTGGCTGAACACAAACTCAGCATACCAGAGCCATTCAATAGTCCCACTTACGCTTTCCTGATGAATCATTACAGGAAACTTCGCAATTTTTTTCCACCTCAGCAAACAATTAACTACCTTTAATACAGCAGCTTCATTATACGAATTACATTTCGTATGCTTTGGCTGTATCGAAAAATGACTGATACCTCATTGAATGCACCTCACCATAGGGCGTCCAAAACCGGCACATCGACCTCCCTCATACCTTTGCAAATCTGGAAACACAGAATTTCCATCAACCGGGTTGATCGCCCCCTGACACAAGGCGCAGGCTAGAGGGCTGGCTTGGGTCTCATATCATTCCGAATGATAGTTACCTTCGCCCCATTCGATTCGTGAGATACAAACCCGCCGCGCATCATTCGCCAATCTCAACACATTGGCGGATGCATCCATGGAACAGTCACTCAAACATTTGCGCTTCCCCTTGGCTTTGTTGGCCGTAGTGGTGATCAGCGCTTGCGGCAAGGCCCCGGAAACCGCCGCCAGCATGCCAGCGGCCAAGGTCAGCGTGGCCAAGGTGCTGGAACAACCGGTCAACGAGTGGGACGAATTCACCGGCCGCCTCGAAGCGCCGGAAACCGTCGAGATTCGTCCACGGGTCTCCGGTCAGATCGATGAAGTGGCCTTCACAGAGGGTGCCCTGGTCAAGAAAGGCGACCTGCTGTTCCAGATCGACCCGCGTCCGTTCCAGGCTGAGGTCCGCCGCCTCGAAGCACTGGTTGCACAATCGCGCGCCAATGCGACCCGTAGCGAAAACGAAGCCCAGCGCGGTGAACGCCTGCGCACCAGCAACGCCATTTCCGCTGAACTGGCCGATTCGCGTACCAGCGCCGCCCAGGAAGCCCGCGCCGCCGTCGGCGCTCTTCAGGCACAGCTGGACCTGGCCAAGCTGAACCTGAGCTTCACCCGCGTCACCGCACCGATCAGCGGCCGCGTCAGCCGTGCGGAAATCACCGCCGGCAACCTGGTGACCGCCGACACCACCCCGCTGACCAGCGTGGTCTCCACCGACAAGGTGTATGCCTACTTCGACGCGGACGAGCGTGTGTTCCTCAAGTACACGGAGCTCGCTCGCCAGGGCAAGCGCGGCGCCACCACCCCGGTTTATATGGGCCTGTCCAACGAGGACGGCAACCCACACCAGGGCGTGATGAACTTCGTCGACAACCAGGTCAACCCGAAAACCGGCACCATCCGTGGCCGCGCCGTGTTCGACAACAGCGATGGCAGCTACACCCCGGGCCTGTATGCACGCCTGAAACTGGTGGGCAGCGGTACGTACAGCGCCATGCTGATCAACGATGAGGCGGTCGGCACCGACCTGGGCAAGAAGTTCGTGCTGGTGATGGATGCCGACAACAAGACCGCCTACCGCGCGGTGGAACTGGGTCCGAAGATCGAAGGTCTGCGCATCGTGCGCAACGGTCTGAACAAGGACGACACCATCATCGTCAAGGGCCTGCAACGGGTGCGCCCTGGCTCACCGGTCACCCCTGAGGTGATTCCGATGGCCAGCGAACAAACCCTCGCGGCTCTCGCACAACAACGCCAAGCGCTGGAAGCCAGTAACCTGCCTCAAGTCGCACCTGCCAAGGTTGCGCCGGGTACGGTTGTGAAACTGGCTGCCACGACCCCACGCGGTTAAGGGATTCCAAGATGAATTTTTCCCAATTCTTCATTTCGCGGCCGATCTTCGCAGCGGTGCTGTCGCTGCTGATCCTGATCGCCGGTGCGATCTCGCTGTTCCAGTTGCCGATCAGCGAATACCCGGAAGTGGTGCCGCCGACCGTGGTGGTCCGCGCCAACTTCCCGGGTGCCAACCCGAAAGTCATCGGCGAAACCGTGGCCGCGCCGCTGGAACAAGCCATCACCGGCGTCGAGAACATGCTGTACATGTCCTCGCAATCCACCGCTGACGGCAAGATCACCCTGACCATCACCTTTGCCCTGGGTACCGACCTGGACAACGCCCAGGTGCAGGTGCAGAACCGCGTGACCCGCACCGAGCCGAAACTCCCCGAGGAAGTGACGCGCATCGGTATCACCGTGGACAAGGCGTCGCCCGACCTGACGATGGTGGTGCACTTGACCTCGCCGGACAAACGCTACGACATGCTGTACCTGTCCAACTACGCTCTGCTCAACATCAAGGATGAGCTGGCGCGCCTGGGCGGTGTCGGTGATGTGCAGTTGTTCGGCATGGGCGATTACTCGCTGCGTGTATGGCTGGACCCGAACAAGACCGCTTCGCGCAACCTGACCGCGACCGATGTGGTCACGGCAATTCGCGAACAGAACCGTCAAGTGGCGGCCGGTGCGCTGGGTGCGCCGCCAGCACCGAATGCCACGGCATTCCAGCTGTCGGTCAACACACAGGGCCGTCTGGTCAGTGAGGAAGAGTTCGAGAACATCATCATTCGCTCTGGCGACAACGGTGAAATCACTCGTCTGAAGGACATCGCTCGCGTCGAACTGGGTTCGAGCCAATACGCCTTGCGTTCGCTGCTGAACAACCAGCCGGCAGTGGCGATCCCGATCTTCCAGCGTCCTGGTTCCAACGCTATCGAAATCTCCAATGAAGTCCGGGCCAAAATGGCCGAACTGAAGAAGAGCTTCCCTGAAGGCATGGACTTCAGCATCGTCTATGACCCGACGATCTTCGTGCGCGGCTCCATCGAGGCGGTGGTTCACACCCTCTTCGAAGCGCTGATCCTCGTGGTGCTGGTGGTGATCCTGTTCCTGCAGACCTGGCGTGCTTCGATCATTCCATTGGTCGCTGTGCCGGTATCGCTGATCGGTACCTTTGCCGTGATGCACCTGTTCGGCTTCTCGCTCAACGCCTTGTCGCTGTTCGGCCTGGTATTGGCGATCGGCATCGTGGTGGACGACGCCATCGTGGTGGTGGAGAACGTCGAACGGAACATCGAACTCGGATTGACTCCGGTTGAAGCCACCAAACGCGCCATGCGTGAAGTGACCGGCCCGATCATTGCCACGGCGCTGGTGCTGTGTGCGGTGTTTGTTCCGGCGGCGTTCATCTCCGGTTTGACTGGCCAGTTCTACAAGCAGTTCGCCCTGACCATTGCGATTTCCACGGTGATTTCGGCCTTCAACTCCCTGACCCTGTCGCCTGCTCTGGCCGCGGTATTGCTCAAGGGTCACGACGCGCCGAAAGACCGTTTCTCCAAGGTGCTGGACAAGATTTTCGGTGGCTGGTTGTTCCGTCCGTTCAACCGCTTCTTCGAGAAAGCCAGCCATGGTTATGTCGGCACCGTTGCCCGTGTGATCCGCTCAAGCGGTATCGCCCTGCTGCTGTACGCCGGCCTGATGGTCCTGACCTTCTTCGGTTTCTCCAGCACCCCGACCGGTTTCGTCCCCGGCCAGGACAAGCAATACCTGGTGGCGTTCGCGCAACTGCCGGATGCCTCGAGCCTGGACCGTACCGAAGACGTGATCAAGCGCATGTCCGACCTCGCCCTGAAACAGCCGGGCGTGGAAAGCGCGGTGGCCTTCCCTGGCTTGTCGATCAACGGTTTCACTAACAGCCCGAACGCCGGCATCGTGTTCGTGACCCTGAAACCGTTCGACGAACGTAAAGACCCGAGCATGTCCGCCGGTGCGATTGCCGGTGCCTTGAACGGCCAGTACGCGAACATCCAGGAAGCCTACATGGCGATCTTCCCGCCGCCGCCGGTACAAGGCCTGGGCACTATCGGTGGTTTCCGCCTGCAAATCGAAGACCGGGGCAACCTGGGCTACGAAGAGCTGTACAAGGAAACCATGAACATCATCAACAAGAGCCACAGCGTGCCGGAACTGGCCGGCCTGTTCACCAGCTACACGGTGAACGTGCCACAGGTCGATGCTGCCATCGACCGGGAAAAAGCCAAGACCCACGGCGTGGCCGTCAGCGACATCTTCGACACCCTGCAGATTTACCTGGGTTCGCTGTATGCCAACGACTTCAACCGCTTCGGGCGCACCTATCAGGTCAACGTTCAGGCCGAACAACAGTTCCGCCTCGAATCCGACCAGATCGGCCAGCTGAAAGTGCGCAACAACAAGGGCGAGATGATCCCGCTGGCGACCTTCATCAAGGTCAGCGACACCTCGGGTCCCGACCGCGTGATGCACTACAACGGCTTCATCACCGCTGAAATCAACGGTGCGGCAGCCCCCGGCTACAGCTCCGGCCAGGCCGAAAAAGCCATCGAGAAACTGCTCAAGGAAGAACTGCCGAACGGCATGACCTACGAATGGACCGACCTGACCTACCAGCAGATCCTGTCCGGCAACACCGCGCTGTTCGTGTTCCCGCTCTGTGTGCTGCTGGCGTTCCTGGTACTGGCGGCTCAGTACGAAAGCTGGAGCCTGCCACTGGCGGTGATCCTGATCGTACCGATGACTCTGCTGTCGGCCATCACCGGGGTGATCGCCTCCGGCGGTGACAACAACATCTTCACCCAGATCGGCCTGATCGTACTGGTGGGCCTGGCCTGCAAGAACGCGATCCTGATCGTCGAGTTCGCCAAGGACAAACAGCTCGAAGGCCTAAACCCGCTGGCGGCGGTTCTGGAAGCTTGCCGTCTGCGTCTGCGGCCGATCCTGATGACCTCCTTCGCGTTCATCATGGGCGTCGTGCCGCTGGTGTTCTCCAGCGGTGCCGGTGCCGAAATGCGTCACGCCATGGGTGTAGCGGTGTTCTCCGGGATGCTTGGGGTAACCTTCTTCGGCCTGTTGCTGACGCCAGTGTTTTACGTACTGATTCGTAACTTTGTCGAGCGCGGCCAAGCGCGCAAAGCCGCCAAGGCCGCCCTGAAGCTGGAGTCGCATTGATGAGTTTGAAAGCCTTCCTGCCGAGCCTGCTGGTACTGGCCCTGAGTGCCTGTGCCGTCGGCCCGGACTACAAGACGCCAACCACCGAGGCGGCCAATATCACGACCGCCACCGATGGCGCCGCCGGCCAGAAGAACTTTGACCGCTCGCGTTTCGAAGGCATCTGGTGGCAGCAGTTCGAAGACCCGACCCTCAACCAGTTGGTGACGCAATCCCTGCAAGGCAACCGCGATCTGCGCGTCGCCTTCGCCCGCTGGAAAGCCGCACGGGCGATCCGCGATGACGTCAGCAACGATGCCATGCCGACCATCACCAGCCGCGTCAGCAGTGATTTGGGCAAAGGCCAGATTCCCGGCCAGACCACCGACCGGGTCAACAGCGAACGCTACGACCTGGGCCTGGATATGGCGTGGGAGATCGATCTGTTCGGCCGCATCCAGCGCAACCTGGAGTCGGCCAACGCCGAACAACAGGCGTTCGAGGCCGATCTGTACCAACTGCAAGTCACCATGATTGCCGAACTGGTGGATTCCTACGGCCAACTGCGCGGGGCGCAACTGCGGGAGAAAATAGCCCTGGCCAACCTGCAGAACCAGCAGGAGTCGCGCAAGATCACCGTCAGCCTGCGTGATGCCGGCGTCGGTGATCAGCTCGACGTGGAGCGTGCCGATGCGCGACTCGCGTCAGTCGAGGCCAGCGTGCCGCAACTGCAGGCCGAACAGGTTCGGCAGAAAAACCGTATCGCCACCCTGCTGGGTGAACGTCCGGACAAGCTGACCGTGGACATGAGCCCGAAAGACCTGCCGGCGATCGCCAAGGCATTGCCGATCGGTGATCCGGGTGAGCTGCTGCAACGCCGTCCGGACATTCGCAGTGCCGAACGCCAATTGGCGTCGGCCACGGCACGTATCGGCGTGGCCAAGGCTGACCTGTTCCCGCGGGTCAGCCTCAGCGGCTTCCTCGGTTTTACCGCCGGGCGCGGTTCACAGATCGGCTCCTCGGCAGCCAACGCTTGGGCGCTCGGCCCGAGCATCACCTGGGCGGCGTTTGACCTGGGCAGTGTGAAGGCCCGGTTGCGCGGCGCCGACGCCGATGCCGAAGGCGCCCTGGCGACCTATGAGCAACACGTGTTGCTGGCCCTGGAAGAATCGGAAAACGCCTTCAGCGACTACGGCAAACGCCAGCAACGCCTGATCTCGCTGATTCGCCAGAGCGAGTCCAGCCGCTCGGCCGCCGACCTGGCGGAGATCCGCTACCGCGAAGGCTCGGCCGATTTCCTTGTGCTGCTCGACGCCCAACGGGAACGCCTGGCCGCCGAAGACACCCAGGCCCAGGCTGAAGTCGACCTGTATCGCGGCATCGTCGCGATCTACAAGGCCCTTGGCGGTGGCTGGCAGCCGGAGACGGTCGCCAGCAACTGACCCGATGTTTTAATGCGCTCCTTTGGTTGGCCGCAGCCAACCAATTTCCTTGCCCTGCGTCTCATTCGGTCGCGGGGCTTTTTTTGCCCAGGACTTACCCATCCCCCCTGTAGGAGCTGGCTTGCCAGCGAATGCGGTGTATCGGTCACTTTTCATGTTGGCTGACACAATGCTTTCGCTGGCAAGCCAGCTCCTACCGGGTTAGCGGTGATCCTCAGATTTTTGGTTTTCCTGAACGGTGACCGTGGCAGTAGTCCCCGCCCTCAGGTTGTTTTTACCGGCATAGTCGGCATCGATCTCGATCCGCACCGGCACCCGTTGCGCCAGCTTGATCCAGGTGTAACTGGGGTTGATATTCGCCAGCAGGCGGCCACCGGGCAGGTTTTCCCGGTCGGCAATGGCAAAGGCGATGCTCTGCACTTTGCCGCCGAACGTCTCGCCACTCATCAACTCGATCTTGACCCGGTCGCCCTCCCCGATCCGCGGCAACTTGGTTTCTTCAAAGTAACCGCTGACATAGAACGAATCGCTGTCCACCAACGCCAGCAATGGACCGCCGGCCGAGGCGTAGTCGCCCTCCCGGGTCAGCAGATTGGTGACATATCCAGTCACCGGGGAGACGACGTGGGTACGCTGCAAATCGAGCTCGGACTGGGTCAAGGCCGCGATGGCCAGTTGCACGTTAGCCTGGGCCAACACCAGGTTGGCCTGATTACGCAGCAAGTCAGCCTGGGCCACCGACACGTCGGTGTTGGCTTTTTCCCACTCTTCGCCGGAAATCGCCGAACGATCCTTGAGCGTACGCCGCCGTTGCTCTTCGCTCTGACGTTGTTTGAGCAACGCTTCGCTGGCGGTAATGGTCGCCTGGGCCTGCCCGAGCGAGGCCTTCGCCACCTCAACGGCACGTTTGGCATGCTCCACCGCCAGGATGTAACGCGCCGGATCGATCTCCAGCAACGCCTGGCCTTTGTTCACATGCTGGTTGTCCTGCACGGTCAGGCCGACGATTCGCCCCGAAACGTCGGCGGATAAGGTCACCACATCGGCACGCACCCGGGCATCCCGGGTCCAGGGGGCGCGGGTGTAATGTTCCCAGGCGAACCAACCCAGGATAACGGCCAGCAGTACCACCGCCAGCGTCGTGAGTCGGGAAAGGATGTTCTTCAAGGCATCAGGCTCCCATCACCAGGATCAATGTGGCGCAGACGCAGACGTATAGCGCGCCTTCGAACAACGCTTCGTGCCAGACAAACTGCAGCACACCGAGACGCCGCAACGTCCAGTCCAGCAGCAGGAAAATCGGCACGCCCAGCAGCAGCGCCTGAGCAATCGGGGGCAGGTAGGCACCACCCACTTCCAGATCAATGGGCAAGGACAGGGTCTCCTTCAAGGCCTGTGGGTTGAAAGTAGCCGCGATAACGCTCGACGAACGACACCACGATCAACAGCGACACGCGCATACGGAACACCGACCACAAGTGCTCATGAACATCGGTATGCAGGGCATCCAGTTCGTCGCCCAGGGTGTGGAGGCTATCCAGCACCAGCGCCACTTCGACCCCGGGCCGACCGGCGACCAGCCTCCCCGTTTCCCGCACTGTCGAGAACAGGCGACTTTGCAGATCCGGACTCAGCAGTGCGTTGTTCTGCCCCTGCTGCCTGAGCTGATTCAAGGCAATACCCAGTGCCATGCAGGCCAGGCTGACCTGGAACCGCTCACGCGATTGTGGCTCCCGGGTCGCCGGCAGCAGCCCCAGCATCATGGTCAGGCGATCGACCATACGGCTCTCGAACGCAAACTGCTGCTCATCGGTCGCCGAGGTTTTCAACAAGGCGTACACCTGCTCGCAGCTCTCTTTGTGGAGCCGCCGCATGCGCAAATCCGGCATGAACGGAAAGATCAACGCATACACACTCAACGCCAGCACGGTCGCGCAGGTATAAGCGCCGGCAAACTCGAACCACTGGATCGCGGTGTTCTGGCCAATCCCCACGTTCAACGGGCCGAGCAACAGAAAAGTCGTGAGCCCCAGGCCAATGCCGGTACCTGTAGTGGCGGGACTGGCCAGGCCCACCGCAACGGCGTAGAGCAAGGGCGCCAGCAACAAGGCAAGCATCTCGAAATTGCTGATCATCGGCACAAACATGAACTGAAGCAGTGCCGAGGCCACCAGCGCCAGCCCGAACCCCCGCGCATAGCTTTGAACGGCCAGCAGCGGCCGGGGAAACGTCGACATCAGCGAACACAGGATGCCCACCAGCACCATCGCGCCTCGCGCACCGTCCCAACCGGTTTCGATCCAGATCAGGCCGGCGATCAACAGCGCGGAAAAGGCCCGGACGGCATTCATGGTCGCCAGGGTGAAGTCCAGGTGCAGCGGGTTTTCCCGCCCGCGAAACACGCTGCTGGCGGGTCGCCCGCTCTGGATGGCATCACTCAACTCCAGAATCTGCTCAAGTTGCTGCAGAAGGCGTGCTTGCTCCCAGCGCAACGACCAGGCCAGCGAGCGCAAGGTGGCCGGCAGCGGCTCAGTCAATTGTTCGGCCCTGTAGGCCAGCTCATCAAAGCGTTGTTGCAGCGACGTGAAATGATGGCGCTTTTCACTGGACAGCGAACGCCCCTGCCGCGCCAGTTCATCGAGAAAGGCCAGTTCTTCGGCGCGCAGCCGTTGAATTTCTTCAGGCAACTCGCCCTCCCAGCGCTCGGTCAACAACAACCGCTGGTGGCGCAAGGCGGTCAACCGCGCGGTCAACAACACCAATTGATTGCCCAACAGTTGCACCAGGCCGTTGGCACTGCGCAAGCGCGGGGCATCGTAATACATGTGCCGGCGCACACCCTCCAGGCCGCTGATCTGCCCCAACAGCTGCATTTGTCGGTGCTGGAAATCCGCTTCGCTCTCTTCGGTGCGGATGACGGCGCTGGCATGGGTGGCCAGCAACCGGGTGATTTGATCGATCTTCGCGAAATAGTCCCGTGCCACGGCTTCCGGCCTGGCGGTAAGCAGGCTGACCACGCACACGCAGGCAACCGCCAGCAAGGTTTCGGTGAGGCGGGTCACCGCCAGCAAAAAGGTGCCGTCCTGATCGGGAATCGCCAGCAATGCGATGACCACGGCAGTGTAGCCACTGAGCACGAATGCCCCGGAGCTGGTGTAGCGCAACAGCGTGCCACCGGCGGTGCACAGCGCCAGCCACAGGGCCAGGGTGGTGATGAACGGCAACGGTGCCTGCGCAAATATCGCCATGATTGCCACCGCCACGACCGCCCCCATGGTGGTACCGATGACTTGGCCAAAACTGCGCGCCAGCACCATGCCGCCCAGTGGCTGGCTGATGATGACCACGGCCATGATCGACCACTTGGGTTGGTCCAGATCGAACAAAAACGCCAGATACAGTGTCAACAAACCGGCCGCGATGGTTCGCAGGGCAAACAGCAACACCCCGGGGCCGGGGTTGAGCATGGCCTTGAAGTACTGCAACAACGCTTGCATGGGAACACTCGTCGAGACACCTCCAGCAAGCGTAGTCACTGCTGCGGGGCCTCGACAGGTTTTGCTGTCGACACCGCTTGCAGGCCCATTGAATCGCCAGTGAGCGTCGTCAAGGTTTGACTCAAAGCCTGGCCTGACCGAAGCTGGCGACCTTTGCAAAAGCTCGCCAGCTTCCGGATTCCTGCATGCCCAAGTCCCGCCGCTATCTGTTTATCAGCCTCTTTGCCCTGCTCGTCATCGGCCTAGCGTGGGTTTCTCTGCGCAATACCGCCCCGGTGGTTCCCGAAGCCATACAACATGGCTACAGCGAAGCACTGGCGGCTACCCGGGGTGGTCAACCCGGTGCCGCACGGGTGCTCTATCAGCAATTGGGCCGTCCGGACCTGTCCCCCAAGCGTCGTGTCTGGTTGCATGCCGAGCTGCCCAACTATCCAAGCTCGGTGGCCCTGAAACTGGCGGATGCCGACCTGCAGAACGAGTCGCCCGAGGTCCGTATCGCTGCGATCAGGAGTATCAGCGGCCTGGTACCGAGCGGCCAGCGCAGTCTGCTGCTGGGGCCATTGCTCGATGACAGCGAACAAAGCGTGCGGCTGGCCGCAATCAACGCGCTGCTGGGTTTGTCTCCGGATGAACTCGGCTTGTATTTCGGGCCGCTGGAGCAAGCCATCGATGCCTGGGAGCAAGTGCTCAAGAGCGAGCCGCAAAGCGCCGATAACCAATACCAACTGGCCCGGCTGCACCTGCACAACGCCGAGCTCAAGGAAGCGCAACAGGCGCTGGACAACACCCTGCGCCTGGCACCGGACAACCTGCCGGCGCTGGTGCTGCAAATCGAAGTGCTGGATAAACAGGGCCAAAACGACGCCGCCCGGCAGTTGTTGGCCAGGCAACTCCAGGCACAACCCGATTCGGCCTACCTGCAACATGCCCTGGGGCTCTGGCTGCTGCATCACGAGCAAAGCGAATTCGCCCTGCTCGGCCTGTCCAAAGCCGTTGAACTCGAGCCCAATAACCGGGATTACCGCTACGACCTGGCCACCACATTGCACAGTGAGCAAGAGCTCGACGCGGCGCAGAAACAGTTGCAGGAAATCGTTCAGCGCCATCCGAACGATCGCAAGGCACGGGTGCTGCTGATCAGTTACTGGAAGGAAAGCGGGCAACTGCAAAACGTGCAGATCCTGTTGGCCCAACTCGAACAGATGAACCCCGATGATCCGGCGTTGCAACAAGGGCTTTGACCCCGCCTGAAATTTCGTTGAACCGTCGTCCCGGCCCAGGGTCAAGTGAAAAGGCAGCCCGTTGCGGCAGTGCGCGGCGGGTTTCTCGATCCGGGCATGCAGATGATCACCAAGCCCTTTACCTTTGATCTGTTGACGGCGAAGGTGCGGGAGATGATCAGCGCCTGAATGCTTATGAAAGCATGTCTTGCATCAGTTCCTGCAATTTATCCAGATCGAAAGGTTTGTCCAGGATCGGCGCCGTGCGGGTGATCGGGCTGTCGGTCTCACGGATTTCCTGGGCATAGCCGCTGATGAAAATCACCTTGAGTTCCGGTCGCAGCTTCACGGCGGGTTCGGCGATCTGCACGCCGGAGATGCCACCGGGCAGGCGGAAGTCGGTGATCATCATGTCCAGGTGCGGTTTGCTCGCGAGGATTTCAAAAGCCTGCTCGCCGTTTTCCGCCTGCAACACGCGGTAACCCTCGCCCGACAGATAAGCGGACAGCACCATCAGAATCGAGGGATCGTCCTCGACGACGAGTACTACATCTTGTGCATCTTCGCTCATGGGAAGCCTTTGTTCGGTCGATTGCTGCTGATACGACCGTGGGGTCGATCAGAGGTTGCGTTTATCCGGCTGTTTTCCTGCAGCGGCAGACAAACGCGAAACAAGGCGCCTTCGTCAATCCTGCTCTGGACCGTAATAGTACCGCCATGGGCGGTGACAATCTGTTCTGAAATAAACAATCCCAGGCCCAGTCCGGCACCGATATGTTTGGCCGATACCCGTTCGAACTGCTGGAAAATCCGCTTCTGGTTTTCTTCGCTGATACCGATCCCCTGGTCCTGCACGTCCACCAGCGCCCGGCCCTCTTCACTGTAGACTCTCACCGAGACCAGGCCCTTGGCCCCGTAGCGCAAAGCGTTGCTCAACAGGTTGGAAATCACCTGTTCAATACGAAATTCATCCCAATTTCCGATCACCGGTTGCTCGGCATCCAGCGTGACCGACGCCTCGGCGGCGTCGATTTGTTGGGAAAAGTTGTGCATCACGTCGCGAACCAGCGTCGAAAGGTCGAAACACGTCGACCGGATCGACAACTTGCCGGTGCGAATACGCGAAACGTCGAGCATGTCTTCGATCAAGCGTATGAGGCTTTTGATCTGCCGTTCGTCGCGGTCGACCATGGCGTGCATCTTGTCCAGGGTGAAGGCGGCGGCGTTGTCCCGGGCCAGGTGCATCTTGCGCAACTGGGTTTCCAGGATCAGGCCGTTGAGCGGCGTACGGACTTCGTGGGCGACGATGGACATGAAGTCATCGCGCATGCGCACCGCCTGCTCCAGTTCCAACTGGGTGTTTTGCAGTAGCTTGAGCAATGCCTCCTGCTCACGGCGGCTCTGCTCCAGGGCCAGCACTTGTTCCTTCATCGCCTTGCTCTGGCGATACAGGTCGACGAACACATTGACCTTGCTCTTGACCGCGAGGATGTCCAGCGGCTTGTGCAGGAAGTCCACGGCGCCGCTTTCATAGCCCTTGAACGCGTAGTTCAGTTCACGCCCGGCGGCGCTGACGAAGACGATCGGAATATTCCTGGTTTTTTCTGTACCGCGCATCAACTCGGCCAGCTCGAAACCGTTCATGCCGGGCATCTGCACATCGAGGATGGCCATGGCGAATTCGTGTTGCAACAGCAGGGACAAGGCTTCGTCGGCGGACTGCGCCTTGTACACGATTCGGTCCTTACGCTTGATCAGCGCTTCGAGCGCCAGCAGATTCTCCGGCAGATCGTCGACGATCAGCAGATTGGCCTGGATATTACTTAGCATGCGATTCGTTCCAGCTCGACAGGCAGACGGCCGATGCCACCGGCGGAGGCACCGATCACGATCACTTCGATAGCCGGCAAGTTCGTTGCACTGTTCATGATTTTCGGTAGATCCGCTCTTGTTTGACCAGCGGCTCGAACTGATTGCCGAAGGCTGAAAAATTCGGGGTTTCCTTACTGCCCAACACCAAAAAACCGCGATGGCAGAGGGATTCATGAAACAGTCCGAATGCCCGATCCTGAAGTTTTTTATTAAAATAAATCAGTACGTTACGACATGAAATTAATTGAGTTTCTGAAAATACGCTGTCCGTCGCCAGGCTGTGATCGGCGAAGGTCACGTTCTCGCGCAGTGTCTTGTCGAAAATCGCGTAGCCATAAGCCGCCGTATAGTAGTCGGCAAAAGAACACTGGCCACCGGCCTGCTGGTAATTAGCAGTGTAGGCGCGGACATTCTCCATCGAGAAAATCCCTTGCCTGGCCTTTTCCAGCGAGCGCGGATTGATGTCAGTGGCGTAGATGATCGTGCGGTCGAGCAAGCCTTCTTCGCGCAGCACAATGGCCATCGAATACACCTCTTCACCGGTGCTGCATCCGGCGATCCAGATCTTGAGCGAAGGGTAGGTTCGCAGCAGCGGCACCACCTCCTTGCGGATGGCCAGGAAGTGCGAAGGGTCGCGAAACATCTCGCTGACCGGAATGGTCAGCAATTGCAGCAATTGCATGAACGCGGCGGGGTCGTGCAGGACCTTTTCCTGCAACGCCGAGATGGTGTTGCACTCGAACTGGCTCAGCGCATGGTTGACCCGGCGCTTGATCGAAGCGCCGGAGTAATCGCGAAAATCGTAGCTGTACTTGAGGTAAATCGCCTCGATCAACAAGCGCAATTCGATTTCGCTGTTTCGCTCCATTGAAAAATTGCGCTCCACTAGATACGTTCCACCTTCGGTAACCACACACGAATCAGCGAAAACAGGCGATCCAGGTCGATGGGCTTGGCCAGGTAATCGTTGGCGCCGGCCTGCCGGCAGCGCTCCTGGTCGTCCTTCATGGCCTTGGCCGTCACCGCGATGATCGGCAGCTTGCGCCAGCGCGGGTCCTTGCGGATTTCAACAATGGCTTCGAAACCATCCATCCGCGGCATCATTACGTCCATCAACACCAGATCGATGTCTTGCACCTCATTCAATCGTTCAATCGCTTCGCGGCCGTTGCGACCAATGACCACCACTGCGCCTTTTTGCTCCAGCGCACTGGTGAGGGCAAAAATGTTGCGCACATCGTCATCCACCAGCAGCACTTTGCGGCCCTCGAAGACCTTGTCGCGGCTGCGAGCGACCTTGAGCATCTTCTGCCGTTCATGGGACAACCGCGATTCGACTTTGTGCAGAAAAAGCGTCACCTCATCCAGCAGCCGCTCCGGCGAGCGTGCGCCCTTGATGATGATCGAACGCGAATACTTGCACAGTTCAGCCTCTTCATCCCGGGTCAGGTTGCGCCCGGTATAGACGATGACCGGTGGAAAGGAGCAGAGGTCTTCGCTGGACATGCGCTTGAGCAGGTCATTACCGAGCATGTCCGGCAGTTTGAGGTCGATGATCATGCAATCGAAAACCGAGGCCCGCAGCAGGTCCAGCGCCTCCTGCGCCAGGCCAACGGCAGTGATCTCGAGATCATCGTCGCCGATCAGGCGGGCAATGCTGTCGCGCTGCAAGTCGTCGTCCTCGACCAGCAGCACGCGCTTGACCTTCTGGGTCAGCTTGGCCTCGAGGCGTGCAAATACGTCCTTGAGTTCCTCGCGGGTGGTCGGTTTGACCGCATAGCCAATGGCGCCCATGTGCATCGCTGCTTCAACCCGGTCCTCGACCGAAATCACATGCACCGGGATGTGCCGGGTTTCGGCGTGTTCCTTCAGGCGTTGCAGCACGGTCAGGCCGGAGTGATCCGGCAGGCGCATGTCCAGCAGGATCGCGTCGGGGATGAACGTCTTGGCCAGGTCGTAGCCTTCGTCGGCGCCATGGGCCACCAGGCACTGATAACCCAGTTCATGGGCAAGGTCGTAGAGGATGTGCGCAAAGTTCGGCTCATCTTCCACCACCAGAATGCAGCGGCTGGTGAACGGACCGCTGTTGCGATCGTCGTCGAAACGCGGAATGTCGATGTCGGCCATCAGTGGCGACAATGTGGGCGGCAATACACTCGGCGCAGCCGCCACAGGAGCGGCTCGCATCAGTTCGACAGGCCCTTCGCCCGGTTCTATGTATTGCTGTGGCAAGACCAGGGTAAACACACTGCCCTGCCCCGGCGTGCTGGTCACACTGATGGAGCCGCCGAGCAAGGCCGCCAGATCACGGGAGATCGACAAACCCAGTCCGGTGCCGCCATAACGCCGATTGGTGGTGCCATCGGCCTGACGGAATGCCTCGAAAATGCTGTCGTACTGCTGCGCCGCAATGCCGATCCCGGAATCACGGACGCTGAACGCGATGCCGTCGTTCGGGACCGTGGCGACGGACAGGCACACGCTGCCGCTTTCAGTGAATTTGACGGCGTTGGACAGCAGGTTCTTGAGCACCTGCTCCAGGCGCTGGCGGTCGGTGAACAGCATCAGCGGCGCGCCGTCCTGCACATCCAACTGGAAATCCAGCTGTTTGTCCGACGCCAACGGCTGAAACAGACCGCGCAGGCCCTCGACCAGACGCGCCACGCTGGTGTTCTCCGGACGGATCTCCAACTTGCCGGCCTCGACCTTGGAAATGTCCAGAATGTCGTTGATCAGGTTGAGCAAGTCATTGCCGGCGGAGTAGATCGATTCGGCGAATTTGACCTGCTCGGCGCTGAGGTTTTCCTCCGGATTTTCCGCCAGCAGCTTGGCCAGGATCAACGAACTGTTCAGCGGCGTGCGCAACTCGTGGGACATGTTGGCGAGGAATTCGGACTTGTACTTGCTCGAGCGCTGCAACTCTACGGCACGTTCTTCGAGCTGGATCCGGGCCTGATTGAGCTCGGTATTCTTCAGCTCCATGGCGTCGCGTTGCTCGGCCAGAGCTTGTGCCTGTTCGGCGAGCTGTTCGTTGGTCTGCTCCAGCTCCACCTGCTGGATTTCCAGGTGCGCCTGGGACTCCTTGAGAATCCGTGACTGTTCTTCGAGCTCTTCGTTGGCGGTCTTGAGCTCTTCCTGCTGAACTTGCAACTCTTCGTTGAGTTGCTGGGTTTCGGCCAACACCTCCTGCAAACGCTGACGATAGCGTGCAGCCTCGATCGAGGTGCCGATGTTGCCGGCAATCAGCTCAAGCAATTCAATGTCACGGTCCGTCAGTGAGCGCAGAAAGCCCAGTTCGATCACGCCATTGACCCGCTCGTCATCACTGGTGGGCACCACCAGCACACTGCGCGGCAAACCTTCGCCGAGGCCGGAGCTGACTTTGAAGTAATCAACCGGTACCTCGTCCAGGCGAATCAACCGTGCCTGTTGCGCCACCTGGCCGACAATGCCTTCTTCGCTGTAAATCTGTTGCTCCCGCTCTTCTTGCTCACGGGAAAACCCGTAGGTGGCGATGCGTTTGAGGCCGCCGTGGTCTTCGCGCACATAAATAGCCGCCACGGCGGTGCCAAGGTACTGCGCACAAAATTGCAGAATATTGCGTCCCAGCAGGCTCAGGCTCAACTGTCCCAGCACCTGCCCGGCGAGTTGAGTCTGACCGTTGCGCAACCAGGCTTGCTGCTCCAGGCGATGGGCGCTGGCCTGTTGGGCAGCGAGGTTGACGCCGTAGCTTTGCGAAAGATTGAGCAAATCGCGGCGCCCGACATACGCCAGCAAGCCACTGACGCCGGCAATGAACAACAGATAGAGGCTGATACTCCAGACTGTGGTGCGCCGCACGTCTTCATTGCGAGCGGTGCGCAGTTGTTGCTCGGAGTCGATCACGTCCTCGAATTGCTTGCGAATTTCATCGGTCAGGCGTTTGCCGCGTCCGGCCTTGACCACGGCGCGATAGTCACCGCTGCTGCGCTGCAAATCGATCAGCGATTGCGCGTAGCTGGCCCATTCCAGCTGCAATGCCTGCAACCGCAGCAAGCGGTCAGTCTGCACCGGGTTGTCGGCGGTCAGCTCGAGCAAGGTGTTGAGGGCCACGGCAATTCGCGGTTTGGCGGTTTCGTAGGGATCGAGGAAATGTTCGTCGCCACTGAGCAGGAAACCGCGCATCCCGGTTTCCAGGTCCACGGTCAGCTTGAGCGCTTCATTGGCGTTATTGATCACCCGGTCGGTGTGTTGCACCCACTGGATCGTCGACAGTAAATAGCTGATCAGCGAAACGAAGAACACTGCGCTGATGAGGCCCAGACCCAACGGCAGGCTGATGTTGCGGCTCAGGAGTTTACGAAATCGTTGCTCATCAACCGTGGACGCGGAGGTCATGGGTCAGGCCTTGTCGAACTGTCGGGATGCAAGGAGTTTGCCGCAAAACTGGCACATTGATCCAATTTTCTGACATGGTTTCGCGCAAGGTCCTACATTCCGCTGCGGCCGCGCAAAGCGGCGGGTTATCCTTGCGTGACCTGCGCCGCACTCTTTTTTGCATCGCGTCGGGAACTTGTCGGGATCCGCCACTTACTGATGCAAGAAGCTGGTATTTTCGAACGCTGGCAATGCCAATTTTATCGGGAATCTCACTATGTCATCCGTCAACGGCTCCACCATCCTTGTCGTCGAAGACGATGCCATCGTGCGCATGCTGATCGTCGATGTACTGGAGGAGTTGGAGTTCAAGGTGCTGGAAGCCAATGGCAGCGAGCAGGCGCTGGAGACACTCAAGGACTTGAGCCAGCACATTGATCTGATGATGACCGACGTGGGCTTGCCGAACATGGACGGCCGCGAACTGGCCAATGAAGCACGTGTTTTACGTCCAGCCTTGCCGATCCTGTTTGCCAGCGGTTATGCCGAAACCATCGAAGTGCCTCAAGGCATGCACTTGATCGGCAAACCGTTCTCCATCGATCAGTTGCGCGACAAGGTCAAAGACATTCTCGAGTGACGTTGCGATCCGCTGTGGTTTAATGCGCGCCTTTTTCGTCCCTGCCCTGTCTTCGCTTCAAGGAATTCCCGTACATGAACCAGCCCCGCGCAACCAAAGTCCTGGTCATTGGTTACGTCTGGCCCGAGCCCCGCTCTTCCGCGGCCAGCGGGCATGTCATGCAAATCCTCGAGGTTTTCCTGCAGCAAGGCTGGGACATCACGTTCAGCAGCCCGGCGGGCTTCGGCGAACAACGCGCAGACCTGACGGCGTTGGGCATTCGCGAAGTGCCGATCGAGCTGAACAACAGCAGTTTCGACGAGTTCATCAGCGAACTGGCGCCGGACATCGTGTTGTTCGATCAATTCATGATGGAGGAACAGTTCGGATGGCGGGTCGAGAAGCATTGTCCCGATGCCCTGCGCGTGCTCGAAAGCTGCGACCTGCAAAGCCTCAGGCATGGCCGGCATCAACGCCTCAAGGAGCGTTTGAAAACCAGTGATGACAACAATGACTTCAGTGGCCTGTTCGCCCAGGCAGAGCGTGAAGAATTTGAACACATGGCCAACACCGATCTGGCAAAGCGCGAAATCGCCTCGTTTTATCGTTGTGATTTGACGCTGATGGTTTCCGAAGTGGAAATCGAATTGCTGGTCGAGCAGTTCAGGATTCCACGCAACTTGTTGCACTGGTGCCCATTGATGGTCGAACTTGCGGCCAATGCGCCGGTAGCGTTCGAAGACCGGGCGCACTTTCTGCATATCGGCAACTTTCGCCATGCACCCAATTGGGATGCGGTGCTGTGGTTGAAAACCGCTATCTGGCCGCTGATTCGCGAGCAATTACCCAGCGCTCAATTGCATATCTATGGTGCCTACACACCACCCAAGGCCACTGCGTTACATAACGTGGCGCAGGGGTTCCACGTAATGAACTGGGCAGAGGACGCCTTGCAGGTGATGTCGGCGACGCGGGTGTGCCTGGCGCCCTTGCGTTTTGGCGCAGGTATCAAGGGCAAAATCGTCGATGCAATGCTCTGTGGCACACCGAATGTGACGACGCCAGTCGGTGCGGAGGCGATGCATGGCGAAGAGACTTGGCCCGGTGCAGTGACCCGTTCGGCACGCGAGTTCGCCGATCATGCCGTGCAACTGCACAACGACAAGGCCCTATGGTTGAGCGCCCAGAATCAAGCCCGCGCTTTGTTGGCCAGTCGCTACCAGCCGTCCATTCATGGCCCGGCGTTGATTGAACGGCTGGTTGCTTGTCAGCGGCACCTGTCCGACATTCGGCGAGATAACTTTACCGGCAGCATGTTGCGCCATCACCACCACAAAAGTACTCAATACATGGCGCAATGGATTGAAGCGAAAAACCGGGCCCAATGAGTCGCCGAAAATAACCCTGTATAAAACTCACTAGATAACTTATTAACAATACGAAACACCCCGCCACTCCTGCCTGAGTCGCATGAGTGGCTTTCCTGTTTTTTAGTTGCTATAAAACCCCTCTCCGCCAAATGCGATAAAGCATTTAGCGCATAAACAACTGTATCCAACCCACTTGCACGGACGCACTATGGACGACAATAACGAAATACAACCAAGCTTTGAGTATGGCAACTATAAACCCACACTCAACGACTGGATGAGTAATATTCCAATCATCGAAAACTTGACGCTCGGCGAGCTGATTTTGCCTGGCGCACATAATACCGGCTCAGACAAGAACGGTAACTATATCTGGGCACCAACCATGCACTGGGCCGTCTGCCAAAACGACTCGTTTTATTATCAACTGATGAACGGCGCCAGGGCATTCGACATCAGACTTGAATTTGACATGAATATCAGGAATGGCAATAGTTACTCGTATTTTTACTTTCACCATAACGGAATACGCTCCTATCGCGAGCTCTCTCAGCTCGCTCAGGATGTATCCAGCTTTCTAGTGCATAATCCCGATGAGTTCATAATCCTCGACTTCCACAAACTGGAACGTGGAAATCGTCCCGTTAACTTCAAGGAATTCAGTGACCGCCTCGTGCGCAGTTTAGGCGAACTCATCATTCCTCCTGAACACAGCCGCAAGACGCTTGGACAGTTGAAACGCATCAGCAGGACTCAACGGGTACTGCTCGCCGCCGATCATCACCCGGACCTGGACCCACAAGCCTTTTGCAGGAGCGTTCAACATAAATGGAGCGGCTCCGCCATCACCGATGTCCAATACCTCGAATCTTTTATTGAAACCGTCATGACGACCCCTCCCTCTTCAAGTTTCCCATGGTCTCTATCTGCCACCGCTTACTCCGTCGTCGGTGGCCCGGTTAGCATCCCCAAAGAGCTGAATGATTGGTTCGATGTAAACAAACCATGGATTCACAAATGCAGCATTATCAATGTGGATTTTTTTGAAGAGTCAAACCTGGTTCACAACTGCCGCGCGGCAAACGTAATGAAGGCCCAATCCCGCCTCAAGCAACAGCGGCCATGAGGCAATGGTGCGCGGTTTTTTGATATCCGCCTGGGCGTACGTTCAAACGGCAGAGTAGCGTTATCCATCCGGCTGGAGGCATGATCAGGGCGGGATAACAACACAAGCGCCCTGACATGACCCGCACCGCCAGAGTCACCGATCCTTCCTATGAATTGATGGACGACCACAACGGGTTGTCCATCATCTACCGTCAGCATGGCTTTCCCTGCCCGCTGGTGCGCTGGCATTTCCACAAGGAATACGAGTTGCACCTGATCGTCGCCAGTTCCGGCAAGGTGTTCATTGGCGATTACATCGGCAACTTCTATCCGCAAACCCTGTTCCTGACCGGCCCCAACCTGCCCCACAACTGGATCAGCCAGGTGGCCGAGGACGAAGTGGTGCCCAAGCGCGACATGCTGGTCAACTTCACCGACGAGCTGTTCGACAGCGGCTATCAGGTGTTTGCCGAACTCAAGACCCTGGCGCCGCTGCTGGAGCGCGCGCAATACGGCATCGAGTTTCGCTGCAAGCACACCATCGCCCAGGCCATGGACTTGATGCAGCGCATCGCCGAAACCAGCGGCATCACCCGGCTCGGGCACTTTTTCATTCTGCTGGAGTTGCTCGCGGCCACCGACGACTACCAATTGCTCTCTGGCGCCACGACGCCACAACTGGCCGACGAGCACAACATCGATCGCACCAACCGCGCAGTGGATTACATTTTTGCCCACTACGCCCGGGACTTGACGCTGGAGGAAGTCGCCGAGCACCTGGGCATGAAGCCCACGTATTTCAGCCGCGTATTCAAGCAGGCCACCGGGCGCAATTTCGTCGAATTCGTCAATCGCCTGCGCATCAGCAAGTCCTGCGAGTTGCTGGCCGATGGCGACAAGCCGGTCACTGACGTGTGCTTCGAATCGGGCTTCAACAATATTTCCAACTTCAACCGGCGCTTCCAGCAACTCAAGGGCATGACCCCGTCGCACTACCGGCGGTTGGTGGTGCAGCGGTTGACCGAGCAAAACCTCGGCTGAAGACATACCTCAAATCCCTGTGGGAGCGAGCCTGCTCGCGATGGCGGTGTGTCAGTTTGCAAAATGTCGTCTGACACGACGCATTCGCGAGCAGGCTCGCTCCCACAGGTACAGCGTTACCCCCTGAAACCTGTACGGATTCAATACCCCTCCTTCGCTGAAAAGCCCTTCCCTGCGTCTACCTGCCAAAACCCCAGTGCAAAAAAGTATCGATCAAAGTGCGATGGATGATTTGTCTCGCCCTCCATTGAAGGATGTAATCAGTGCACATTCTTCCCTCCGCAGGAAGACACAAAAACAATAACTGTCCTTCTGCAACCCATTGGGTGCAGAAAAGGAGTGCACGATGCAACCGTCAGTAAAAGCTCTGCTCGCCCTCACCTGCATGACCCTCAGTAGCGCCAGTCTCGGCGCCCAGACCCTGACCATCGCCACCGTCAACAACAGCGACATGATCCGCATGCAAAAGCTCTCGAAAACCTTCGAGGCCGAGCATCCGGACATCAAGCTCAATTGGGTGGTGCTCGAAGAAAACGTCCTGCGCCAGCGCCTGACCACCGACATCGCCACCCAGGGCGGGCAGTTCGACGTGCTGACCATCGGCATGTACGAAGCCGCACTCTGGGGTGCCAAGGGCTGGCTGGCGCCGATGAAGGATTTGCCGGCCAGCTATGCCCTCGATGACGTGTTCCCGTCGGTGCGCGAAGGCCTGTCGGTCAAAGGCTCGCTGTATGCCCTGCCGTTCTACGCCGAAAGCTCGATCACCTATTACCGCACCGACCTGTTCAACGACGCCGGCCTGACCATGCCCGAGCGCCCGACCTGGGAGCAGATCGGTGAATTCGCCGCCAGGCTCAACAAACCCGAGCAGGAACAGTACGGCATCTGCCTGCGGGGCAAGGCCGGCTGGGGCGAGAACATGGCGCTGATCAGCACCGTCGCCAACGCCTACGGCGCTCGCTGGTTCGATGAACAGTGGCAGCCGGAATTCAACGGCCCCGAGTGGAAAAGCGCGCTGAATTTCTACGTCGACACCATGAAGAAATCCGGCCCGCCGGGCGCCTCGAGCAATGGTTTCAATGAAAACCTGGCGTTGTTCAACAGCGGCAAATGCGCGATCTGGGTCGATGCCAGCGTCGCCGGCTCGTTCGTCACCGACAAGGCCCAGAGCAAGGTCACCGATCACGTCGGTTTCACTTATGCGCCGCATCAAGTCACCGACAAGGGCTCGGCCTGGCTGTACTCCTGGGCACTGGCCATTCCCACCAGTTCCAAAGCCAAGGAAGCAGCGAAAACCTTCAGCGCCTGGGCCACTTCCAAAGAATACGGCGCACTGGTCGCGGAAAAAGACGGCATCGCCAACGTGCCGCCGGGTACCCGGGCCTCGACCTACAGCGAGGCGTACATGAGCGCTGCGCCATTCGCCAAGGTCACGCTGGAATCACTCAAGGCCGCGGACCCGAGCAAGCCGGGCGCCAGGCCTGTGCCGTACATCGGCATCCAGTTGGTGACCATTCCCGAGTTCCAGGGCATTGGTACCCAGGTCGGCAAGTCCTTCTCTGCAGCGTTGATCGGCCAGACCACGGCCGACCAGGCATTGGCGGCGGCCCAGCAAACCACCGAGCGCGAGATGAAGCGCGCGGGTTATCCCAAGTAACCCAGACCCCGCTCTCGCCTCCTGTGAGAGCGAGCCTGCTCACGATGACGGGCTCCCATTCAACATTGTGGGTGACTGATACAGCGCTATCGCGAGCAGGCTCGCTCCTACAGTGGATATCCATAAGTCTGTATGACTCGGTTCTGATCACCATGAATACATCAACTGCCAAAGCTCACATGGACATTGTCCAACCCCAGCGCAAACGCCGCGTGACCAATCCCGGCTGGTTTCTGGTCAGCCCTTCGGTGGCATTGCTGCTGTTGTGGATGATCGTGCCACTGGGCATGACCGTCTACTTCTCGACCATCCGCTACAACTTGCTCAATCCCGGCGAGAACGCGTTCGTCGGGCTGGAAAATTTCACCTACTTCCTCACCGATTCGGGCTTCCTGCCCGGCGCCACCAACACGCTGTTGCTGGTGGGCAGCGTGCTGCTGATCAGTGTGGTGTTCGGCGTGCTGATCAGTGCGCTGCTGGAGGCCAGTGAGTTTTTCGGTCGCGGCATCGTGCGGGTGATGCTGATCTCGCCGTTTTTCATCATGCCCACGGTGGGCGCGCTGATCTGGAAGAACCTGATCTTCCATCCGGTATCAGGGATTCTCGCCTACGTCTGGAAGCTGTTCGGTGCGCAACCGGTGGACTGGCTCGCGCACTACCCGCTGCTGTCGATCATCATCATTGTCTCGTGGCAATGGCTGCCCTTCGCGATCCTGATCCTGATGACCGCCATGCAGTCCCTCGACCAGGAACAGAAAGAAGCCGCGCGCCTGGACGGTGCCGGACCCATCGCGATTTTCTGGCACTTGACCCTGCCGCACCTGGCGAGGCCGATTGCGGTGGTGGTGATGATCGAAACCATCTTCCTGCTCTCGGTGTTCGCCGAAATCTTCACCACCACCAACGGCGGCCCCGGCTACGCCTCGACCAACCTCGCCTACCTGATCTACAACCAGGCGCTGGTGCAGTTCGACGTCGGCATGGCCTCGGCGGGCGGCTTGATCGCCGTGGTCATCGCCAACATCGCCGCGATCATTCTGGTGCGAATGATCGGCAAAAACCTGACCGACAAAGCCTGAGGCCTGCCATGACTCTTCAACAATCCCGTCGTTTGCAAAGCCTGCTGCTCGGTACATTGGCCTGGGCCATCGCGATCCTGATTTTCTTCCCGATCTTCTGGATGGTACTGACCAGTTTCAAGACCGAAATCGATGCCTTCGCCACGCCGCCGCAGTTCATCTTCATGCCGACGCTGGAGAACTACCTGCACATCAACGAGCGCAGCGACTATTTCAGTTTCGCCTGGAACTCGGTGGTGATTTCCTTCAGCGCCACGGCCCTGTGCCTGCTGATCGCGGTGCCTGCGGCCTACTCCATGGCGTTCTACGAAACCCAGCGCACCCGAGGCACACTGCTATGGATGCTCTCGACCAAGATGCTGCCGCCGGTGGGCGTGCTGATGCCGATCTACCTGCTGGCCAAGAGTTTCGGCCTGCTCGATACGCGCATTGCACTGATCGTCATCTATACGCTGATCAACCTGCCGATCGTGGTCTGGATGATTTACACCTACTTCAAGGACATCCCCAAGGACATCCTCGAAGCCGCGCGCCTGGACGGCGCAACGCTGGCGCAGGAAATGCTCCGGGTGTTGCTGCCCATCGCCAAGGGCGGACTGGCGTCCACGGTGTTGCTGTCGCTGATCCTGTGCTGGAACGAGGCCTTCTGGTCGCTGAACCTGACCTCGTCGAAAGCCGCGCCATTGAGCGCATTGATCGCCGCGTACTCAAGCCCCGAAGGACTGTTCTGGGCCAAGTTGTCGGCCGTCTCGACCCTGGCCTGTGCGCCGATCCTGATCTTCGGCTGGATCAGCCAGAAACAACTGGTTCGCGGCCTGTCGTTCGGCGCCGTGAAATGAATCAAAAACAAAAGATCGCAGCCTTCGGCAGCTCCTACACAGAGCCCCCAAGCACCGCGACTCCCCTGTAGGAGCTGCCGCAGGCTGCGATCTTTTGATCTTAAACAACAACAAACGGAGGCCCATCACCATGGCCAACCTGAAAATCAAGAATTTGCAAAAAGGCTTCGAAGGCTTTTCCATCATCAAGGGCATTGACCTGGAAGTGAACGACAAGGAATTCGTGGTCTTCGTCGGCCCGTCGGGTTGCGGCAAATCCACGTTGCTGCGGCTGATCGCAGGGCTGGAAGAAGTCAGTGGCGGCACCATCGAACTCGATGGCCGCGACATCACCGAAGTGAGCCCGGCCAAGCGCGACCTGGCGATGGTGTTCCAGACCTACGCCCTGTATCCGCACATGAGCGTGCGCAAGAACATGTCGTTCGCCCTCGACCTGGCCGGCGTGGCGAAGGCCGAGGTGGAGAAAAAGGTCAGCGAAGCGGCGCGCATCCTCGAACTGGGGCCTATGCTGGAGCGCAAGCCCAAGCAACTGTCCGGCGGCCAGCGCCAGCGCGTGGCGATTGGCCGGGCTATCGTGCGCAACCCGAAAATTTTCCTGTTCGACGAACCGTTGTCCAACCTTGATGCCGCCCTGCGCGTGCAGATGCGCCTGGAACTGTTGCGCCTGCACAAAGAACTGCAAGCCACGATGATCTACGTGACTCACGATCAGGTCGAAGCGATGACCATGGCCGACAAAGTGGTCGTACTCAATGGCGGCAAGATCGAGCAAGTCGGCTCGCCGCTGGACCTCTATCACCAGCCGGCCAACCTGTTTGTCGCGGGGTTTCTGGGCACACCGAAAATGGGCTTTCTCAAAGGCAAGGTCACACGCACCGACAGTCAGGGCTGTGAAGTGCAACTGGACGCCGGAACCCGCATCAGCCTGCCCTTGAGCGGCAGTCATTTGAGCGTCGGGAGTGCGGTGACGCTGGGCATCCGCCCCGAGCATCTGGAACTGGCCAAACCCGGCGACTGCACCTTGCAGGTCACCGCCGATGTCAGCGAACGCCTGGGCAGCGACACCTTCTGCCACGTCCTGACCTCGTCCGGCGAAGCCCTGACCATGCGGGTTCGCGGCGATCTGGCCAGCCGTTATGGCGAAACCCTGAGCCTGCACCTGGATGCGCAACACTGCCATTTATTCGATGCCGACGGCGTGGCACTGACCCGCCCGCTGCGCGTTGCTGCCTGATTTCAGAGAGCCTGCGATGAAACTGAACAAACACAACCTCAGCCGCCTCGCGCCTGAAGTGGTCCTGCCCGCCTACGCGTTGGGCGATACCCGCCAAGGCATCGCGCACATCGGCGTCGGCGGTTTCCATCGCGCCCACCAGGCGTTTTACTCCGATGCACTGATGAATACCGGAGAAGCGCTGGACTGGGCAATCTGTGGTGTCGGCCTGCGCGCCGAGGACCGCCGCGCCCGTGACGATCTCAAGGATCAGGACTACCTGTTCACCCTGTTCGAACTTGGTGATAACGACGACACCGAGGTGCGGGTGATCGGGGCAATTCGCGACATGTTGCTGGCAGAGGACGATGCCCAGGCGTTGATCGACAAACTGACCAGTCCCGAGATCCGCATCGTCTCGCTGACCATCACCGAAGGCGGTTACTGCATCGACGACAGCACCGGTGAGTTCATGGCGCACTTGCCGCAGATTCAGCATGACCTGGCGCATCCGGAGGCGCCGAAAACCGTGTTCGGTTTCCTCTGTGCCGCACTGGCCAAGCGTCGCGCCGCCGGCACGCCGGCCTTCACCCTGATGTCCTGCGATAACCTGCCGCACAACGGTGCCGTCACCCGTAAGGCGCTGCTAGCCTTCGCCGCCTTGCACGACGGCGAATTACGCGACTGGATAGACGCCAACGTCAGTTTCCCCAACGCCATGGTCGACCGCATCACGCCGACGACCAGTTCCCGGCACCGCCTGCAACTGGCCGACCAGCATGGGGTGGACGATGCCTGGCCAGTGGTCTGCGAACCCTTTGTGCAATGGGTGCTGGAAGACAAGTTCGTCAACGGTCGCCCGGCCTGGGAAAAGGTTGGCGTGCAGTTCACCGACGACGTCACGCCCTACGAAGAAATGAAGATCAAGCTGCTCAACGGCAGTCATCTGGCGCTGACGTACCTGGGATTCCTCAAGGGTTACCGCTTCGTCCATGAGACCATGAACGACCCGCTGTTCGTGCGCTACATGCGCGCCTACATGGACCTGGATGTGACGCCGCAGCTGCCGGCGGTGCCGGGAATTGACCTGGCCGAGTACAAGAACACCCTGGTGACGCGCTTCTCCAATCAGGCGATTGCCGATCAGCTTGAACGGGTGTGTTCGGACGGCTCGTCGAAGTTTCCGAAATTCACCGTGCCGACCATCAACCGCTTGATCGCCGATGGCCGTGAGACCAAGCGAGCAGCGTTGGTGGTGGCGGCGTGGGCGCTGTACCTCAAGGGCGTGGATGAGCATGGCGAGACCTATTCGATCCCGGACCCACGCGCAGCGTTCTGCCAGACGCTGGTGGCCGATGATGTGTTGATTACCCAGCGATTGTTGGCGGTCGAGGAGATTTTTGGTACGGCCATTGCGCGCTCACCGGAGTTTGTCGCAGCGTTCGAGTGGTGCTGCAATAGTTTGCGCGGGGTTGGAGTGTCGCGAACGTTGGAGCGGGTGCTGGCTTGAGGTCGGTGGTGTAGCAACTGCCGTCATCGCGAGCAGGTCGGATCGCCGCACCGTCGCCCCCACATTGGATAATCGTCGAGCGCAACATGTGTGTTCTCTGAAGATCTCCTGTGGGAGCGAGCCTGCTCGCGATGAGGGTTTACTGATATCCAAGGATCCTGCATGACAACCCGACAACTCTTCCTCGGCATCGACTGCGGCACCCAGGGCACCAAAGCCATCATCCTCGACGCGGCCAGCGGTGAGGTGCTCGGCCAGGGAGCGGCCAGCCACAGCCTGATCAGCGCGGCCAATGGCCGCCGCGAACAGGACACCCAGCAGTGGCTGGAAGCCTTCACCACCGCCACCCGCCGCGCCTTGCTCGCGGCTGAAGCCGATGGCCAGTCGATCCTCGGCATTGGCGTCTCCGGCCAGCAACATGGCCTGGTGCTGCTCGACGATCAGGGCAAGGTATTACGTGCGGCCAAGCTCTGGTGCGACACCGAAACCACCCCGGAAAATGACCGCCTGCTGGCCCATCTGGGCGGCGAAAAGGGTTCGCTGGAACGCCTCGGCGTGGTCATCGCACCGGGTTACACCCTGTCCAAACTGCTATGGACCAAAGAGCAGCATCCCGAGGTGTTTTCCCGCATCGCCCGCATCCTGCTACCCCACGACTACCTCAACCATTGGCTAACCGGCCGCAGTTGCAGCGAATACGGCGATGCCTCGGGCACCGGGTATTTCAATGTGCGTACGCGCCGGTGGGATTTGCAATTGTTGCTGGACATCGACCCGAGCGGACGCCTGCAAGCCGCGCTACCTGAGCTGATCGATGCCCATCAGGCGGTCGGTACGGTTCTGCCGGGCATTGCCGAACACCTGGGCATCAACCCGCGGGCACTGGTGTCCAGTGGCGGCGGCGACAACATGATGGGCGCCATTGGCACCGGCAACATCCAGCCCGGTGCAATCACTATGAGCCTCGGCTCGTCCGGCACGGTGTACGCCTATGCCGATCAACCGAGCGTCGCCGCGGATGCCGCAGTCGCCACGTTCTGTTCTTCCAGTGGCGGATGGTTGCCATTGATCTGCACCATGAACCTGACCAATGCCACCGGTCTGATTCGTGACCTGCTGGACCTCGACATCGATCAGTTCAATGAGCTCGTTGCCCAGGCGCCGATCGGTGCCGAAGGTGTGAGCATGTTGCCGTTTTTCAACGGGGAGCGGGTGCCTGCCCTGCCCCATGCCAGTGGCAGCCTGTCGGGTCTGACCATGACCAATCTGACCCGGGCCAATCTGTGCCGCGCGGTGGTCGAAGGCACGACGTTCGGTTTGCGTTACGGACTGGACCTGTTACGCCACAATGGCTTGCAAAGCCGCAGCATTCGGCTGATCGGCGGTGGTTCGAAAAGCGCGGTGTGGCGGCAGATCGTCGCCGACACCATGAACACCCCGGTGATCTGCACCGAACAAAGCGAGGCCGCGGCTCTCGGTGCGGCGATCCAGGCGGCCTGGTGCGTATCCCGGGCGAACGGGCACGAACACAGTCTGGCGGACTTGTGCGAGCGTTGCGTGAAGCTCGACCCGGCCAGTGAAACCCTGCCGGTCGCCGACAATGTACACGCCTGTCAGCAGGCGTATGAACGCTATCAACAGCATGTCGCAACCCTTTGAAGAGTGAACAACTATGTACCTGGTGTGTGGCGAAGCGCTGTTCGATTTTTTCAGTGAAAACGACGCCAGCGGTCTGGCTTCCAAAGTGAACTTCAAAGCCATTGCCGGTGGTTCGCCGTTCAATGTGGCAGTGGGCTTGCGCCGATTGGGCGTGGACGCGGCGCTGTTGGCCGGGTTGTCCACCGATTACCTGGGGCGGCGCCTGCTGCAAGTGCTGCAAGATGAAGGCGTGTGCCAGGACTACCTGCTGGATTTTGCCGCGCCGACCACCCTGGCGATGGTCGCGGTCGGGGCCAATGGCTCACCGCAGTACAGCTTCCGTGGCGAAGGCTGCGCGGATCGACAATTGCAACCGGAGCACCTGCCGGCACTCGGGCCTGAGGTACGCGGCCTGCATATCGGTTCGTTCTCCCTGGTGGTGCAGCCGATTGCCGACACCCTATTGGCACTGGTGCGCCGGGAAAGCGGCAAGCGCCTGATCAGCCTCGATCCGAACGTGCGCCTGAACCCGGAGCCGGACATTGACCTGTGGCGTGCACGGATCGCGACGCTGGTCGAACTGGCTGATCTGATCAAGGTCAGCGACGAGGATCTGCATCTGCTGTACCCCGGCCAAGACCCGGCGCAGGTGATCGAAGGCTGGTTGCAACACCGYTGTCAGCTGGTGTTCCTGACCCGGGGCGGCGATGGCGCGAGCGTGTTCAGCCGGGTTCACGGTTCGTGGTCGGCTCCTGCCTGTGCGGTAAAAATCGCCGACACCGTGGGCGCGGGCGATACCTTTCAGGCGGCGCTGATTGCCTGGTTGACCGAACAGCAGCTGGATTCGGTGGAGGGTGTGAAGCAACTTGGCCGCGAGCAGATCGACCGCATGCTGAAGTTCGCGGTCCAGGCGGCGGCGCTGACGTGCAGCAAGACCGGACCGGATTTGCCTTATCGGCAGCAGTTGGATTTGCGCTGAATTCGAGGGACTCTTCGCGAGCAGGCTCGCTCCTACAGTAGATTCATGCCCGACAGCGATCCAATGTAGGAGCGAGCCTGCTCGCGATGACTTTCCATCAGGCGCCCGATGGTCTTAACTGATACACAGGATCGCGCATTCGCAACAGACGGCGTTCAGCCGGGTTAACCCTCGCTTAACCGTGCGGTCCAACACTTCACTGGACCGCACGCCCTCAGACTGCTCTGACGCCCAGTGCGGCAAGTTCGACAAGCGACACATCGAACTGACTTTCCGTCCGCACCGGAGATCGCTGATGAACACTCGTACCCTGCTGGTTACCACCGCCCTCGCCTGCACTGCGTTTGCCGGCCTGGCTCAGGCCAATGACACCACTGACTCTCAAGCCGTGCCCTATCACTACGGCATGCCATTGCATGTCAGCAAAGTGATTTCACTGACCGAGCCGGACACCCTTGAGTGCAAAGTGGTAAATGCCCAGATGAAGTACATCGATGACAGGGGAAAACCCGCAGAAATTACCTACCGTAAACTTTCCGACGCCTGCGAGAACCAGAGCTGACCGAAAAGTCTGATTTGCCGACGGTTGCCGTTGAACTGGCGCTGGGCCTGGCGTTCTTCCAGACCCGGCGCGTGTCCGTGGAACTCGAAACCGCAGGTTAAAGCGCTTTGCCCAGCATCGAGTGGGGATCGACCTCGACGTGATGCTGTTTGGAACGCAGCCGGGCAATCAACTCGTTGATTTCCCGGCAACCATTGAGCCCGGAAGCATCAATGCCGGTGACCAATAGATCCAGGTGATCGGTTTGCCCGTCTGCATAGACCTTGACGGTCATCGACAGATCCGGTGACAGCGTGCACTGGCAGCGCACGGGCAGAAAACTGCTTTCAATGATGTTGCGAAGTTCCAAGGCAGAAAGAAACATGGCGACTCCCTCCTATGTGAGACTGCCAATAACGGTCAATGCTCGCTCATATGAAATCCCGGCAAGCTTCAAGGACAGATACAGCATAAATCATGCTCCGGATTTCGCTGTGCAGCTCATCGGCAATTCATGGGTTCAGGCAAGACACCTGTAAAGCCTGTCATGCCGTTTGCAATATACACCCCTTGTGACCTTGAAATTTGCACGCTGGGCGCCACGGGTTTGCATTCACTGCGCACCACAGTAAAAATGCCGCCCTTCACTTCAAGCAAGGAGGCATCATGAGTTCTTTGACCGTTAACGCTTGCGCAGCGCTAGCCGCACTGGGGCTTGCCGGCCTGGCGCACGCCGCCAAACTCGAAGACACCGCGCCCTATCCGAAGGCCGAAAGCGGGTTTACCCGCCAGGTGATTCACCTCGCACCACAGACCCGGGAAAACGACTTCCAGGTCGAGATCCTGGCCGGCAAGACGATGACCGTCGACTGCAATAACCCGCGTCTGGGTGGCATTCTCGAAGAGAAGAACCTCGAGGGTTGGGGCTACCCGTTCTATCGCCTGGAAAAAGTCATTGGCCCGATGAGCACGCTGATGGCCTGCCCGACCGGCACGAGCAAACAGGGTTTTGTACCGGTGGTCGGTGACGGCTTCCTGCTGCGTTACAACAGCAAGCTGCCGCTCGTGCTGTACGTGCCCAAGGACATCGAAGTGCGCTACCGCATCTGGTCGGCGTCGACCAAGGTCGAGAAAGCCGTTCAGGAATAATCCGGCCATCCGGCGGACCCTTGTGGCGCCCGCTTGCGGCGCCCGCCGTCGGCCTGCCCGAGTGTCATGCCGGAGCGCCACTCAACGCAGCTCGCTCGGCCACATGCCCCAGGCTGTCGAAATTGATGTTGGCACCCGAGTCGATGGCGACCAGGGTCTGACCACGAGCCCCGCTCTGTGCCACGTACTTCTTGATCCCGGCCACCGCCAGCGCGCCGGAAGGTTCGGTGATCGAGCGGGTATCGTCATAGATATTCTTGATTGCAGCGCAAAGCTCATCGTTGCTGACCCTCAGCACCTCATCGACACAAAACCGGCAGACCTCAAAACCGTAAGCGCCGATCTGCGCCACCGCCACCCCGTCGGCGAAGGTGCCGACACTTGGCAAGATAACTCGCTCGCCGGCGAGCAACGCAGCTTGCAGGCACGCGGAATGCTCCGACTCGACGCCGATGATGCGCACCTCCGGTCGCAAGTATTTGACGTAAGCGRCGATGCCGGCGATCAGCCCCCCGCCACCCACCGGCACGAAGATCGCATCCAGCGGACCTTGATGCTGGCGCAGGATTTCCATGGCCACCGTGCCTTGACCGGCGATCACCTCCGGATCGTCGAAGGGCGAAACAAAGGTGCGACCGGTTTCCCGGGCCAGATCAAGTGCATAGGCCAGTGCAAACGGAAAGCTTTCGCCGTGCAATACAGCATCGGCGCCACGACTGCGAACCCCGATGACCTTCAATTGCGGCGTCGTGCATGGCATGACGATGGTGGCATTGATCCCCAACTCCCGAGCAGCCAGCGCCACACCCTGGGCATGATTGCCGGCAGAAGCGGTAACCACGCCGCAAGCCTTTTGCGCCTCGCTCAGTTGCACCAGCTTGTTGTAGGCGCCGCGGATCTTGAAGGAAAAGGTCGGTTGCAAGTCTTCGCGCTTGAGCAGGATCTGGTTGCCCAAGGCTTCGGACAAGGCCGGTGCCGGTTGCAACGGCGTGCGCACGGCCAGTTCATACACCGGCGCGGCAAGGATTTTTTTGACGTAGCGTTCCAGCAAGGCCTGTTGATCAGCGGTAAAACTCATGGTCGTCTCCTGACATTGATCGGGACCCGGGAGACAGAAAGTAAAAACCCGCCTCTAGGGCGGGTTGGGTGCTGCAGTCGTGAGCTAGCCCGCCAAATGAGGAATGGCGGTAATAATGCTTGGCTGGCAGCGCAATACGGTGGAAGTCATGGCTCGAAATTAGCCGGACGGTTGTGGCAAGTCAATGGCAAGTTTTGTAGATGCCATTAGTCAGCCGGCAACTTCAACCCGACTTTGTAAATGCCACCGTTCTCCTCATCGGTCAATACATACAAATAGCCATCCGGCCCCTGCCGCACATCGCGAATACGTTGTTTCAACTCCCCGAGCAAACGCTCCTCGTGCACCACCTTGTCGCCATCGAACTCCAGGCGGATCAGTTCCTGGCTGACCAACGCGCCAATAAACACGTTGCGCTGCCAGGCCTTGAAACGATCGGCGTCGTAGAACGCCATGCCACTCAGGCCCGGGGATTTTTCCCAGACATGGTTCGGGGCAACGGTGCCTTCGACGGTATCACCCCTGGCTTCGGGAATCGGTTGACCGGAGTAGTTGATGCCATGGGTCGCCAGCGGCCAGCCGTAGTTTTTGCCACGCTCGATGATGTTGATTTCATCGCCGCCCTGGGGGCCGTGTTCGTTTTCCCACAGCGTGCCGTTCCACGGGTTGAGCGCCGCGCCTTGCGGATTGCGCTGCCCGTAGGACCAGATCTCCGGGCGCACGTTGGCCTGGCCGACAAAGGGGTTGTCCTTGGGCACCGTGCCGTCCGGGTAGATCCGCACCACTTTGCCTTGCAGTTTGTCGAGGTCCTGGGCAGTCGGGCGGTCGTTGTTTTCCCCCAGCGTCACGAACAGATAGCCGTCGCGATCAAACACCAGCCGCGAGCCGAAATGGTTGCCCACCGAGAGTTTGGGTTCCTGACGCAGGATCACGTGGAAATCCTTGAGCGCCGTCATATCGTCGGAGAGCCGGCCGCGGCCCACTGCTGTGCCGGCCTTGTTATCCTCACCACCACCTTCGGCATAGGACAGATAGACCGTCCGGTCCTGCTTGAAATCCGGTGACAACGCCACGTCCAGCAAGCCGCCCTGCCCCTTGGCCCAGACCGTTGGCACGCCATTGAGCGGTGCTGACAGCTTGCCGTCAGCGGTCACCAGTCGCAGGTTGCCAGGCCGTTCGGTTACCAGCATGCCTTTACGATCCGGCAAGAATGCCAGCGCCCAGGGGTGCTCCAGCCCCGTCACGACGGGGGTGACCTCGAGGGTGCCTTCTTCGCTTTTCATCGTCTGGGCGGGCGCGGCAAGCACAGGGACAGTGGCGCTGATCAATGCGCTGGCACAGAGGGTTGCCAATAGGTTTTTACGCAACATGCAGGATTCCTTTTCCGATGAACATGAGGTTTGGTGAAAAGTAGCGGGCAGAGGTGATGCCTGCCACTCAACGGTTGTTGCTGCCGGTGTCTCGCGGGGCAGGATTGGGAATGAATGTCGGTGGGCTGGCGGGAGCGGTCCGGTCGGGATAGCGATTACCGATGCCACCGTTGTCCAGCGTCGGCGAGCGCTGGACCGGCACGGTATTGGGTCCGCGTATGGCCGGGGCACTGGGTTGAGTGCCTTGCATGCTGTTGGGGTTGGCCCGGTGGATCGGACTGTTGTAAGGGTTGTTGTTGGTGCGGCCCGGCAGGTTCTGGGCCAATTGCAACGCAGCAGAGGCATCGGCCAGAGAGCCCAATATGGCACTCAAGGCCAGCACAATGGCGCCAAACACGTATCGGTTCATGGGGTGCCTCTCTACGTCGCGTGGATAAGGACTTCGATACCACGCTACGCCCGGGGTTCAGCTTTGTTAACAAAAACCTCCCCGGCAAGACGTAATAGGCTGGATGTTCCGGCTTCATCGTCAGCAGCCCGAACACACCCCTTCAGATCAGAATGATGACCACCAGCAATCCGGCGAAGATCGACCACTTTTCGAGGTAGTAAAGCGTGCGATTGCGCTTTTTCAGTTGTTTGCCGTGCAGGCGAACCTTATAGATCCTGCTGAACAGCCGGTTGAGCCCGCCGGTCCTGTCGCCCGCCTGGTTCGGCGCACCTGCCGCCGACATGACGGTGCGGCTGAACCAGCGATTGAATGCCGCAGCCCAGCGATACTTCATCGGCCGCTCGACGTCGCAGAACAAGATGATGCGATTGTGCGGCGTGGTGTTCTCTGCGTAATGAATGTAGGTCTCATCGAACATCACCGCTTCGCCATCGCGCCAATGGTAGTTCTGGCCATCGACATTGATGTAGCACCCGGTAGCGTTGGGTGTTTCCAGGCCCAGGTGATAACGGTAGGAACCGGCGTACGGATCGCGATGGCGCACCAGTCTGGAGCCCGGGGGCAACTCGGCGAACATCGCCGCCTTGATTGAACCAATGCCCTGCACCAGCTCAGTGGTGCGCGGGCAGAGCTTCATGGCCGACGGGTGGCTGTCGCCATACCACTTGAGATAGAAGCGCTTCCAGCCGGTCTTGAAAAACGAGTTGAAACCGACGTCATCGTATTGCTTCGAACGCTTGATTTCACCGGCGTGAAGCAAATTCCGGCCTTCGGCACGGATTTCTTCCCAATGTGCCTGCAGCGGGCTCAGGTCGGGAAAATCGGCCGGGTCGAGATAAGGCTTGTTGGGGATTTTCGAAAACAGATAAAGAAAGCAATTGATCGGCGCCAGAAACGTCGAGTGATCACTCAACTGGCGGCCCAGCTTGTGGCGCACGTGACCGCGCAGGTGGACATACACAATGGAGACAACGTAGATAACGGCAATGATGAGTTTCACTGGAATCGTCACAGGTCGGAAGTAAACAAACTGCGCCCTTTACCGGCATGCCAGTCCTGGGGGTCTTGTGCAGCGACTGATTACGAAACAGCGGCGCCGTAGTGCCATCGAGCCTTACCGATGGTCGGTTTCCGGCTGATGGATGACATTTTAGCCACAGTTTGTAACCAATAGTTAACCTGTGACTGCGAAAATGTGTCTGCAAAATCCGCCAAAGCGTTGCAGTGGCCTCAACGCCCTATCGTTTAAAGAGCCAGACCAGTACAATCGCCGCCAAACTTTACGCGCGACCCAGGTTGAGAGCGGGAAATCCCCTTTCAGCGCACGTTGACTCGGGCCAAGCGCGCCACATGCTGCTGTCCACTTGATGCCAGATGGATCTTTCACTGCCGATCGGGATGAATATCCCGGGGTCCGGACAGTGGAACGGATACTGAACCGGTACTGCCGCAACCCTGGCTACTCTGAATGCTTCGCAGGAAAAACCTTTGATTTCTACAGCTAACATCACGATGCAGTTCGGCGCCAAGCCGCTCTTCGAAAACGTTTCGGTCAAATTCAACGGTGGCAACCGTTACGGTCTGATCGGCGCCAACGGTTGCGGCAAGTCGACCTTCATGAAGATTCTCGGCGGTGACCTCGAGCCGTCCGGCGGCCAGGTCATGCTGGAGCCGAACGTACGCCTGGGTAAATTGCGCCAGGACCAGTTCGCCTACGAAGAATTCACCGTGATCGACACCGTGATCATGGGTCACGAAGAGCTGTGGAAGGTCAAGGCCGAGCGCGACCGCATCTACTCGCTGCCGGAAATGAGCGAAGAAGACGGCATGGCCGTGGCCGAGCTGGAAACCGAGTTCGCCGAAATGGACGGCTACACCGCTGAATCCCGTGCCGGTGAACTGCTGCTGGGCCTGGGTATCCCCCTGGAACAGCACTTTGGCCCGATGGCCGAAGTGGCGCCAGGCTGGAAACTGCGGGTGTTGCTGGCCCAGGCACTGTTCTCCGATCCGGAAGTGCTGTTGCTCGACGAACCGACCAACCACCTGGACATCAACACCATCCGCTGGCTGGAAACGATCCTCAAGGCGCGTAACAGCACCATGATTATCATTTCCCACGACCGTCACTTCCTCAACAGCGTCTGCACTCACATGGCCGACCTGGACTACGGTGAGCTGCGCCTGTTCCCGGGCAACTACGACGAGTACATGACCGCGGCGACCCAGTCCCGCGAGCAACTGCTGTCGGACAACGCCAAGAAGAAAGCGCAGATCTCCGAACTGCAGACCTTCGTCAGCCGCTTCTCGGCCAACGCCTCGAAAGCCAAGCAGGCCACGTCCCGCGCCAAGCAGATCGACAAGATTCAGCTGGCCGAAGTCAAGCCATCGAGCCGCGTGAGCCCGTTCATCCGCTTCGAACAGACCAAGAAACTGCACCGCCAGGCCGTGACCATCGAGCAGATGTCCAAGGGCTTCGACGGCAAGACCCTGTTCAAGAACTTCAGCTTCACCGTCGAAGCCGGCGAGCGCGTGGCGATCATCGGCCCGAACGGTATCGGCAAGACCACCCTGCTGCGCACCCTGATGGGCGAGCTGACCCCGGACGCCGGTTCCGTGAAGTGGACCGAAAGCGCGGAGCTGGGCTACTACGCCCAGGACCACGCCCATGACTTCGAAGACGACGTCAGCCTGTTCGACTGGATGGGCCAGTGGACCCAAGGCGAGCAGATCATTCGCGGCACCCTGGGTCGCATGCTGTTCTCCAACGACGAGATCCTCAAGTCGGTCAAGGTCATCTCCGGTGGTGAGCAAGGCCGCATGCTGTTCGGCAAGCTGATCCTGCAAAAGCCGAACGTGCTGGTGATGGACGAACCGACCAACCACCTGGACATGGAATCCATCGAGGCGCTGAACCTGGCGCTGGAGAACTATCCGGGCACGCTGGTCTTCGTCAGCCACGACCGTGAGTTCGTATCGTCCCTGGCCACCCGCATCATCGAGTTGAGCCCTAACGGCGTAACCGACTTCAGCGGCACCTACGACGACTACCTGCGCAGCCAGGGTGTGGTGTTCTAAAGGCAGCTACAAACCTTTAGCTGCAAGCTTCAAGTGAAAAGCCCTGTCCTGGTGACGGGGCTTTTGGCATGTGCGCCCAGCATGGGCGCAATCTTGTGGGTGAAAGTCCCGCCGTAAGCTGGCCACAGCGAACGAAGTGAAGCGCAACTGCATGAGGGCGACCGAGTGTGGGGAGGAAGCGTGGATCGAAACCGTGAGCCGATGGACAAGAACCGGATACAAGGCGATGCCGACCAGGGCGAGCGGGCATGTAACTGCGAAGCTCTTGTGGTCAAAGGGGCGGCAACGTAAATCCGGCGGTTGTGCGGGGAAGGATTGCGTTCTTACCTGGGGAGATCTCGCCTCACGCCTGAAAGGGCGACGGCGCTAGCCGGAGCGAGAAGTCAGCAGAGGCCGTAGTAGTCTTTTTTTTGACGAAGGGCCGAACGAGAGAAAGCGTTATAGGCCATGTTGATGCGAACGACCGGAAGTCAGATGCCTGCCAAACGCGGGGCGGACGGAGATAACGAGCGGTGAAGCCGTGAGAAGTCCCGTCAGCGACGAGGTCAATCGCCCGCAAGATGAACCCGATAACGCAGGGCAAGGGCTGCTGGAGCGGGCCTTTGCGAGAGAAAACCTGAAACGGGCGTGGAAGCGGGTCAAGGCCAACAAGGGTGCAGCGGGCGTCGATGGTCTGGATATTGAACAGACCGCCGAACACTTGCTCACCCAGTGGACCGCGATTCGTGAACAGCTTCTCTCAGGTGTCTACCGGCCCAGTCCGGTACGCCGCGTGGTCATCCCCAAGTCTGACGGCGGCGAACGCGAGCTGGGTATTCCAACGGTCACCGACCGCTTGATCCAGCAAGCGTTGCTGCAAGTCTTGCAGCCATTACTCGATCCGACGTTCAGTGAACACAGCTACGGCTTTCGTCCTGGACGCTCTGCGCAGGACGCCGTTTTGGCGGCTCAGCGTCATGTGTCTTCAGGGCGCAAAGTGGTGGTGGATGTGGATCTGGAGAAATTCTTCGACCGGGTCGACCACGACATTTTGATGGATCGGTTGCGCAAGCGGATTGCGAATCGGGCGGTTATCCGGCTGATTCGGGCGTATCTGGATGCGGGAACGCTGATCGATGGCGTGGTCGAGAACAGCCGCTGCGGGGCGCCGCAAGGCGGCCCGCTGTCGCCGTTGTTGGCGAACGTGCTGCTGGACGAAGTGGATCGGGAACTTGAGCGTCGAGGTCATTGCTTCGTGCGCTATGCCGACGATGCGAACGTGTATGTTCGCAGCCGCAAGGCTGGGCAGCGGGTAATGGCTCTGCTAAAGCGTCTGTATGAAAAGCTGCACTTGAGCGTCAACGAGAGCAAGAGTGCAGTAGCGAGTGCATTTGGCCGCAAGTTTCTTGGCTTTGCCTTTTGGGCGTCGCCCAAAGGCGTCAAGAGAACGGTAGCAGTCAAAGCGCGCAAGCAGTTCAAACAACGCATCCGCTGGTTTACCCGGCGCTCAGGTGGTCGCAGCTTGCAACAAGTTGTCGATCGATTAAGGCCCTACATGCTGGGCTGGAAGGGCTATTTCGGCTTGTCGCAAACCCCCAGAATCTGGCGAGAGCTGGACAAATGGATACGACACCGACTACGAGCAATCCAGCTCAAGCAATGGCGGCGTAGTGCAACGATCTATCGAGAGCTACGCAAGTTGGGTGCAAGTGAGGTTACTGCCCGCAAAGTGGCGGGAAACTCTCGCTCCTGGTGGCGCAATAGCGCTCTTGAACTCAACCGAGTGCTCGATATGGCGTGGTTCGACAGAACGGGTTTACCGCGTCTCTCCTGACCTCAATCTCTCGAACCGCCCGGTGCGGACCCGCATGCCGGGTGGTGTGGCAGGGGAACGGCCTGTGAAGGCCGTCCCCTATGCCG
>NZ_JBFUHR010000018.1:0-222890 GCF_056402295.1 Pseudomonas sp. P4_B3
CACGAATTGCACGAATTGCTTGATTCAGTTGTTAAAGAGCGGTTGGTTAAGATCTTTCGTCTCAACCGAGGCGCGCATTCTACAGCAGCCTCATTTGCTGTCAAGTGGTATTTTTCAGAAGTTTTCCAAGTTTCCTTTTCAACTTCAACCACTTGCGCTTCAGATCTCTCGTCAGCGGGAGGCGAATTCTACAGCGTTACACGCTGCTGTCAACACCCCTTTTTCAACTCCCTTTTGGCTTCGATGACCTGAAGCAACCTGCTGCCGAAAACTGCATAACTCATTGTTTACCAAGGAGTTTTCCGTTTCGACTGCGCCGGAAGTGGGGCGAATTATAGGCTTCTAAAATTCGCCGTCAACCCTTTATCTCAGCTTTATTCGGATTTGAGCGTAATACGCGCAAATGCCTTCTTCCCGGCCTGGCAAACATGGGTCGCGCCCAGTGCATATATAAAGGTGCGATCGACAACCTCACCATCTATACGCACACCACCGGAACCCAGGAGATCTCGCGCCACCGCCGAGTTCTTGACCAACCCTGCCTTATTAAGGACAGCAGCGATCGGCATATCCTCGGTAGCAGTCAATTCGATTTCCGGCAGATCTTCAGGCAGCTCGCCATCCTTCATACGGTTACCGGCAGCACGATGAGCACTGGCCGCAGCCTCCTCACCATGGAAGCGTGCAACGATCTCTTCAGCCAGCTTGATCTTGATATCGCGCGGATTGGCACCCGCCTCCACATCAGCGCGGAACGCATTGATCTCATCCATGGAGCGGAAGCTGAGCAACTCGAAGTAACGCCACATCAGCGCATCCGGAATGGAAACCAGCTTGCTGTACATCACACCCGGCGCTTCCTGTATACCGACGTAGTTGCCCAAGGACTTGGACATCTTCTTCACGCCATCCAGGCCTTCAAGCAGCGGCATGGTCAAAATGCACTGGGCCTCCTGACCATAACCACGCTGCAGTTCACGCCCCATCAGCAAGTTGAACTTCTGATCGGTGCCGCCGAGCTCGACGTCTGCGCGCAGGGCTACCGAGTCGTACCCTTGAACCAGCGGATAAAGGAACTCATGAATGGCGATTGGCTGATTGGTGGTGTAACGCTTGTCGAAGTCATCGCGCTCGAGCATGCGAGCCACGGTGTACTGCGAAGTCAGGCGAATGAAGTCGGCCGGCCCCATCTGATCCATCCAGGTGGAGTTGAATGCCACTTCGGTCTTTGCCGGGTCCAGAATCTTGAAGACCTGAGTCTTGTAGGTCTCGGCATTCTCGAGGACCTGCTCGCGAGTGAGCGGCGGGCGCGTAGCACTCTTGCCGCTCGGATCGCCGATCATCCCGGTGAAGTCACCTATAAGGAAGATCACCTGATGCCCCAGCTCCTGGAACTGGCGCAGCTTATTAATAAGCACGGTGTGACCCAAGTGCAGATCCGGAGCCGTTGGATCGAAGCCCGCCTTAATACGTAGCGGCTGGCCACGCTTGAGCTTTTCAATCAGCTCGGACTCGACCAACAGTTCTTCCGCACCACGTTTGATCAGCGCTAGCTGCTCTTCAACCGACTTCATAACAGACCCGCAAGGCTCAGATTCAAAGGGAACCAACCATACAAGATCGCGCGCCAAATACAAGGTTTGCCCGGCGCACGGACGCCAATCCGCAGACAGAGCGCCTGCGGACTTGCTTCAGAGATGATTTGGTTATATTTTATACAGTTATTTCATCTTCATCATGTCATTCATCTTTTCCAATTCATCTTTTTCAAAGTCAAAACCACTTATGACCACAGAATCGTCTAAAGCGCCGCCGCTTTACCCGAAGACCCACTTGCTTGCCGCAAGTGGCATCGCCGCCCTTCTCAGTCTGGCGCTCCTGGTATTCCCTTCCAGCGATGTTGAAGCCAAAAAGACAACCCTGAGTCTTGAACTGGAAAGCCCTGCTGAACAACTGACACAAGATCAAGACGCTGCTGACACCGTTCAAGCCACAAATGAGCCAGCAACCTCCCCCTTCGCGCAGATCGACAACAGCGCCGAAGACACTCAGGAAACCGCTCAAACCGAACCGGCGCCGGTCGTCGAAGAAAAGAAGCCGGCAAGCCACAGGGAAGTGATCGTCACCAAGGGTGACACCCTCTCTACACTGTTCGAGAAGGTCGGTCTCCCAGCCACCTCAGTGCATGAAATACTGGCCAGCGACAAGCAGGCCAAGCAGTTCAGCCAGCTCAAGCATGGGCAAAAACTCGAATTCGAACTGAGCCCTGACGGCCAGTTGACCAACCTGCACAGCAAGCTCAACGACCTCGAAAGCATCAGCCTGACCAAGAACGACAAGGGCTACACCTTCAACCGCATTACCGCCAAACCGAGCGTGCGCTCGGCTTACGTTCATGGCGTGATCAACAGCTCGCTGTCGCAGTCCGCGGCCCGAGCGGGCCTGTCTCACAGCCTGACCATGGACATGGCCAGTGTGTTTGGCTACGACGTGGACTTCGCCCAGGATATTCGCCAGGGCGACGAGTTCGACGTGATCTACGAGCAAAAGGTGGTCAACGGCAAGGCCGTCGGCACTGGCCCGATCCTGTCGGCGCGCTTCACCAACCGCGGCAAGACCTACACCGCCGTACGCTACACCAACAAACAAGGCAACAGCAGCTACTACACCGCTGACGGCAACAGCATGCGCAAGGCGTTCATCCGCACACCGGTGGACTTCGCCCGCATCAGCTCGAAATTTTCCATGGGCCGCAAACATCCGATCCTGAACAAGATCCGCGCCCACAAAGGCGTCGACTACGCAGCACCGCGTGGCACGCCGATCAAGGCTGCCGGTGATGGCAAGGTCTTGCTGGCCGGCCGCCGTGGTGGCTACGGCAATACCGTGGTTCTCCAGCACGGCAATACCTACACCACGCTCTACGGCCACATGCAAGGCTTCGCCAAAGGCGTGAAGACTGGCGGCACGGTGAAACAGGGCCAGGTGATTGGCTATATCGGCACCACCGGCCTCTCCACCGGGCCGCACCTGCACTACGAGTTCCAGGTCAATGGTGTGCACGTCGACCCGCTGGGCCAGAAACTGCCAATGGCCGATCCGATTGCCAAGGCCGAACGCCCACGATTCCTCGCCCAAAGCCAGCCACTGATGGCGCGCATGGAACAGGAAAAAGCCACTCTGCTAGCTTCGAGCAAGCGCTAAGTCATGGCGCTCTATATAGGTGTGATGTCCGGGACCAGCCTTGATGGCCTGGACATCGCACTGGTCGAGCAAGCCCCGGCGATCAGGCTGATCGCCTCTCACTACATCCCGATGCCCGATTCCCTGCGCGCCGAGCTGCTCGGCTTGTGTGCCAGCGGCCCGGACGAAATCGCCCGCTCCGCCATCGCCCAGCAGAACTGGGTGAAACTGGCAGCCCAAGGGATTCATGCCCTTCTCGCTCAGCAGCAACTGAAGCCTGACGACATTCGTGCGATCGGCAGCCATGGCCAGACCATCCGCCACGAACCGGCACGCGGTTTCACCGTGCAGATCGGCAACCCGGCCCTGCTGACGGAGCTGACCGGCATCACCGTGGTCAGCGACTTCCGCAGCCGTGACGTCGCTGCCGGCGGACAAGGTGCACCGCTGGTTCCTGCCTTCCACGAGACACTGTTTGAAGAACGGACCGGCAATCGTGCCGTGCTGAACGTCGGTGGATTCAGCAACCTGAGCCTGATCGAACCCGGTAAGCCTGTTGCCGGTTTCGACTGCGGCCCGGGCAATGTCCTGTTGGACGCCTGGATTCATCAGCAACGTGGCGACAACTATGACCGCGACGGCCAATGGGCCACCAGCGGCAAGGTTGAACCGGCTCTATTGAATGAGCTGCTCAGCGATCCGTTCTTCGTAACCAAAGGCCCGAAGAGTACCGGACGGGAAGTATTCAACCTACCTTGGCTGACACAGCACCTGGCACAACTGCCAGCCTTCGCCGCCGAAGATGTTCAGGCGACGCTGCTTGAGCTGACCGCGCTGACCATCATCGAATCACTGCAAAGCGCCCAGGCAGACACGCAGGAACTACTGGTCTGCGGCGGCGGGGCCCACAACACCGCGTTGATGAACCGCCTGGCCAGCCTATTGCCAAACGCCAGTGTCAGCAGCACTGCCACTTACGGCGTAGACCCCGACTGGGTCGAAGCCATGGCCTTCGCGTGGCTGGCTCATTGCTGCCTCGAAGGTATTGCGGCCAACCGCCCGAGCGTTACCGGTGCCCGCGGCTTGCGCGTACTGGGCGCCATCTACCCCGCATAAATTCTCCACACAGTAAAACGCCGCAGGGCCCTGAGGCCATGCGGCGCTTTGTAATGCAGGCGCGCTGATCAGATCGAGAACGAAGAACCGCAGCCACAAGTGGTGGTCGCATTCGGGTTCTTGATGACGAAACGCGAACCTTCCAGACCTTCCTGGTAGTCCACCTCGGCACCTGCCAGGTACTGAAAGCTCATCGGATCGACAACCAGACTCACACCTTCGCGCTCGACGATGGTGTCGTCATCGGCCACTTCTTCATCGAAGGTGAAGCCGTACTGAAAACCTGAACAACCGCCGCCCGTAACGAATACGCGCAGCTTCAAGCGATCATTCCCCTCTTCATCGACCAGGCTCTTCACCTTGTGCGCGGCACCGTGGGTGAATTGCAAAGCCGTGGGGGTGAAGGATTCGACGCTCATGCTGACTATCTCCCGGCGTTACGCCGTCATATTGCGTGATGACGCGCATTATCCGCTTCTCCTAGAAAAGCGGTCAACTATTGTTATGGTATATCAACCAATCCAATCGCCGGCCCGGAATGCAAAAAGGCCCGTCAGACGGGCCTTTTGCTGTACGCGATAAAGCTTACGGCAGCATGCCGGCGTGGGACAGGCCCAGACGCTCATCCAGCCCGAACAGAATGTTCATGTTCTGCACCGCCTGACCCGAAGCGCCTTTGACCAGGTTGTCGATCACCGACAGCACAACCACCAGATCACCATCCTGAGGGCGATGCACGGCAATACGGCAGACGTTGGCACCCCGTACGCTACGAGTCTCCGGATGGCTGCCGGCCGGCATCACATCGACGAACGGTTCGTTGGCATAACGCTTTTCAAACAGCGCCTGCAGATCCACCGAGCGATCAACAACGGTTGCGTAGAGCGTGGAATGAATGCCACGAATCATCGGAGTCAGGTGCGGAACGAAGGTCAGACCGACGTCCTTGCCTGCTGCACGACGCAGGCCCTGGCGGATTTCCGGCAAATGACGGTGCCCTTTGACCGCATAGGCCTTCATGCTTTCCGATGTCTCGGAGTACAGCGAGCCTACGGAAGCACCACGACCGGCGCCGCTGACACCGGATTTGCAGTCAGCAATCAGATGCGCAGTATCGGCCAGGCCGGCTTCGAGCAATGGCAGGAAACCCAATTGCGTTGCAGTTGGGTAGCAGCCCGGCACAGCAATCAGGCGCGCTTTTTTGATCTGCTCGCGATTGACTTCCGGCAAGCCATAGACCGCTTCGTCCAGCAACTCCGGTGCACCGTGCGGCTGGCCGTACCACTTGGCCCACTCATCCGCGTCTTGCAGACGGAAGTCCGCCGACAGGTCGATGACCTTGGTCCCGGCCGCCAGCAACTCGCCCGCCAAGGCATGGGCAACACCGTGCGGTGTGGCGAAGAACACCACATCGCAGGCACCCAGGGTCTTGATGTCCGGAACGCTGAACGCCAGGCCGTCGTAGTGGCCTCGCAGGTTCGGGTACATGTCGGCCACGGCAAGGCCAGCCTCGGATCGGGAAGTGATGACAACCACCTCAGCTTGCGGATGTTGCGCCAACAGACGCAGCAGTTCGACACCGGTGTAACCCGTGCCGCCGACGATACCGACCTTGACCATAAACCTGCCCTCAACGAACCCACTGGAAAGCCGTCGATAATAGGGGCCGCGCGCCCCTGCGACAACCGTCAAGGTGACGTGCGGAGCTTCTAGCCTCTACTATTCCCGCTACCGTGAACCTGGGAATAACTAAAAATGCTTTATCTGTGGCTCAAAGCACTTCACATCATCAGCATCGTTTGCTGGTTTGCCGGCCTGTTTTACTTGCCGCGGCTGTTCGTCTATCACGCTCAAAGCGAAGATACCGTCAGCAAGGAACGCTTCAGCGTCATGGAGCGCAAGCTGTATCGCGGCATCATGGGGCCGGCAATGATCGCTACGCTGATCTTCGGCGGCTGGCTGATCAGCCTCAACCCGAGTGCGTATTTCACTCAGGGCGGCTGGATGCACGCCAAGCTGACGCTGGTGGTGATTCTGATCGGCTACCACCACATGTGCGGTGCCCAGGTAAAACGTTTTGCCCGTGGCGAGAACACCCGCAGCCATGTCTTTTATCGCTGGTTCAATGAAGTGCCAGTTCTGATATTGCTGGCTATCGTAATTCTGGTCGTCGTTCGGCCGTTCTAAATCCACCAGGCACCACTCACCGGGGTACTTCCAATGTCGCTGCCCGCTCTGCTCGAACAACGTTTGCGTCTGCCCGTGGTGGCGGCGCCGATGTTCCTGATTTCCAATCCGCAATTGGTACTCGCCTGTTGTCGCCAGGGCGTGGTCGGCAGCTTCCCGGCGCTGAACCAGCGCGAAAGCAGCGGTTTCAAGGCCTGGCTGGAAGAAATCGAAGCCGGGCTGGCGACACTGGAAAACCCCGCGCCTTATGCCGTAAACCTGATCGTCCATAACAGCAATCCACGGTTACAGGCGGATCTTGAGATCTGTGTCGAGCACAAAGTGCCGATCGTGATCACCAGCCTCGGCGCCGTGAAAGAACTGGTCGACGCGGTCCACAGCTACGGCGGCCTGGTGTTCCATGATGTGACGACTCGTCGTCATGCCGAGAAAGCGGCCGAAGCCGGCGTGGATGGTTTGATCGCCGTGGCTGCCGGCGCCGGTGGACACGCCGGGACCTGGAGCCCGTTCTCGCTGATTGCCGAAATCCGCCAGTTCTTCGACAAGACCCTGTTGCTGGCCGGCTGCTTGAATCATGGCCACGAAATTCTTGCCGCCCAACTGCTCGGCGCGGATTTGGCCTACTTTGGCACACGATTTATCGGCACGACCGAAAGTCACGCGCCCGACGCCTACAAAGAAATGCTGCTGACATCCAAAGCGGCAGACATCATCCATACTCCAGCCGTGTCAGGTGTCCCCGCGAGTTTCATGCGCCAGAGTCTGGAAGCAGCCGGTTTCGACATGGCCGCCTTGCAAGGCAAGGGCGAGATCAACTTCGGCTCCAAGCTCAAACCCGTGAGCGATGAGGCCAAAGCCTGGAAAACCGTTTGGTCTGCCGGCCAGGGCGTGGGAGAAATCGAGGACTTGCCGAGTGTCGAGCAGTTGATTGCACGTCTCGACGCGGAGTACCGCAAGGCCCTGGAGCAGGCTGCCCAGTTGACCAAACGCTGGCCGAGCTGACAGCAAACCTTGGCCAGTCTTGCCCGGCTGGCCTTACTCTCGCCCGGGCACAACATTCTTCTTTCAACCTCTCGCGACAAGGATGCTTCGCACATGGGCGAAAATCATTTCAAGATCGTATTCGAGGGCGCCTTGCTGCCCGGTGTCGACATCACCACGGCAAAGCTCAATCTCGCCGACTTGTTCAAAAGCGATGTCACGGCCATTGAACGCTTGTTCACCGGGCGTCCGGTAGCGCTCAAACGCAACCTGTCGCAAGCCGATGCCCAGACCTATCTCCAGGCGCTGAGCAAAACCGGTATCGACGCCCGCATCGAAGCCGAAACGCCGATCGAACTGAACCTCGCCGACGTTCACGACCACCCTTCGGCCAGTAGCCAGGCTGCCCTGGCAGATCCGCAGTCCCCTTACGCTCCGCCTCGCGCGCCCGTCGGCGAAGCCGTGGCGGAATTCGCCACGCTCAAGCCCTTCAGTTTCGATGGCCGGATCGGCCGCTTGCGTTACCTCGCCTGGACGCTGGTGCTGTCAACTGTGCTTCTGGCCGTTTGCGGGGTGTTTGCCTTGGTCGCCCTGGCTCTCATCGGCGCGGATTCGACCGCCGGCCTGATATTGGGCAGCTTGCTGGCCTTGATCCTGTTCGTCGGATTTGTATTCGTCAGCATCCAGATCACTGTTCAACGCTTGCACGATGTCGGCTGGTCCGGCTGGCTGTGGCTGCTGAACCTGGTGCCGTTCGTTGGCAGTTTCTTTCCGTTCATGATCATGGTCGTACCGGGCAACGACACCGCCAACCGCTACGGCCCGCCGCCTCCGCCGAACAGTACCGCGGTCAAGGTATTGTCTTCGCTGTGGCTGATCGTTATCGCGCTGGTTCTGTTCGGCTCGCTGGCCGGTGGTCTCACGGCGATACGGGAAGAATACAAAAGCGCCGCCCAGAGCAGCTACGAAAGCAGTTCGGTCACCACCGATGAAATCGAAGTCGAGATCGAACCGGTGCCAAATTCCACCGACGATGCAGCCGAAGAGGCCCGGCCCCCTGTAGACTCTGCGAAAGAATGAACAGCGCTCCTGGCCCGTGACACCTGCGTCGCGGCGCGGAGCTGTTGCGATGGAGAACTGCATGACCCGTTACGCTCTGATCACTGGCGCCTCCAGCGGCATCGGCCTGGCAATGGCCGAAGCGCTGGCCCGGCGCGGCCGCAGCCTGATTCTGGTGGCCCGACAACGTGATCAGCTGGAAAGTATTGCGATTGAACTGACCCAAAGGTTCGGCGTGGAAGTGTTGTTCCGTGCCTGTGACCTGGGCGAACCGCTGCGCCTGTCCGGATTCCTGCTGGAGCTGGAAGAAGGCGACCGGCAGATCGATCTGTTGGTCAACTGCGCCGGTATCGGTACCTGCGGCCCGTTTCTGGCCCAGGACTGGATGACCGAGCAAGACCTGATCGAAGTGAACATCCTCGCCCTCACCCGCCTGTGCCACGCCATCGGCAACAGCATGGCCCTGCAAGGCGGCGGGCAGATTCTGAATGTGGCCTCGGTGGCGGCGTTTCAACCGGGGCCGTGGATGAGCACTTATTACGCCAGCAAGGCGTATGTGCTGCACTTTTCCGAAGGATTGCGCGTCGAGCTGAGAAAATGTGCGATCAAGGTTTCGGTGCTCTGCCCCGGGCCGACCCGCACGGCGTTTTTCCGTACCGCACAACTCGACAGCGACAAACTGGCCAACAGCAAACTGCTGATGAGCCCCGAGGAAGTGGCGCTCTACACCGTGCGCGCACTGGAAAGGAATCAAGCGATCATTATTCCCGGGCGGCGCAACCGCTGGTTCGCCTTCCTGCCGCGGCTCGGCTCGCGCTGGCTGACGCGCACCATCGCCGGCATGATCAACAAGGCGTACTGCCCGCGCTGATCCAATTCAAGGTAAAAAGCTGGGCGCTGGCATACGCCATGAGTACACTCAGGCCAGCCCAAATAACGGAGAAAACAGCTGTGGATACTCTGTTCACCAAGATCATCAACCGGGAAATCCCGGCGAAGATCATTTACGAGGACGACCAGGTATTGGCCTTCCACGACATTGCCCCACAGGCACCGGTACATTTTCTGGTGGTCCCGAAGAAACCGGTTCGCACCTTGAACGACCTGACCGAGGACGACAAGACGCTGGCCGGGCATATTCTGTTCACCGCGCAGCGCCTGGCTCTGGAGTTGGGCTGTGAAGAGGGTTTCCGGGTGGTCATGAACTGCAATGAACTGGGTGGGCAAACCGTCTACCACATTCATATGCACGTGCTGGGTCAGCGCCAGATGCACTGGCCACCGGGCTGATTGACCACCCCACCCTGTAGGAGCTGGCTTGCCAGCGAACAAAGCGACGCGGTTAACCTGATTCACCGCGCTATCGTTCTTCGCTGGCAAGCCAGCTCCTACAAGGATGACTGACCCAGCGCAAACCTTCCCCGGCCGATTGGGTTAAACTGGCCGCCGAAATTCCCCCGGAGGTCAGCATGACTACCCAACGTCACTACTCGCCAATTGACCGCCTACTGCTGCAAGCCGATGCCGCGATGCGCACCCTGCTGCCCTTCAGCGGCCAGCCGTACCGTCCGTCGCCTGCCATCGTGCAGCCGGATGCGAAAATGAGCGACGAAGACACACGCCACGTTGCCGGCCTGATGCGCATCAACCACACCGGCGAAGTCTGCGCCCAGGCGCTGTATCAGGGGCAGGCGCTGACCGCCAAACTGCCGCAAGTGCGTGCCGCGATGGAGCATGCCGCCGAAGAAGAAGTCGATCACCTGGTCTGGTGCGAACAACGCATCCATCAGCTGGGTAGCCACACCAGCATCCTCAATCCGCTGTTTTATGGCATGTCGTTCGGGATTGGCGCAGTGGCCGGCCTGATCAGCGATAAAGTCAGCCTGGGGTTCGTTGCGGCAACGGAAGACCAGGTGTGCAAACACCTGAACGAACATCTGGAACAATTGCCGGCCGAGGATGAAAAGTCCCGGGCGATTCTTGAACAGATGCGCATCGATGAAGAACAGCATGCCGAAAGTGCGCTGGAGGCTGGCGGGTTCCGCTTTCCGGCACCGGTGAAGTTCGGGATGAGTCTGATGGCCAAGGTGATGACCAAGAGTACTTATCGGATCTGATCTTTCGATTGCCTGGCAGGGACTCTTCGCTGGCAAGTCGGATAGCCGCAACGCAGCTCCTACAGGGAATGTATCCGGCAATAAAAAAGGCGACTGCCGTGAGGGAGTCGCCTTTTTTGTGTTCGAGAGTCTTACGCCATATTGCGCGCGTAGAAGATTTCGAGCATTTCGTGTTTCACCCGCTCGGTCACCTGGGCACGTTGCTCAGAGGACAGGTTGTTGGTGGCGTCGCCGAACAGGTAGTTATCCAGTTCGAAGTTCTTCAGCAGCATCTTGGTGTGGAACAGGTTTTCCTGGTACACGTTCACGTCGGTCATCTGGTACGCGTCGTAAGTGTCATCGGAGAGGTAGTTCTGGATCGAATTGATCTCATGGTCGATGAAGTGCTTTTTGCCTTCAACGTCACGGGTGAAGCCGCGCACACGGTAGTCCACGGTCACGATGTCCGAATCGAACTGGTGAATCAGGAAGTTGAGCGCTTTAAGCGGTGAAATGACCCCGCAAGTCGACACGTCGATGTCCACACGGAAGGTTGCAATACCGCTGACCGGATGGATCTCCGGGTAGGTGTGCACCGTGATGTGGCTCTTGTCGAGGTGGGCCAGAATGATTTCGGGCAGTGGGCCCGGGGACTCTTCGATCTGACTGTCGGTCGGGGTTACGGGCTCTTCCGAGATCAGGATCGTGACGCTGGCGCCCTGCGGCTCATAGTCCTGACTGGCAATGTTCAGGATGTTGGCACCAATGATATCGACAACTTCCGTGAGGATCTGCGTCAGGCGTTTCGCGTTGTACTCTTTATTGATGTACTCGACGTAAGCCTGCTGGTCTTGCGGGGTTTCCGCGTAGCAGATGTCATAGATGTTGAAGCTCAAGGTCTTTGTCAGGTTATTGAACCCGTGGAGCTTGAGTTTGCTTTTCACCGTTAAAAACTCTCTATGTGTTTGCGGCCCGGCCGCGTGATCAAGCATGCCCGTCAAATGCGAACAACGCACCTGCGTAGGACGGTTAACACCTCTTCGCGATGGCGATTTTGGTTGTCTGCTCGGGTGCGAGGCCTGTCGGCTGACGGGCCACTACCCTGAAAAAAGTGGCGCATTATGCAGACGTCAGCTTGTGTTCGCCAGAGTCTGCACTGCTTTTATGATAGTTGAATGTCGATTCAACCGAGCTCGATGATCTCGTAGTCGTGGGTAATTGCCACGCCTGCCGCGCCGAGCATGATCGAGGCCGAGCAATACTTCTCGGCAGACAATTCGATGGCGCGCTTGACCTGGGCTTCTTTCAGCCCACGGCCCTTGACCACGAAATGCATGTGGATCCTGGTGAAAACCTTTGGATCTTCGGTCGCACGCTCGGCTTCAAGGAACGCTTCACAGCTTTCGACCGCCTGGCGGGACTTCTTGAGGATGCTGACCACATCGAAATTGCTGCAACCGCCGACACCCAGCAGCAGCATTTCCATCGGCCGGACACCCAGGTTACGTCCGCCGGCATCGGGCGGACCGTCCATGACCACGACATGACCACTACCGGATTCGCCGAGGAACATGGCTTCGCCAGCCCATTGGATGCGTGCCTTCATCGCCAAGACTCCACTGTATAAAAAAGGGTCGCCAGCTTAGCACAGGCCCCGTGACTGACGGCGCCCGGCGTCCTAGGACATATCCCACCGCCTTGTAGGTAAATACTCGAATATTGCAGGAGGTGTCTGTTAAGCTGACGCCAAATCAATGGCGCATTGCCAGCTTTCCCCCAGCGTTCGCTATTCATAAAAAAACCAAACACACCGTGCAGTCTTTTCGGGATACAACCATGGTTGCGATTGCCCCCAACCCCAAGATCAAGAACCTCGACAAGCTGTTGATGCATTGCCAGCGCCGCCGCTATCAGGCCAAGAGCAACATCATTTGTGCCGGCGACCGTTCGGAAACGCTGTTCTACATCATCAAAGGCTCAGTCACCATCCTGATCGAAGATGACGACGGCCGGGAAATGATCATTTCCTACCTGAACACCGGGGACTTTTTCGGCGAGTTGGGTCTGTTTGAGCAAGCTGGCCTGGAGCAGGAGCGCAGCGCCTGGGTGCGGGCCAAGGCTGAATGCGAAGTCGCGGAAATCAGCTACGCGAAATTCCGCGAATTGTCCCAGCAGGATCCAGACATTCTTTACGTCCTCAGCGGACAAATCGCACAGCGCCTGCGCAACACCACGCGCAAGGTCGGTGACCTGGCATTCTTTGATGTAACCGGTCGAGTCGCCCGCTGCCTGCTGGAGCTATGCAAACAGCCAGATGCCATGACTCACCCCGATGGCATGCAAATCAAGGTGACCCGTCAGGAGATCGGGCGGATAGTCGGTTGTTCCCGGGAGATGGTCGGTCGCGTCCTCAAGGATCTGGAAGAACGCGAACTGGTGAACGTCAAAGGCAAGACCATGGTGGTTTTCGGTACGCGATAAGCTCGAAAACCTAGCCGCTGAACATCTGCACCAGCACCAACCGGTAGAGATAGTCGAGGCGCGCCAGGGCATCGTGCGCCGCGAACTTCTCATGCAGCGCGATGTGGCTTTCGGCGCGTACGCGTTGCTCCAGACCGCAGGCCTCGTTGAAACGATTGACCGCGGCGACCATAGACTCTCGCTCGTTATCCAGCAGCAACGCCCCATGCACCAGTCCTACCGGACGCTGCCCACCCTGACTCTGGCGCCAGCGCTGGGCGGTGCCGACCATCTTGCGACCATCGAGGTTGACGTTGAAGCGACCGTCACAGAAGGCGCCTTCGATTTCACCCAGGGACGAAGTGCCACCTAACTCATCCAGCAACTGACAAATCGGATCGCACAAACGGTGGTAACCGGTTTCGATGCGATTCAGATCCCCTTCGCTGCGCGGCGGCGCATATACCAATGCGATGTTGATCGTTGAGGCCGATTGCGGCACTGGCTCGCCACCGGTTTCACGCAACAGCACTGGCCAACCGGCCGCCGCCGACACTTCACATGCCACCTCGAAACCCGCCAAGCGGTTCAAACGCCGCGGCATGACCAACGCCCGATCGCTCGGCTGCCAGAACAGCAGGCCGAACTCCGCGTCGCCGGCGCAGACCGAGGCCAACAGATCCTGCTCGGCTTGTAGGCCGGCTTCGATGGTGAGGGAGATTGGGGTCATGAGGTAATCCGTAAGACATTCAGCCTGAGGTGCATCTTATGCCGTCATCGCGAGCAGGCTCGCACACATTGGATCTTTGACATTAGCAAATCCCTTGTGGGAGCGAGCCTGCTCGCGATGGGGTCGACTCGATCTGCGAGTAATCAGTCGAGTGTCGAACCGCTGACCGACACGCCGCGCTCAGGGAAGAACAGACGCTGCAACTCGGTACCCGGGCTTTCGGCGCGCATGAACGCTTCGCCGACCAGGAACGCGTAGACGTCGCTGATTTCCATCAGTTCGACATCGGCGCGGTTGAGAATGCCGCTCTCGGTGATGACCAGACGATCGCGCGGAATACGCGGCAACAGGTCGAGGGTGGTTTCCAGGCTGACATCGAAGGTGTGCAGATTGCGGTTGTTCACGCCAACCAGTGGAGTGTCGAGGGTTTTCAAGGCCCGCTCCAACTCGTCGCCGTCGTGGACTTCCACCAGCACATCGAGGTTGACGCTTTTGGCCACGGCCGCCAGTTCGGCCATTTTCACGTCATCCAGCGCGGAAACGATCAACAGCACGCAGTCGGCACCCAAGGCACGGGCTTCGACGATCTGGTATGGATCGATCATGAAGTCCTTGCGGATCACCGGCAGCTGGCACGCCGCGCGGGCCTGTTGCAGGTACGCATCCGCGCCCTGGAAGTAGTCGATGTCGGTGAGTACCGACAGGCAGGTCGCGCCGCCCTTCTCGTAGCTTCTGGCGATGTCGGCGGGAACGAAGTTCTCGCGGATCACACCTTTGCTCGGCGAGGCTTTTTTGATTTCGGCAATGACTGCCGGCTGCTTCAGCTTGGCCTGAGCCAGCAAGGCCTTGGCAAAACCACGGGGTGCATCGGCCGTCTTGGCCAGACTTTCCAGCTCGGCGAGGCTGACGCGAGCGCTGCGCTCGGCGACTTCCTCGACCTTGCGCGCCAGAATCTTTTGCAGAACCGTCGGTACACTCATCCCTCATTCTCCACTTTGAATACCGCGGTAAACGCACCCAGCTCCTCGAGCTTTTCCCGAGCGAGGCCGGTGTGCAGCGCATCGTGCGCAAGTGCAACTCCCTCTTTCAAACTGCTGGCATGGTCGGCTGCGTACAGCGCAGCACCGGCATTGAGCATGATCATCTCGGCCGCTTTCTGACCGTTCTCGGTCTTGCGCTTGCCCAGGGCATCGCGAATCAGTTCCAGGGACGCCGCCGGGCTATCCACCGCCAGGCCATGCAAGCTCTGGCTCTTCATGCCCAGGTCTTCCGGCTCGACCCAATACTCGGTGATCTGGTCGTTTTTCAGCTCTGCCACGAAGGTCGGTGCTGCCAGGCTGAACTCATCCAGGCCATCCTTCGAATGCACCACCAGCACATGCTTGCTGCCCAGACGCTGCAACACTTCCGCCAGCGGCCGGCACAATGCCTGGGTGAACACGCCCACCACTTGATGCTTCACACCGGCCGGATTCGTAAGCGGGCCGAGCATGTTGAACAAGGTCCGCAGACCCAGTTCGCGGCGCGGGCTTGCAGCGTATTTCATCGCAGAGTGATGGGTCTGGGCAAACATGAAACCAATACCAACGTTGTCAATGCAGCGCGCCACTTGCACCGGTGTCAGGTTCAGGTAGATACCGGCCGCCTCCAGCAGATCGGCACTGCCGCTCTTGCCCGAGACTGCACGGTTGCCGTGCTTGGCCACGGTGCAGCCAGCAGCGGAAACCACGAACGCAGCAGCGGTCGACACGTTGAAGATATTGGCGCCGTCGCCGCCGGTGCCGACCACATCGACCACACCGTCGAGTGTCTTGAGTTCGACTTTGTCCGCCAGCTCGCGCATCACCGACACCGCGCCGACGATCTCGTCGATGCTTTCGCTCTTCATGCGCATGGCCATCATGAACGCGCCGATCTGCGCGTCGGAGCATTGCCCGGTCATGATTTCGCGCATGACATCGCGCATTTCATCGGTGCTGAGGTCGAGGTGATCGACGATTCGGCTCAGGGCTGTCTTGATATTCATGAAAAGTCCTTAGCGCGTGCCGCCGGTTTGTTTGAGGAAGTTGGCGAACAGTTCGTGGCCCTGTTCGGTGAGGATCGACTCAGGGTGAAACTGCACGCCCTCGATGTTCAGCGTCTTGTGACGCAGGCCCATGATCTCGTCGACCGAGCCGTCTTCGAGCTGGGTCCAGGCGGTCAGTTCCAGACAATCTGGCAGGGTTTCGCGCTTGACGATCAATGAATGATAGCGCGTGACCGTCAGCGGACGATTCAGGCCCTCGAATACACCCTTGTCCTCGTGAAATACCGGGCTAGTCTTACCGTGCATCACTTGGCGGGCGCGCACCACATCACCACCAAAAGCCTGGCCGATGGACTGGTGGCCGAGGCAGACGCCAAGAATCGGCAGTTTGCCGGCGAAATGCTTGATCGCTTCAATCGAGATGCCGGCTTCGGTCGGCGTGCAAGGACCGGGGGACACAACGATGCGCTCAGGGTTGAGGGCTTCGATTTCAGCGATGGTCAGTTCATCGTTGCGCACGACCTTGACTTGGGAGCCGAGCTCGCCCAGGTACTGCACAACGTTGTAGGTAAAGGAGTCGTAGTTATCGATCATCAGCAACATGGCGTTTAGAACCTCTTGAATTCACTGACTTTTAAGATGGCCTTCGAATGATTTACCCGCAGAGCGCTGCGCTTTGTCTGGTGCTGGAGCAGCGCCAGCAAAGCGGCATTTCAAACAGGTAAAGAAGGCAAAGCGATACAGGTCCGGCAAGGCCGGCAAAAGAATTCAGGCGCGCCAACGCCAGCGGGCGTGTGCCTTGATGACTTGATCCAGGAGTTTACTGATGATCAACACGGGGAAGGTCTCGTTCGTACGTTCCGGCACAGTAACTTAGCTGGGCAGAGCGCGCAATATCGCCGGGGGTGCTGCCCGCGAAACTATCAAAGGCTTCGCGACAGATGGCAAAAGGCCGAAAGTTTTTGGTACTGTCGTTTCGTTCACTACAACAATAAATAAACGGACTTGCTCATGATCAAACAGTCGTTGTTTGTACCACTCGCAGGATGCTTGCTCGCGATCGCATGCGCCCAGGCGAACGCCGCACCTAATCCTTATACAAGTTTCATTGTCTTCGGGGACAGCCTCAACGACGCTGGGACCTTTGCCGACACGGGCGGGCCTGCCGGGGCGACGCAGCGCTTCACCAACCGGACGGGGCCGGTGTACCTGGATGGCAGCGGCGAAGTCCGCTCGCTCAACGCCACGCAGATTCTGGGCGGAAAACTGGGGTTTTCACCAGACCAGACGGCATCCTCTGCTTCAGCAGTTCGCGCCAACGAAGGCCTGCCTGATGGTAACAACTGGGCTGTAGGCGGCTACCGTACCGACCAGATTCTTGATTCGATTACCAGCACCTCCGCCACCGGCGAACGCACCCGGGCCGGCTATCTTCCATCCAATAACTTCCGTGCCGACCCGAACGCACTGTATTACCTGTCGGGCGGCGGTAACGACTTCCTGCAAGGTCGAGTCACCAGTCTGCCCCAGGCCAGTGCCGCCGCCGACCGCCTGGCCGACAGCGTGCAGACGCTGCAAACCGCCGGCGCCAAGTACGTCATGGTCTGGTTGCTGCCCGATATCGGCTTTACCCCGGCGTTCAACGGCACCCCGCTGCAAGCGTTCACGTCCCAACTCAGCGCCCAGTTCAACACTGAACTGGTAAGCCGACTGCAAAACATCAATGCCGAAGTCATCCCGCTCAACATTCCGGTACTGCTCAAAGAGACGTTCGCCAACCCGGCACAGTTTGGCCTGGCCACCGACCAGAACCTCATCGCCACCTGCTTCAGCGGCAACGGCTGCACCGAGAACGCCCGCTACGGCATCAACAGCGCCACGCCGGACCCGACCAAGCTGATCTACAACGACTCGGTGCACCCCACCGAAGCCGGGCAGCGCCTGATTGCCGATTACGCCTATTCCCTACTGGCGGCGCCGTGGGAGCTGACCTTGCTGCCGGAAATGGCCCAGGGCACCGTGCGTGCGCATCAGGATGAATTGCGCAATCAGTGGCTGGCCGATTGGGAAAACTGGCAAGGCGTCGGCCAATGGCGAGCCATTGTTTCCGGCGGCGGACAGCATCAGGACTTTGACGGTCAGGACAGCGTGGCAAGCGCCGACGGTAACGGAGCCAACCTGAACATTGGTGGCAGCTATCGTCTCGACGATGCCTGGCGTGTCGGCCTGGTGGCCGGTTTCTATAACCAGAAACTCGAAGCCGGCAACAACGATTCCGACTACAAGCTCAACACTTACCTGGGCACGGCATTCGCCCAGTACCAGCAAAACCGTGTGTGGGCTGATGCGGCGTTGACGGCCGGGCATCTGGATTACGATAGCCTCAAGCGTAAATTCCAGCTGGGCGTCAACGAACGCGGCGAAAAAGGCGATACCAGCGGCTACGTCGAAGCCTTCAGCGCACGCGTGGGTTACGACATTGCGCAACAAGCCAGCAGCCCCTGGCACCTGTCTCCGTTTGTCAGCGCCGACTTCTCCAAGGTACAAGTCGACGGTTACTCGGAGGACGGCAACAATTCCACGGCGCTGACTTTCGCCGATCAGGAGCGTATTTCCCGGCGTCTGGGCGCTGGCCTGCAGGGCAAATACCAGATCACCCCGCAAACCCAGGTTTTCGGCGAAGCGGCAATCGAGCGTGAGTACAACGACGACACTCAGGACGTGGGTATCAACCTCAACAGCCTGCCGAACAATCAGTTCACGCTGGAAGGCTACACCCCGCAAAGTCATTTGCAACGTGTGAACCTTGGGGTGAGCCACAACCTCACCAAGGACCTGGCATTGCGCGCCAGCTACAGTATTCGCAAGGACGACGATTTCACCCAACAGGGCATCAACCTAGGTGTTGCGCTGGACTTCTGATGTGCAGGCAATAAAAAACGCGGCACCCTCACAGGCGCCGCGTTTTTTTATGGTGGTGTAACCCCTGTAGGAGCGAGCTTGCTCGCGATAGCGGTGGGTCAGACAACATCAATGTGGCAGTGATGGCCCCATCGTCGGAACGCCGCCCGGAGCAAGCTCGCTCCTACAGGGTTTTGCGTGAAATCAGGCTTTCGGGGTTTGTTCGGCCAGGGCAACGGCGCGGAACATCGCGCGACGCTTGTTCAGGGTTTCTTCCCATTCCAGCGCCGGCACCGAGTCAGCCACAATGCCGCCACCGGCCTGCACGTGCAGTTCGCCGTTCTTGATCACCGCCGTGCGGATCGCAATGGCGGTGTCCATGTTGCCGTTCCAGGCAAAGTAACCGACCGCACCGCCGTAGACGCCACGCTTGACCGGCTCCAGTTCGTCGATGATTTCCATTGCGCGAATCTTCGGTGCGCCGGACAAGGTGCCCGCCGGCAGAATCGCTCGCAGTGCGTCCATGGCCGTCAGCCCTGCTTTCAGTTGCCCGGTGACGTTGGACACGATGTGCATCACGTTGGAGTATCGCTCGATGACCATCTTCTCGGTGAGCTTCACCGAACCGATTTCCGATACGCGACCGGTGTCGTTGCGACCGAGGTCGATCAGCATCAAGTGTTCGGCGATTTCCTTGTCGTCCGACAGCAGGTCTTTTTCCAGCGCCAGGTCGGCCTCTTCGTTGGCGCCCCGCGGACGGGTGCCGGCAATCGGGCGCACGGTGATCAGGTTGTCTTCGACCCGCACCAGCACTTCCGGAGAACTGCCGACGACGTGGAAGTCGCCGAAGTTGAAGAAGTACATGTAAGGCGTCGGGTTGAAGCAGCGCAGCGCGCGGTACAGATCGATCGGCGCCGCCTTGAAGTCGATCGACATGCGCTGGGACGGCACGACCTGCATGCAGTCACCGGCCAGAATGTATTCCTTGATGGTGTCGACGGCTTTTTCGTAATCGTCCTGGGTGAAGCTGGAGCGGAATACCGGGTCAGCCGATTGTTGTTTGCTGAAGTCCAGGCCACGGCGTGGGGTGATCGGCTGACGGAGTTTTTCCAGCAGCTCTTCCAGGCGTGCGCGACCTTGTTCGAAGGCGTCTTCCTGCGCCGGGTCGGCCAAGACGATGGCGTGCATCTTGCCGGCCAGGTTATCGAACACCACCACCGCGTCGGAAACCATCAGCAGAATGTCCGGCACGCCCAGCGGATCCGGGTTCGGGCACTTGCCCAGACGCTTTTCCACGTAACGCACGCAGTCGTAACCGAAGTAGCCCACCAGGCCGCCGTTGAAGCGCGGCAGGCCGGCAATGGTCGGCACGTTGTAGCGGGCCTTGAAGGTTTCGACGAAGGCCAGCGGGTCTTCCACATCGTGGCTTTCGGTCTCGACGCCATCGACGGTCACACTGACGTGATGATCGTGAACCCGCAGCACGGTGCGGCACGGCAAGCCGATGATCGAGTAACGGCCCCACTTCTCGCCGCCCTGTACGGACTCCAGCAAGTAGGAATTGGGCTCGTCGGCCAGCTTCAGGTAGATCGACAGCGGCGTGTCGAAGTCGGCCAGGGTTTCGCAGGCAAGCGGGATGCGGTTGTAGCCGGCAGCGGCCAAACGCAGGAATTCTTCGCGGATCATGAGGTGCCTCGTGGCTTGAGGGTCGAACAGTCAGGTATGCAAACGCGCCGGATAACCGGCCAGAATCAAGTCAGGCGCGCCAACGCCAGCGGGCCAGGGCCTTGATGACTTTCATCCAGAGTTTGCGAGTGACCACCACGATGGCGTTTCCAGAAGGGGGTTTGACAGCGTCGGCCAACGTTATCTCAGCGGCCGGATCCAGGCAACCGGGAATTAGTTTGCGCAGGTCGTCGATCACCAGCGCCGGCGACTCTTCGGCAATTGGCCGACCGTGGTTATAGCCGTAGCTCAGGGCCACGCACTTGACCCCCGCCGCTTTCGCCGCCAGCACATCGCTGCGCGAATCGCCGACAAACAACGACTGCGAAGCCGGAATGTTGGCCATTTTCATCACGAAAAACAGCGCGGCCGGATCGGGTTTTTTCTGTGGCAGGGTGTCGCCGCCGATGATCCAGCGGAAGTAACGACCGATTTTCATCTGATCCAGCAGCGGCGCGACGAAACGCTCCGGCTTGTTGGTGATCAGTGCCATCTCGACGCCCTGCTTTTGCAGCCACTTGAGGAAGTCGCGCACACCGGGATACACCACCGTCAACTCATGGCTCTCGCCATAAGCCTGCATGAAATACTCCAGCGCCCGTTCGGCCTCGTGGTTATCGACCGCCGAATGATCGATAGCGCCAGCCAGCGCACGACGCACCAATACCGGCGCGCCGTTGCCGACCCATTCGCGTACTGCTTCCAGACCGGCGGGCTTACGACCGAGTTTGAGCAGCATCTTGTCCACAGCCACTGCCAGGTCCGGGACCGAGTCGATCAAGGTACCGTCCAGATCGAACATCACCAGCCGCGGCAGTTGCCCCGGGAACAACTGCTCAAAGCCACTCATGGGCGAGCCAGCGCCAGTTCGGAACGCATCTTGTCGATGACTTCCTGATAGTTCGGCGCATTGAAGATGGCCGAGCCGGCGACGAAGGTGTCGGCACCGGCCGCTGCGATTTCGCGGATGTTGTTCACGTTCACGCCACCGTCGATTTCCAGGCGAATGTCGCGGCCGGAGGCATCGATCAGCGCCCGCACTTCACGCAGCTTGTCGAGGGTGCCGGGGATGAACTTCTGCCCGCCGAAGCCCGGGTTGACGCTCATCAACAGGATCATGTCGACCTTGTCCATGACGTACTTGAGCACATCCAGCGGGGTCGCCGGGTTGAACACCAGTCCCGACTTGCAGCCGCCTTCGCGGATCAATTGCAGGGAGCGGTCGATGTGCTGGGTGGCTTCCGGGTGGAAGGTGATGTAAGTAGCGCCGGCTTCGATGAAGTCGCCGACGATGCGGTCCACCGGGCTGACCATCAGGTGCGCGTCGATCGGCGCGGTCACGCCGTACTTGCGCAGTGCCGCGCAGACCATCGGGCCGATGGTCAGGTTGGGCACGTAGTGGTTGTCCATGACATCGAAGTGCACGAAGTCAGCGCCGGCGGCCAGGACATTGTCCACTTCTTCACCCAGGCGGGCGAAGTCGGCGGAGAGAATCGACGGAGCAATTACGAAGGGCTGCATGACGCACCTTTTCTGAGCAGAATCACGATGGCGCGCATTGTATACCTCATGCTTTGACGTGCGCACCGTGAGCGCGATGATTGGACCTTGCCATCATCCATCAACGGCAGAAGCCCTAATACGCCGCGCGATAGATCTTTTCGATATCGGTGGCACTCAATTTGCGCGGATTGTTGCGCATCAAGCGCTCGATCCCCGCCGCTTCCACGGCCATGGACGGGATGGCGTCCTCGGGCACACCGAAACTGCGCAGGCCCTGAGGAATTTCCACGGCTGCACACAGCTCGCTCATGGCTTGCACGGCTTTGTCGGCCGCTTCGTTGATGCTCAAATGAGCGGTCTTCACACCCATGGCCTCGGCGATATCCTGCATGCGTTCGATGCAGGCCATCTTGTTCCAGGTCATGACATGGGGCAGTAGCAAGGCATTACTGACCCCATGGGCAATGTTGAAACGCCCGCCCAGCGAATACGCCAGCGCATGCACCGCGCCGACCCCGGCATTGCCGAACGCCATCCCGGCCATCAGGCTGGCAGTGGCCATGTCTTCCCGGGCTTGCAGGTTCGACGGGTTGGCGTAGGCCTTGGGCAAAGCCTTGGCGATCAACTTGATGGCGCCGATGGCCAACGCATCGGTAATCGGCGAGGCGTTGACCGACAGATAGGACTCGATAGCGTGCACCAGCGCATCGACGCCGCTGGCCGCCGTGACGCTGCGCGGACAGGTCAGGGTCATTTGCGGACTGACCAGCGCCACATCCGGCAACAGGTAGTCGCTGACAATGCCCTTCTTCAGTTGCGCGACCTTGTCGGAAAGGATGGCGACGTTGGTCACTTCCGAGCCGGTGCCGGCGGTGGTCGGGATGGCAATCAGCGGCGGGCCCTTGCGCGGGACCTGATCGATACCGAACAGATCCTCCAGCGCGCCGTGGTAACCGGCATAGGCCGCCACGCTCTTGGCAATGTCGATGGCACTGCCGCCGCCCAGGCCGATCAAGCCGTCATGCCCACCGTCGCGATAGGCACGCATGCAATCTTCGACGATGGCGATTTCCGGGTCTGGCAGTACCCGGTCGAAAATCTCGTAACTGCGTTCGCCCAACTGCGCCAGTGCCAGTTCTACCGTGCCGGACTTGACCAGGGCGGCGTCGGTGACGATCAGCGGGTTGTCGATGTCCAGGCGTGTCAGCTCGGCGGCCAGTTGCTCAATGGCACCTGCGCCGGTGATCAGCTTGTGAGCGATTTTGAAAGAGGAAAGACTCATGTGCGCAGCCTCTTATAGGTAGGGGAGCTGGGCACAATAGTAGCTGGGGATTGCGGGTTGTCTTCCATTCAGGTCATGAATGACCGTAGGAGCTGCCGAAGGCTGCGATCTTTTGATTTTGAAAATCAACTTCAATAGATCGCAGCCTTCGGCAGCTCCTACAATGGACCGCGTCAGACCTGCGCCGTACGCAGTTTCTCGCTACGACCGCGCAGCCATTCCAGAGTCAGCAGCAGGATCACCGAGAAGGCAATCAGCAGCGTCGCGGCGGCAGCGATGGTCGGGCTGAGGTTTTCGCGGATGCCGCTGAACATCTGCCGTGGCAGGGTCGCTTGTTCAGGGCCGGCGAGGAACAGCGTCACCACCACCTCATCGAACGAAGTCGCAAAGGCAAACAGCGCCCCCGAGATCACGCCCGGAGCGATCAGCGGCAAGGTCACCCGGCGGAACGTGGTCAACGGCGAAGCGCCCAGGCTTGCCGCGGCCCGTACCAGGTTCTGGTTGAACCCCTGCAAGGTCGCCGACACTGTGATGATCACAAACGGCACACCGAGCACGGCATGCACGACGATCAGCGAGGTGTAGCTGTTGCCAAATCCCAGTGGAGCGAAGGTCAGGTAACTGGCCACACCAATGATCACCACCGGCACCACCATCGGCGAAATCACTAGCGCCATCACCAGCGGCTTGCCCGGGAAATCGCCTCGGGTCAGGCCGATCGCCGCCAGCGTGCCGAAGATCATCGCCAGTACCGTCGCTGCCGGGGCCACGATGATGCTGTTCTTCAACGAACGCATCCATTCAGCCGAGGCAAAGAAGTCCTGGTACCAGTGCAGCGAAAAGCCTTGCAGCGGATAGACCAGAAAACTCCCCGAGTTGAACGACAGCGGAATGATCACCAGTACCGGCAGGATCAGGAACAACAGAATCAAGCCGCAGAGAATCCGCAAGCTGTAGAACCACACCCGTTCGATGGGCGACATATAAGGACTCAGCATTTCGTTCTCCCCTTAGCTCAGGCGCAGGCGGCTGGCGCCCACCAGCCAGCTGTAAATCAGATAAAGCACCACAGTCGCCAGCAGCAACAATCCACCGAGTGCGGTCGCCATGCCCCAGTTGATGCTGGTGTTGGTGTAGAAGGCGACGAAATAGCTGACCATCTGATCGTTCGGGCTGCCCAGCAATGCCGGGGTGATGTAGTAGCCGATGGCGAGGATGAACACCAACAGGCATCCGGCGCCGACACCGGCATAGGTCTGCGGGAAGTACACCCGCCAGAAACTGGCGAACGGATGGCAGCCGAGGGAAATCGCGGCACGCATATAGGTCGGCGAGATGCCTTTCATCACGCTGTAGATCGGCAGGATCATGAACGGCAGCAGGATGTGCACCATCGAGATGTAGACACCGACGCGGTTGAACACCAGCTCGATCGGCTTATCGATGATGCCCATGGCCATCAGGCCGCTGTTGATCAGGCCACCCGATTGCAGCAATACGATCCACGCCGCGACCCGCACCAGGATCGAGGTCCAGAACGGCAACAGCACCAGAATCATCAGCAGGTTGCTCTGCCGTGACGGCAGGTTCGCCAGCAGGTAAGCCAAGGGGTATGCCAGCACCAGGCAGATCACGGTGATGATCAGGCCCATCCAGAAGGTGCGGGCGAAGATGTCGAGGTAGATCGCCTGATCCGGGGTGGCCGGAGCGATTTCGCCGAGGTCGTCGATGCGATGATCGACGGCCGCCAGCAGGTAATACGGGGTGATGCTGCTGGTGTTGCGGCGTACCGCTTGCCAGTAGGCCGGGTCGCCCCAACGTTCATCGAGACCTTCCAGCGCTTCTTTATAAGAAGCCGGCTCAGTGGCGAGCGGCAAGGCGCGGGCGGTTTTGGTCAGCAGGCTGCGGTAGCCGGCCAGTTCCATGTTCAGGCGCTTGGACAAATCGCCCAGGGTCTGGTTCTTGCGAGCGTCGGCGAGATCTTCGGCCGCCGCTTTGTAAACTGGTTCAGCGGGCAGGCCGCGGCCGTCCCAACTGGCGATGGCGGTCACGGTGCGCGGCATGCCGCCGACCACTTCCGGGTTGCCAACGCTTTTGTAGAGCAGCGCCACGATCGGCACCAGGAACACCAGCAACAGAAACAGCACCAGCGGCGCGATCAACGCCTGGGCCTTCCAGCGGTTGACCCGCTCGGCGTGCTTGAGCCGCTGCTTCAAGGTGGGGCTGGTGCCCTCGTTCAGGGGAACGGCGATAGCCATGACGTACTCCGGGAATCTTTGATCGTTACAGAGGCGGCGAACCGCCCCTGTTGTGTTGAAACACCGCAACTTGTAGGAGCGAGCTTGCTCGCGATGAGGCCATCACATTCAACATCCATGTTGATTGACCCACCGCTTTCGCGAGCAAGCTCGCTCCTACAGCGTAAGCCCGCGGTGCGGTCTTACTTGGCAGCCCAGGCGTTGAAGCGCTGTTCCAGTTGCTCGCCGTTGTCAGCCCAGAAGCTGACGTCGATCTGCACCTGGTTGGCGATGTTTTCCGGGGTGGTCGGCATGTCTTTCAGGACATCCTTGGACAGCAACGGTACGGCTTGGATGTTGGCCGGGCCGTAGGCGATGTTTTCCGAGTAGGTCTTCTGCTGTTGTGGCATCACCGAGTAAGCGATGAACTTCTTCGCCGCTTCGGCACGCGCCTTGTCCAGGCCTTTTGGAATGGCCCATGCGTCGAAGTCGTAGATGCCGCCGTTCCACACCACTTTCAGGTTGCTTTCTTTCTGCACGGCAGCGATCCGGCCGTTGTAGGCCGAGCTCATGACCACGTCACCGGAAGCGAGGTATTGCGGCGGTTGTGCGCCGGCTTCCCACCACTGGATGTTCGGCTTGAGCTCATCGAGCTTCTTGAACGCGCGGTCCTGACCGTCTTTACCGGCCAGCACTTTGTAGACGTCTTTCGGCGCAACGCCGTCGGCCATCAGTGCGAATTCCAGGGTGTACTTGGCGCCTTTACGCAGGCCACGCTTGCCCGGGAACTGCTTGGTGTCCCAGAAATCCACCCAACTGGTCGGTGCGCTTTTCAGCTTGTCGGCGTTGTAGGCCAGCACGGTCGACCACACGAAGAAACCCACGCCGCAAGGCTGGATGGCGCCCTTGACGTAGTCTTCGTTCTTGCCGAACAACTTCGGATCGAGCTGCTCGAACATGTCTTCGTCGCAACCACGGGACAGTTCCGGCGACTCAACCTCTACCAGATCCCAGGACACGCTTTTGGTGTCGACCATGGCCTTGACCTTGGCCATTTCGCCGTTGTACTCGCCGGCCACGATCTTGCCGTTGCCTGCCGCTTCCCACGGTGCGTAGAAGGCTTTGACCTGAGCCGCCTTGTTCGCGCCGCCAAAGGACACCACGGTCAGGTCCGGGCCGGCCGCCATTGCGTGTGCCGCGCCCATCATGCCCAGTGCCAAAGCGGTGAATTTCAGGGATCTCAACATTTATTGTTCTCTCCACGTGCAGGGTTGGTGTTGGTATTGCGGGGCGATCAATTCGCCTCTAGAAGAGGGTCGAGCGCGCGAACGTGTTCGACCTGCCAGCCAAGCGGTACCACGTCACCGACGGCGAGCGATGGATCAAGCTCGGCAATCGGCTGTTTCACGAAGAAGTCGGTCTTGCCGCAGACTTCCATGCGCACCCGGACGTGGTCGCCCAGATAGATGAATTCTTCGACTCGCCCGGAGAAGCGGTTGACGCATTGGTCGCTGGAGCCATTGAGGCTCACTCGCTCCGGACGAATGGACAGGGTCACCGGCTCACCGGTCTGGCCGACGTTAACCGCCAGGGCTTCGACCTTTTCACCGCGTCCGAGCTCGACAATGCAACGGTCGCCGGTTTGGCTGTGCAGGCGGCCATTGAGGCGGTTGTTCTCGCCGATGAAGTTGGCGACGAAGGTGTTCTTTGGCTCTTCGTAGAGGGTGCGCGGCGGCGCGATCTGCTGGATTTCGCCCTGGTGGAACACCGCCACACGGTCGGACATGGTCAAGGCTTCGCCCTGATCGTGGGTCACGTAGACCACGGTGACGCCCAGGCGCTGGTGCAGGTGCTTGATCTCCATCTGCATGTGTTCACGCAGTTGTTTGTCGAGTGCGCCGAGGGGTTCGTCCATCAGCACCAATTGCGGCTCGAACACCAGTGCGCGGGCCAATGCCACACGCTGTTGCTGACCACCGGAGAGCTGCGCCGGGTAGCGTTGGGCGAAGGCATCGAGCTGGACCATGCTCAGGACCCGCTTGACCCGGGCACTGACGTCGCTCTTGTTCATGCCGCGTACGGTCAGCGGGAACGCCAGGTTCTCGGCCACCGTCATGTGCGGGAACAATGCGTAGTTCTGGAACACCATGCCGATGTCGCGCTTGTGCGGCGGCACGTTGTTGATGGCGCGCCCGGCCAACAGGATTTCGCCCGCGGTCGGCGTTTCGAAACCGGCGAGCATCATCAGGCTGGTGGTCTTGCCGGAACCGGACGGCCCGAGCAACGTGAGGAATTCGCCTTTGCGAATGTCCAGGTTGAGGTCTTTGACGATCAGGTTCTCGCCGTCGTAGCTCTTCTGCACTCCACGAAAGCTGACCAGAACATCATTGGCCCCTGCGCTTGAATCGACCTGGCTCATACCCACACCTTTGTTATTGATGACTGCTGTGGGAATAAGCCTAGTGGACACTGGGGACCACGCAAATCGGGGGGCAAGAGAGATTCGCCTCAGCAGGATGGAAGGCTTTGGGTAGGGATTGCCCTACAAGGATGGCGCAAATGGACAAGGCAGCTACAAGTGTCGAGCTTCAAGCCGTAAAAACTAGCAAAACGGCTGTCGCTATTGGATATGCCAGCCATCCCAAACCAGACGGAGATCCCTTGTAGGAGTGAGCCTGCTTGCGATGGCGTCCTGTCAGTCAACATTGCATTGACTGATCCACCGCGATCGCGAGCAGGCTCACTCCTACAGTTTTGATTGCGGTGTTGTTTAGAGGAGTTTGTGCTCCATCGCATACTTCACCAGTTCCGCCAACGAGGTGATGTTGAGTTTCTGCATCAGCCGCGCCTTGTGGGTGCTGATGGTTTTGCTGCTCAGCGCCAGTTGCTGAGCGATATCGTTGACGTTGGCGCCCTGGGCCAAGCGTTCGAACACAGAAAATTCGCGCTCGGAGAGCAGCGAATGCAAAGGACGCGAGTCGGTCAGGCCGACCTCGAAGACCATGCGGTCTGCCAGTTCCGGGTCGATATAACGCCCGCCCGACGCCACTTTGCGAATGGCCGTCAGCAACAGCGCCGGGTCGCTGTCCTTGGTCGCATAACCGGCAGCGCCTACCTTCAACGCACGGGCGGCCATTTGCGCTTCATCGTGCATCGACAACACCAGGATCGCCGGCGGATTATTCAGGGCGCGAATCCGCGGAATCGCTTCCAGACCGTTGACACCTGGCATGGAGATGTCCAGCAACACCACTTCGCAGGGCACATGACGCAAGGTGTCGAGCAACTGCTCGCCATTGCTCGCCTCCCCCACCACCAGCAAGTCCTTGGCCAGGCCGATCAACTGCTTGATGCCTTCGCGAACGATGGTGTGGTCTTCGGCTACCAGTACACGAATCACTTGCCCCTCCTCATTGATTACGACTGTCGGCGGTCCAGCGGCACGCGCACACTCAGGGTCGTGCCTTCACCCGGTTCACTCTCAAGGGATAACTCACCACCCATGATCAATACCCGCTCACGCATTCCGACGATCCCAAAGGACGCTGGCCTGCCAAGCGCGGCGACAAATCCTACACCGTCATCGCTGACCGTCAGACACAACTCGTCGCCTTCCAGCGCCAGCGTCAGTTCAACAGTATGCGCCTGGGCGTGGCGCATGACATTGGTCAGCGCTTCCTGAAGGATCCGGAACAGGCCGATAGCCTTGGCGTCGCTGAGCACCGGAAGATTGTCCGGCACTTGCACCAGACACGGGATCTGCGTGCGCGCCTCAAACCGTCGGGCCTGCCATTCGATGGCCGAGGCAATACCCGCATCGAGAATCGGTGGGCGCAATGCAGTCGCCACGTCGCGAACCAATTGGAAGAGTTGAGCGATCAGGCGCTTCATGCTGCCCAGGCGCTCATTAAGGCCTGGATCGAGTTGCGCGTAAGCCAGTTCACACATGGAGGTTTCCAGCTTGAGCACGGTCAGCATCTGACCCAGCTCATCGTGAACTTCCCGGGCGATGCGCGCCTTTTCTTCTTCGCGCACGCTTTCCAGGTGCGCGGACAACTCACGCAGTTGTTCCCGGGAGCTGGCCAGTTCAAGCTCGATGCGCTTGCTCTCGCTGATGTCCCAGACGATACCGTCCCAGACATAGGCTCCGTCTTCCAGCCGGCGGGTGATGGCCTTGATTTCTGCCCAGCGCTGTTCGCCCTGGCGCGTGAGAATTCGACCTTGCCACGACCAGTCGCTGTCGGTATCCAGCGCATGATCCTGGGTCTGGTGATAGCTGGCCTTGTCATCCGGATGCACGAGGCTGCGCAGGCCTTTGTCGCGATGCGCCAGCGTGGCCGGCGAATAACCCACCAGGCTTTCGCTGCCTTCGCTGATGTAGGCAAAGTCGATCTGACCGGTCACCGGCGCCCGCTCCAGGCGGAATACCAGCCCCGGAACATTGGCGGCGATGCCTTGCAGCCGCGCCTCGCTTTCCTGCAAGGCGGCCAGGGCGCGGCGCCGCTCGGTGACGTCGTTGAGGTAAACCACCAGGTATTCGCCATCGCGAAAGCGCAGAAAGCTCAACGAGACATCGGCCGGCAGGATGCTGCCATCGGCCCGCACGCAATTGGATTCGAAACTTTGCGGGCCGTCTTCACTGGCCCGGGCGCGCTTCCACAGGTTCAGCCAACGGTCCATGTGCAGGCCAGGCTCGAAGTCGATCAGGGGTCGATCGATGATCCCTCCGGCCGGATAGCCCAGCATGCTTTCCGCCGCGCGGTTGGCGTAGCGCACATGGCTGTCCCAGTTGACCCAGAGGATGCCGACAGTGCTCTGGTCGATGGAAAACTGGGTGAGCTGTAACGCCTCTTCGCTGGCGGCGCGCAAGGCGATGTCTTCCTGCGCGGCCAGCAGGCGCTGTTCCAGGTTGTGTTGCTGGCGACGCTGCCAGAACACGATGGCCATGCAGCTTAACGTCAGCACAGCCAGCAACAGGCAGAGGTTCTGCCAAAAGCCCGGAGACTCGGAGAGCCGTGGATACTTGGGCTGCAGCCATTGATTGTGCAGTTGCTCCAGATCCTTGGCCGGGATCGCCCGCAATGCGCTTTCGACGATGCCCGCCAGTTCCGGCTTGTCGCGGCGCGTGGCCACCCGCAGCAGCTGCGGCAGGCCGACATCCCCCACCACCACCAACCCCGCGAACTCCGTCTCGACCGACAAGCGTCCCAATTGCGCCTCATCAACCACCGCATAACCCGCCTGCTGGCCAGTCAGTAATTGCAATGCCTGACGCTCCATCGGGACGCCTTGCAGATTCAGGTGCGGATAGTTGCTACGCAGGTAATCGGCGATGGCGCTGGGCATGCGCACGGCGACGCGGGTCTGGCTATCGAGCTTTTCCAGCTCGACAGCGCCGGCGCTTTTCTGGTCGCTGACCACCAGTTGCGGCACTCGCATGTAAGGGTCGGAAAACTGCCAGAGGCGTAATCCGCCAGGGGTTTGGGTCAGCCCCGGGGCGATGTCGATTTCGCCCTCGCGTGCAGCCGCCTCCAGTTGTTCAAGGTCGGGAAAGTTACGCCAGCTCAGTTCGACGTTGAGGGTCTTTGCCAGCCACTTCATCAAGTCGACATTCACCCCGGACAGACGCTGCAAGCGGCGATCATATTGCGCATAGGGCGCCTGCAACACCACGCCGACCCGCAACTCGTCCTGCTGCGCCAGCCAGTGTTGTTGTTTCGGGGTCAACTGGGCAACGTGCTCCGGGGGCATGGCCGCCGCCCAACCCATCAAGGGAAACCACAAACAGCCGATAACCCACAGGCAGCGTAAACGCATCATTGAACTCTCACACACTGACAAATACTGACCAACCCATTAGGCTGCCGGAACAACTTCTGGCCTGGAATATCCAATGCCCCCTGTCTACCGCCTGGCACTGCCAGCATTGTGCCTGTCGCTGATCCTGCCATGCGTTTTTTCCGTCGAGGCGGCCGACCCGGCGCCTGCTGCAGCAGAAAAAACCGCCGAAGAAAAACCACTCGAGCGTCAGCCGTTGCCTGAGCGTAGTAAGGAAGAAGCGACTGCACTTGAGCGAAAAATCCCGGCTCAGGAACAGCAACAACTGCAAGTGGGCACCGACACGTTTCTGGCATTGTGGAAACCTGCCAATACCGCCGGCCCCAAAGGTACGGTGATTATCATCCCCGGCACCGGCGAAACCGTTGACTGGCCGCAAGCGGTTGGCCCTTTACGGCGCAAACTGCCGGACACCGAGTGGAGCAGCCTGAGTATCACCTTGCCGGACCTGCAAAGCGATGCCATTGCGCCACGAGTCGTGGAAGCAGCGCCGGCTCCCAAGGCCCCCGAAACCGGCAGCAAAGACTCGACCACCGCGGCCCCCATCGAACAAGTGGCCGGTGGCGAGGCCGACGTGGCCGACAAGGCCATTGCCGAGACCACTGAGGAACAGTCCAAGGCAGATGCCGAGCGCATCTTCGCCCGGATCGACGCCGCGATCGCCTTCGCCGAACAGCAAAGCGCCCGCAGTATCGTGGTGTTGGGGCATGGTTCCGGCGCCTATTGGGCCACGCGTTACCTGAGCGAGAAGCAGCCGTCGCAAGTCGAAAAACTGGTAATGGTTGCCGCCCGGACACCTGTGGCAGCCACACCCGGGCTGGCAGAGCTGACCCCGACCCTGAAACTGCCGACCGCGGATATTTTCTACAAGGACAAAGCGCTGGATCGCGACGCAGCACTGGAGCGCCTGCAGGCCAGCAAACGCCTGAAGTCATCGGCATTCAACCAGGTCGCACTCAAGGCGTTACCGGATACCAAGGCTGAACAGGAGCAATTGTTCCGTCGGGTGCGGGGTTGGTTGAATCCGCAGAACCCGGTTGACTGATAGACCGAGGCGCCTTCATCGCGAGCAGGCTCGCTCCCACATCAGATCTCCAGCGTTAGAAGATCCCCTGTGGGAGCGAGCCTGCTCGCGATGGGGCCGCCACAAACAACGCAAACCTTCCTTACTAGCGAAAATCCCGCCGCTCCCGAATCAGCGTGTAGGCGTTATGCAGCTCACGCGTTCGCTCGGTAGCCTCACGCACCTGCAACGCCGTCGCGCCACTGCCGGCAATCTTGTCCGGATGATGGCGACTGAGCAGACGCCGATAGGCACGCTTGATCTGCGCCGGTTCAGTGGTGGCCGACACCCCCAAAAGCCTTAACGCTTCCTGATAACTTGGCACGCTGCTGCCCAATGGCCGCTTCTGCGGCTCATAGTCATGGGCCAACGCCTGTACCTGGCGCGGCGTCCAGCCCAGCCACTGGCCCCATTGGCCGATCAACTCACGCTCACTGCTGCCGGCACGACCATCGGCCCAGACCATTCGCCAGCAGGCGCGCAACACGCCTTCCGCCGCATGGGGCTGGGCACTCAGGCGACGCAGATAACCACGTAGCTGGTCGCGGCCTGACTTGCCGCGATTGAACGCGGCTATCGCACGACGCCGGGCCGGCTCGGACATGTCCAGCGCACGCATTTCCGCTCGGGCCTGATCGATGTGCCCGGCCATCACCTGGCCGTCGCACTTGGCCAGGCGCCCCAACAGGACAAATAGCAATTCATCGTTACGCAACACCGGGCGACCGCCCAGCTTTTCCCACAAATGCCCCCAGCTCTGCAGGTGCAAGCGCCGGTCCAGCGCCTGCCCCAACAACGCGCCAAGCAAGGCCCCCGGAATACTGGCTATGGCAAAGCCTGCTCCGGCTCCAATCAGAGTCCCTGGCCACAACATGTCAGCGGCTCGCTTCGATTAATGTTTCAACTTCGGCCAGACGCTCGTGAGTGCCGACATCGACCCAGTGCCCATTCAGCTGTTCGCCAGTCACTTGACCGTCAGCCATGGCCTTGCGCAACAGCGGCGCGAGCTTGAAGGCCCCCGCGGTGCAACCGTCGAACAACTGCGGATGCAACACGGCGATGCCGCTGTAAGTCAGGGTGGCTGATTCCGGCTGACGGTCGTGCACCAGAGTTTCGACCAGGCAGAAGTCCCCGGCCGGATGATGGGGCGGGTTGCTGACCAGCACCAGGTGCGCCAGGCCGTTGATGGGTTGATGCAGCACGCTGAAGTCGTAATCGGTCCAGATGTCACCATTGACCACCACAAACGCTTCATCCCCCAGCAACGGCAATGCGCGGAAAATCCCGCCGCCGGTTTCCAGGGGCTCACCTTCCGCCGAGTACTGGATGCTCACGCCATAATTCGAACCATCGCCCAGATAGTCTTCGATCTGCTGACCGAGCCAGGCGTGATTGATCACGATGTCGGTGAACCCGGCCGCGGCCAGTGCTCGCAGGTGATATTCGATCAGCGGCACGCCGCCTGCACGAACCAGAGGTTTTGGCGTGGCCAGGGTCAGCGGGCGCATGCGCTCGCCTTTGCCCGCTGCCAGAATCATTGCCTTCATGCTTTCACTCCGGCGCGCAGACTGGCCAGCAACACATCCAGCTCGGCCAGTTCAGGACGGCGAGCAATCACCGCTTCTATGTACGCAAAGAAACGTGGCACATCGCCCAGATAACGCGGTTTGCCGTCGCGATGGCAGATGCGCGCAAAAATGCCGATGACTTTCAGATGGCGTTGCACACCCATCAAATCGCTGGCCCGCAGGAAGTCCTCGAACTCGGGTTGCACCGCAATGCCGAGGGCGCTTGCTTGCTGCCAGTAGTTTTCAAGCCAGCCGTTCACGCGCGCCTCGGGCCAGCTGAGAAACGCATCCTTGAACAGGCAGGTCACATCGTAGGTCACCGGGCCGTACACCGCATCCTGGAAATCCAGCACACCGGGATTGGGCTCGCTGAGCATCAGGTTGCGCGGCATGTAGTCACGATGCACCAGGACTTTTGGCTGTGCCAGGGCACTGTCGATCAACAGTTCGCTGACCTGCTGCCAGAGCACTTGCTGCGCCGCGTCGAATTCTATGCCCAATTCGCGCTTCACGTACCACTCAGGGAACAGTTCCAGCTCACGACGCAGCAAGGCCACGTCATAGCTCGGCAATGGCGCAACCATCGGCAACTGCTGGAAAGCCAGCAACGCCTGCAGGGCATCCTTGAACAAATCGTCGGCGTTTTCGTTGTCGATGACGTCCAGATAGGTCTTGTTGCCCAGGTCATTGAGCAAAAGAAAACCGCGCTCGAGGTCTTCGGCATAAATTTTCGGCACATTTATTCCGGATTTGGCCAGCAAAAAGGCGATATCCACGAAGGGTTTGCAGTTTTCCTGGGGCGGCGGCGCGTCCATCACAATGAAACTTTTGCCACCGCCTTCCCAGCGAAAATACCGCCGAAAGCTCGCGTCGCTGCTGGCCGCAGTCAACGTGGCCGGGGGGACGGCGCCCCAGCCCTGCTCGGCAAAAAGGGTCGCCAATTGTTCATCGAGCCAAACATTCAGGTGTTGCAAGCGTACATCTTGATCAGGCATTGCAAGGGTCTCCGACGGCGCTAGCCGTCAAGCGGGTCATGCTTTATTATCCAGCATCTTTTTCAGACCATCGAGAGGCGTGCGGCCCACACCGCGGGCAGATGGCACGCAGGAAGCCCGGACTAATAAGATGGCATTGAAATCCCCCGCGTTTCGTAAAAAATTTCCGTTGTTGGTTACCGGCAGTTTGCTGGCGCTGCAACCCCTTGCCACTTCCTACGTGGTCGCCGCGGAACAGTTTGACTGCTCAGTCTCTGCTTCGGGTTCCTGGGACTGTGCACCAAAGTCGCCGGCGGCTGCATTGCCACCGCGTCCCGTTCATGATGGCAGCGCAGTTTCCGCCACCGGCGAAGCCCCGGCCGAGAACGGTTCCAGCCAAGACACTGGCGCCAAGCCGGTGCTGGTCACCGAGTCCAAAGGCCGTGGCCTGAAGTCGCGTAGCGCAGACTACAGTCACCTCGACTGGGTTCCCCGCGAGCAGCTCACCGCCGCACAATTGGCCGAAACCGGTCCTTATTGCTCTGGTTCCTATATCGAACCGATTCGTCCTGGCATGGATGACAAGACGGATAAAAGTGACGCTCCAACCTTTATCGGCGCAAAAGCCTCCCGCTATAAGCAGGATGAGCAGGTCGCGACCCTGGCCGGCGACGTTGTCATGCGCCAGGGCAGCATGCAGGTCGAAGCCGACGAAGCCAACCTGTACCAGGCCGAGAGCCGTGGCGACCTGAACGGCAACGTGCGCATTCGCGACAACGGCGCACTGATCGTCGGCGACCACGCCGACGTGCAGCTCGACACCGGTGAAGCCAAGGTCGACAACGCCGAATACGTGATGCACAAATCCCGTATCCGCGGTAATGCGCTGTACGCCAAACGTGCCGAGAACGCGATCATCCGCCTCAAGGATGGTACGTACACCACGTGCGAACCGAACAGCAACGCCTGGCAGCTCAAGGGCAACAACATCACCCTGAACCCGGCCACCGGTTTCGGTACGGCGACCAACGTGACGCTGCGGGTCAAGGACATTCCGGTCCTGTACACGCCGTACATCTATTTCCCGATCGACGACCGTCGCCAGTCCGGTTTCCTGCCGCCGACCATTGGCACCGGCAGCGATACCGGCTTCATGCTGGTCACCCCGTACTACTTCAACCTGGCGCCGAACTACGATGCCACGTTGTACCCGCGCTACATGGAAAAGCACGGCTTGTTGATGGAAGGCGAATTCCGCTACCTGACCAAGTCCAGCGAAGGCCAGTTCGGCGCGGCGTACCTCAACGACGAAAGCGACGAGCGCGACAAACAGTCAGACGCCGAAAAAACCCGCTACATGTACAACTGGCAGCACAAGGGTGGTCTCGACTCGCGAGTGCTCACGCAAGTCGACTACACCAAGATCAGCGATCCGTATTACTTCCAGGATCTGCAGACCGACCAGATTGGCGTGAAAAGCCAGGACTACGTGAACCAGCAGGGCTCTGTCACCTATCGCGGCGACAGCTATACCGCTCGCGTAAATGCCCAGGCCTTTCAGCTGGCGACCGTTTCGAACATTACGCCGTACGACCGCCTGCCGCAGATAACCCTCGACGGTATGCTGCCTTATCATCCGGAAGGCCTGGATTTCACGTACAACACCGAAGTCGTACGGTTTGACCGGGATCTGCAGAACGGGGAATACTTTGACGAAGACGGCGTCGGCTCTCCCCGTCTTGATAACAACATTCAAGGTCTGGCTCGCGCCAATGGCGACCGACTCAACCTGGCTCCGGCTGTCAGCCTGCCATTGAACTGGACCTACGGCTTCCTGAAACCGACGCTCAAGTACCAGTACACCCAGTACCAACTGGATCTGGACAACACCGGTAAGGCGCAGATCGCCGCGCAAAGCGCAGAGCAGGACAAGCTCAGCGGGACCTTCGACAGCAACAAGAACCGCGGCGTGCCGATCGCCAGCATCGACAGCGGCCTATACTTCGATCGCAATACCCAGTATTTCGGCAAGAACTACCGCCAGACCCTCGAGCCGCGCCTGTTCTACCTGTACGTGCCTGAAGTCGACCAGGAAGACATCCCGGTATTCGACACCAGCGAAAACACCTTCAACTTTGCATCGCTGTTCCGTGACAACCGCTTCTCCGGTTCCGACCGTGTCGGCGACGAGAACAAATTGTCCCTGGGTGTGACCAGCCGCTGGATCGAAGACAACGGTTTCGAGCGTCAACGCATCAGTGTCGGCCAGGCCTTGTACTTCAAGGACCGTGAAGTCCAGTTGCCAGGCGTGAACTTCAACGACCGTGACGACGCCAAAGCCAGCGTTTCCCCATATGCACTGGAATACGAGTATCGCTGGAACCGCGACTGGCGTACCACGGCCGACTACAACTGGGACCCGGACAGCCGCAGCCCTCGTTCGGGCAGCGCGATGTTCCACTACCAGCCTGAAGACAACCCGAACAAGGTCGTCAACGTTGGCTATCGCTATCGTAACGACCAGGTGATCTATAACCAGAACACCGGTAAATGGCAGTTCGGCGGTGACTACGGCACCCCTGGCCAGCCTGGCTTCGTGAAGGATTACTACAAGATCCAGCAGCACGACTTCTCGGTGATCTGGCCGATCGTGCCGCAATGGAGCGCTATCAGCCGTTGGCAGTATGACTACAACCGCAACCGTACCCTGGAAGCCTTCGGTGGTTTCGAGTACGACAGTTGCTGCTGGAAACTGCGCCTGATCAACCGCTACTTCGTTGATTATGACGAGTTCAGCCAGCAAGCACCGCAAAACGAAAAAGGCGACCATGGCGTCTTCCTCCAAATTGTTCTGAAGGGACTCGGCGGCCTCACCGGCGCCAAGGCAGAGAGCTTCCTCGACAAAGGCATTCAAGGTTATCGTGAACGTGAAGACCAAGCTTTCTGATTGTCTGCGCCCGCTGATGCTGGGCGCGCTGTTCCTGAGCACGGCGGCCAGTGCCGCCGTACAGTCCATCGATAAGGTGGTGGCCATCGTCGACAACGACGTGGTCATGCAGAGCCAACTGGACCAGCGCGTTCATGACGTTCAGCAAACCATTGCCAAGCGTGGCTCTGCCGTGCCGCCGGCCAGTGTGCTGGAGCAGCAGGTACTTGAGCGCCTGATCGTCGAAAACCTGCAATTGCAGATCGGCGATCGCTCTGGCATCCGCATTACCGATGAAGAGTTGAACCAGGCTGTCGGCACCATTGCCCAGCGCAACAACATGTCAGTCGAGCAGTTCCGCGCCGCCCTGACTCGCGACGGCCTGTCCTACGACGACGCGCGTGAGCAGATTCGCCGCGAAATGGTCATCAGCCGTGTGCGCCAGCGTCGGGTTGCCGAACGCATTCAGGTCTCCGAGCAGGAAGTGAAGAACTTCCTGGCGTCCGACTTGGGCAAAATGCAGCTGTCCGAAGAGTTCCACCTGGCCAACATCCTGATTCCTACGCCGGAAAGCGCCAACTCCGACGCGATTCAGAATGCAGCCAAACAGGCCAATGCGATTTACCAGCAACTCAAGCAAGGCGCTGACTTCGGTCAGTTGGCCATCGCCAAGTCCGCCAGCGAAACCGCACTGGAAGGTGGCGACATGGGCTGGCGTAAGGCCGCTCAACTGCCTCCGCCGTTCGATCGGCTGCTGAGCACCATGCCGGTGGGTGATGTCACCCAGCCAATGCGCACCCCGGGTGGTTTCATCATCCTGAAGATTCTCGACAAGCGTGGCGGCGAGACCCAGATGCGCGATGAAGTGCATGTGCGCCACATCCTGGTCAAACCGAGCCCGATCCGCGACGAAGCGAAAACCAAGGCCCTGGCCGAGTCGCTCTACAGCCGTATCGCGGCTGGTGAAGACTTCGGTGAGCTGGCGAAAAGCTACTCGGAAGACCCGGGTTCCGCCCTCAACGGCGGCGACCTGAACTGGATCGACCCGAACGCGCTGGTGCCCGAGTTCCGCGCAGTGATGGCCAAGACCCCGCAAGGTCAGCTGTCCAGGCCGTTCCAGACTCAATACGGCTGGCACGTCCTGGAAGTCCTTGGCCGTCGCGCCACCGACAGCACCTCACAGGCCCGCGAGCAACAGGCAATGACCGTTTTGCGTAACCGCAAATACGACGAAGAGCTGCAAACCTGGCTGCGTCAGATCCGTGATGAAGCGTACGTGGAAATCAAACTCCCTGGCGCCGACCAGGCAGCGCAGTGAAAACCCAACGTTTCGCGCTGACACCCGGTGAACCAGCCGGCATAGGTCCTGACCTGTGCCTGCTGCTCGCCTCCCAAGCCCAGCCCCACCCCCTGATTGCCATTACCAGCCGCGACCTGCTCACTGAGCGGGCCGCGCAACTGGGCGTGGCTGTCGACTTGCTGCCGGTAAAACCGGACAACTGGCCGGATGTACCCGCGCCAGCCAACAGCCTGTATGTCTGGGATACACCGCTCAATGCCAAGGTCGTCACCGGGCAACTGGACAAGGCCAACGCTGCCTTCGTTCTGGAAACCCTGACCCGTGCCGGCCAGGGCTGCCTGAGCGGGGATTTTGCCGGCATGATCACCGCGCCGGTGCACAAAGGCGTGATCAACGAATCCGGCATCGCCTTTTCCGGGCACACGGAATTCCTCGCCGACCTGACCCACACCGCGCAAGTGGTGATGATGCTGGCCACACGTGGCTTGCGCGTGGCCCTGGTGACCACTCACCTGCCCCTTCGCGAGATTGCCGATGCAATCACGCCGGAGCGCCTGGAACGCGTCACGCGAATCCTGCACGCCGACCTGCAAAACAAATTCGGCATCGCCCAGCCACGTATCCTGGTCTGCGGGCTCAACCCCCATGCCGGCGAAGGCGGACACCTGGGCCATGAAGAAATCGATATCATCGAACCCACATTAGAGCGCTTGCGCGGCGAGGGCATGGACCTTCGCGGCCCCCTGCCCGCCGACACTCTGTTTACCCCCAAATATCTGGAGCACTGCGATGCGGTGCTGGCGATGTACCACGACCAGGGCCTGCCGGTGCTGAAGTACAAAGGCTTTGGCGCAGCAGTCAACGTGACCCTCGGCTTGCCGATCATCCGCACCTCGGTCGACCACGGCACTGCCCTGGACCTGGCCGGCAGTGGAAAGATCGACACCGGCAGCCTGCAAGTCGCCCTGGAAACCGCCTACCAGATGGCCGAGACCCGTTTATGACCGAGCAATACCAACACAAGGCGCGCAAACGCTTTGGCCAGAACTTCCTGCACGATGCCGGCGTTATCGACCGTATCCTGCGTTCCATTCATGCCAAGGCAGAAGACCGCCTGCTGGAAATCGGCCCGGGCCAGGGCGCACTGACGCAAGGCCTGCTCAGCAGCGGCGCGCAACTCGACGTGGTGGAACTGGACAAGGACCTGATCCCGATCCTCAACCAGCAGTTTGCCGGCAGGAGCAACTTCAATCTGCATCAGGGCGATGCACTGAAGTTCGACTTCAACAGCCTGAATGCCGCGCCAGGTAGCCTGCGCGTGGTCGGCAACCTGCCGTACAACATCTCCACGCCACTGATTTTTCACCTGTTGCACAACTCGCACCTGATCCGCGACATGCACTTCATGCTGCAAAAGGAAGTGGTCGAGCGCCTGGCTGCCGGTCCTGGTGGAGGTGACTGGGGCCGCCTGTCGATCATGGTTCAGTACCACTGTAGGGTCGAGCACCTGTTCAACGTTGGCCCAGGCGCGTTCAACCCGCCACCGAAAGTCGACTCGGCCATCGTGCGCCTGGTGCCCCACGCGGTATTGCCGCACCCGGCCAAGGATCACCGCTTGCTGGAGCGCGTCGTGCGCGAAGCGTTCAACCAGCGCCGCAAAACCCTGCGCAACACCCTCAAGCTGCTGCTGAGCAATGCCGAAATCGAAGCCGCCGGCGTCGATGGCAGCCTGCGTCCCGAGCAACTCGACCTGGCCGCCTTCGTGCGTCTGGCCGACAAGCTCAGCGAGCAAGCGCCACAAACGCCAGTTGCAGTCTGACAGGCGATAAGCGCTATCGGGTAGGACACCACTCTGGTCTACTACCCGATACTTGGCCTAGACTGAACCCATCAGCTACGCCCCGCGTCCCGCTTCGTTTTTAAGGCCCCTTGCATGTCCGATCCTCGTTATCAGGTCGACGTCAGCGTCGTCACCCGCTATCTGGCAGAACAATCGCAACCCGAGCACGACCGCTTTGCCTTCGCCTACACCATCACCGTGCAAAACAACGGCGAAATGCCCGCCAAACTGCTTTCACGGCACTGGGTCATCACCGATGGTGACGGGCATGTCGAAGAAGTGCGCGGCGCAGGCGTAGTAGGTCAGCAGCCGTTGATCGACCCCGGCAAGAGCCACACCTACAGCAGCGGCACGGTCATGACCACCAAGGTCGGCACCATGCAAGGCACCTATCAGATGCTTTCCGACGACGGCAAACATTTCGATGCCATCATCGCGCCCTTCCGCCTGGCGGTGCCCGGAGCCCTGCACTGATGGCGACGTACGCGGTTGGTGACCTGCAAGGCTGCCTTCAAGCCCTGCAATGCCTGCTCAAACAAGTGGCGTTCGACCCACAACGGGATCGTCTGTGGCTGGTGGGCGACCTGGTCAACCGCGGCCCGCAGTCTCTGGAAACCTTGCGCTTCCTCTACGGCATTCGCGAATCGCTGGTGTGCGTGCTCGGCAACCACGACCTGCACCTGCTGGCGGCCGGACGCAACATCGAGCGCCTGAAGAAGGCCGATACCCTGCGCGAGATCGTTGAAGCGCCGGATTGCGCCGAACTGCTCGAATGGCTGCGCCAGCAAAAGCTCATGCACTACGACGAACAGCGCAACATTGCACTGGTCCATGCCGGCATTCCACCCCAGTGGTCGCTGCGCAAAGCCTTGAAGTGTGCTGCCGAAGTCGAGACTGCCTTGCGTGACGACAACCTGTTGCCGCCTTACCTCGATGGCATGTACGGCAACGATCCGGCGAAATGGGACAACGACCTCAAAGGCGTGACGCGCCTGCGGGCGATCACCAACTATTTCACGCGCATGCGTTTTTGCACCGCCGAAGGCAAACTCGACCTCAAGAGCAAGGAAGGCCTCGATACCGCGCCCGCCGGCTACAAGCCCTGGTTCCAGCACAAGGAGCGCAAGACCAGGGATGTGAAAATCATCTTCGGTCACTGGGCAGCACTGGAAGGCAAGTGCGACGAGCCGGGCATCTCGGCCCTCGACACCGGTTGCGTCTGGGGCGGCGCCCTGACCCTGATGAACGTCGACAGCGGTGAGCGCCTTTCGTGCAAATGCGACGAACACGGTCATGTCGTGCCGCCAGTCGCCTTATCCATTCCCCAAACATCGTCAGCCGGCGCCCCGCGCTAGACTGCCCATTCAGCCGAGCCACAGGAGCCCGCCATGAGCGAATTCAAACGTATCCCCCCGGAACAGGCCCAGGCCCTGCGCGAACAAGGCGCGGTGGTGGTCGACGTCCGCGACCCGGTCACTTTTGCCGCCCTGCACATCGCAGGCTCCAAGCATCTGGACAATCATTCCCTGCACGCTTTCATCCAGGGTGCCGACCTCGACGCACCGACCGTGGTGGTCTGCTATCACGGCAATTCCAGCCAGGGCGCGGCCGCCTACCTGATCAGCCAGGGCTTCTCCGACGTCTACAGCATGGATGGCGGATTTGAGTTGTGGCGTACGACGTATCCAGCAGAAACCGCACAAGGCACCTCCGAATAATTTTTTTGTAACGTTGCAGGCCCCGGCTCCCGCGGGCTGGCGCGGTGGCAGACGAACGGTCTGCCACAAACAATTTCGTATCTCGCCTTTACCTGCCGAATTCCCAACTATCCTTAAGCGCAGGCCATCCAAAACAGGGGAGAGCCGGTACACCGGCGCACGGGTCATCGGGAGTAGCTTTCGGGGCGGTAAGCCTTGAGGGAGTTCTGGGGGGTAAACAGCAACCGCCTGTTCGGTTGCTGCCAGCATCGACTGAGTGATCCGGCGTCGGCTCCACGTATCGAGCGAGGTGACGTCATGAGTATCTTTAGCCACTTCCAACAACGCTTCGAGTCCACACGCCAGGAAGAACTCTCTCTGCAAGAGTACCTGGAGCTGTGCAAAAAGGACCGCAGCGCCTACGTTTCCGCCGCCGAGCGTCTGCTGCTGGCCATCGGAGAACCGGAGCTGCTCGACACCTCGACCAACTCGAGACTGTCGCGAATCTTTTCCAACAAGGTGATCCGCCGCTATCCGGCCTTTGAAGACTTCCACGGGATGGAAGAATGCATCGACCAGATCGTATCGTATTTCCGCCACGCCGCTCAGGGCCTGGAAGAGAAGAAACAGATCCTCTACCTGCTTGGCCCCGTCGGTGGCGGTAAATCGTCCCTGGCCGAGAAGCTCAAGCAACTGATGGAAAAAATACCCTTCTATGCGATCAAGGGCTCGCCGGTTTTCGAATCACCCCTGGGTCTGTTCAACGCCACCGAAGATGGCGCGATCCTCGAGGAAGACTTCGGCATTCCACGGCGCTACCTCAACACCATCATGTCGCCATGGGCCACCAAACGCCTGGCCGAATTCGGTGGCGACATCAGCCAGTTCCGCGTGGTCAAACTCTATCCGTCGATCCTCAACCAGATCGCCGTGGCCAAGACCGAACCGGGCGATGAAAACAACCAGGACATCTCGGCACTGGTGGGTAAGGTCGATATCCGCAAACTGGAGGAATTCCCACAGAACGACGCCGATGCCTACAGCTACTCGGGCGCACTGTGCCGGTCCAACCAGGGTCTGATGGAATTCGTCGAAATGTTCAAGGCACCGATCAAGGTGCTGCACCCATTGCTGACGGCTACCCAGGAAGGCAACTACAACAGCACCGAAGGTCTTGGTGCGATTCCGTTCACCGGGATCCTGCTGGCCCACTCCAACGAATCGGAATGGCATACCTTCCGCAACAACAAGAACAACGAAGCCTTCATCGACCGGATCTACATCGTCAAAGTGCCGTACTGCCTGCGGGTCAGTGACGAAGTGAAGATCTACGACAAGCTGCTGTTCAACAGCTCGCTGGCCAAGGCTCATTGCGCGCCGGATACCCTGAAGATGCTGGCCCAGTTCACCGTGCTCTCGCGCCTCAAGGAGCCGGAAAACTCCAACATCTACTCGAAGATGCGCGTGTACGACGGCGAGAACCTCAAGGACACCGATCCGAAAGCCAAGTCGATCCAGGAATACCGCGACAACGCCGGTGTCGACGAAGGCATGAACGGTCTCTCCACCCGGTTCGCGTTCAAGATCCTGTCGAAGGTGTTCAACTTCGATCCGCACGAAATCGCCGCCAACCCGGTGCACTTGCTCTACGTGCTGGAACAACAGATCGAACAGGAACAGTTCCAGGCGGAGACCCGCGAACGCTATCTGCGCTTCCTCAAGGAGTACCTGGCACCGCGCTATATCGAATTCATCGGCAAGGAGATCCAGACCGCCTACCTCGAGTCCTACAGCGAGTACGGCCAGAACATCTTCGATCGCTATGTGCTGTACGCCGACTTCTGGATCCAGGACCAGGAATACCGCGACCCGGAAACCGGCGAGATCCTCAACCGCGTAGCGTTGAACGAAGAACTGGAGAAAATCGAAAAACCGGCCGGCATCAGCAATCCGAAGGACTTCCGCAACGAAATCGTCAACTTCGTCCTGCGCGCCCGGGCCAACAACAACGGCAAGAACCCGACCTGGCTCAGCTACGAAAAACTGCGGGTGGTCATCGAGAAGAAAATGTTCTCCAACACCGAGGACTTGCTGCCAGTCATCAGCTTCAATGCCAAGGCCAGCAAAGAGGACCAGCAGAAACACAACGACTTCGTCACACGGATGGTCGAGCGGGGCTACACAGACAAACAGGTGCGACTGCTGTCCGAGTGGTACCTGCGGGTCAGAAAATCACAATAAACCGCTGCCGGTCAGACCGGTTGTCGTCAGCCAGAGGCCTGTGTATGCATTTTCTGTTACACAAGCCTCTGGAAGGTGTTCGAAAGTCGGTAGCGAGTTCAAGCAGCATCCACAGCGCTTGGGGGAGCGTCGTACATCCCTTGGCTCTCAGTCCCTTGCTGCATCACCGCTCGCCCCTTTCAGGACAGCTTCTAAGGAGCAGTCATGAGCTATGTGATCGACCGACGTCTCAATGGCAAGAACAAGAGCACGGTGAACCGCCAGCGGTTTCTGCGGCGCTACCGTGATCACATCAAAAAGGCTGTCGAAGAGGCGGTCAGCCGGCGCTCCATTACCGATATGGAACACGGCGAACAAATCAGCATTCCCGGCCGCGACATCGACGAGCCGGTGCTCCACCACGGTCGCGGCGGCAAGCAAACGGTCGTGCACCCGGGCAACAAGGAATTCACCAGCGGCGAACATATCGCCCGCCCACCGGGAGGCGGTGGCGGTAGAGGCCCCGGCAAGGCCGGTAATTCCGGCGAAGGGATGGACGAATTCGTCTTCCAGATCACCCAGGAAGAATTCCTCGAATTCATGTTCGAGGATCTCGAACTGCCCAACCTGGTCAAGCGCAACCTGACCGGCACCGATACCTTCAAGACCGTGCGGGCCGGGATCAGCAACGAGGGCAACCCGTCGCGGATCAACATCATCCGCACCCTGCGTTCAGCCCACGCCCGGCGAATCGCCCTGTCCGGCAGCAGCCGGGCAAAACTGCGCGAAGCCAAGGAAGAACTTCTGCGACTCAAGCAGGAAGAACCAGACAACTTCGGCGATATTCAGGAAATAGAAGCTGAAATCGAAAAACTCAGCGCGCGCATCCACCGCATACCATTTCTCGACACATTCGACCTCAAATACAACCTGCTCATCAAGCAACCCAACCCCAGTTCCAAGGCCGTGATGTTCTGCCTGATGGACGTGTCCGGCTCGATGACCCAGGCGACCAAGGACATCGCCAAGCGCTTCTTTATCCTGCTGTACCTGTTTCTCAAGCGGAACTACGAAAAGATCGACGTCGTGTTCATCCGCCATCACACCAGCGCCCGCGAAGTGGATGAAGAGGAATTTTTCTACTCCCGGGAAACCGGCGGCACCATCGTCTCCAGCGCCCTGAAACTGATGCAGGAGATCATGGCCGAGCGTTATCCGAGCAACGAGTGGAACATCTACGCCGCCCAGGCTTCCGACGGTGATAACTGGAACGACGACTCTCCGATCTGCCGCGACATCCTGATCAACCAGATCATGCCATTCGTGCAGTACTACACTTACGTTGAGATCACCCCGCGCGAACACCAGGCCCTGTGGTTCGAGTACGAGCGCATCGCCGAAGCCTTTTCCGACACTTTTGCCCAGCAACAACTGGTCTCGGCCGGGGATATCTATCCGGTCTTCCGTGAACTCTTCCAGCGCAGGTTAGTGACATGACCGCCAAAGAGCAGAAACGCCAACCCATTTCCACCGGCTCCGAATGGACGTTCGAGCTGATCCAGGCCTACGACCGCGAAATCAGTCGTATTGCGGCTGGCTATGCACTCGATACGTACCCCAACCAGATCGAAGTGATCACCGCCGAGCAAATGATGGACGCCTACGCCTCGGTCGGTATGCCACTGGGTTATCACCACTGGTCCTACGGCAAGCACTTCCTCAGCACCGAAAAGTCCTACACACGCGGCCAGATGGGCCTGGCGTACGAGATCGTGATCAACTCCGACCCGTGCATCGCCTACCTGATGGAAGAAAACACCATCTGCATGCAGGCGCTGGTGGTGGCCCATGCCTGCTACGGGCACAACAGCTTTTTCAAAGGCAATTACCTGTTCCGCACCTGGACCGACGCCAGTTCGATCATCGATTACCTGGTGTTTGCCAAGCAGTACATCATGCAATGCGAAGAGCGCCACGGTATCGACGCGGTCGAGGACCTGCTCGACTCCTGCCATGCACTGATGAACTATGGTGTCGACCGCTACAAACGCCCCTATCCGATCTCCGCGGAAGAAGAACGTCGCCGGCAAAAGGACCGGGAAGAACATCTACAGAAACAGATCAACGATCTGTGGCGCACCATTCCCAAGGGCGCGGACAAGTACAGCGACAAGGACAACGCACGCTTTCCCGCCGAACCTCAGGAAAACATCCTGTACTTCATCGAAAAACACGCGCCGCTGCTGGAGCCATGGCAGCGGGAAATCGTGCGCATCGTGCGCAAGATCGCCCAGTATTTTTATCCACAGCGTCAGACCCAGGTGATGAATGAAGGTTGGGCCACGTTCTGGCACTACACCCTGATGAACGACCTGTACGACGAGGGCCTGGTCACCGACGGCTTCATGATGGAGTTCCTGACATCCCACACCAGCGTGGTCTTTCAGCCGGGCTTCGACAGCCCTTACTACAGCGGAATCAACCCCTACACTCTCGGGTTTGCCATGTACCGGGACATCCGGCGCATGTGCGAAGAACCCACCGAGGAAGATCGCCACTGGTTCCCGGAAATTGCTGGCACAGATTGGCTGGCAGCCATCAAGTTCGCCATGAGCAGCTTCAAGGATGAGAGCTTCATCCTGCAGTACCTGTCGCCCAAGGTGATCCGCGACCTGAAGCTGTTCAGCATTCTCGATGACGACCAGAAGGACGACCTGCTGGTGCCCGCCATTCACGACGAAGGAGGCTACCGCATCATCCGTGAAACTCTCGCGGCACAGTACAACCTGGGCAATCGCGAGCCCAACGTGCAGATCTATAGCATCGACCGGCGTGGTGACCGTTCTCTGACCTTGCGCCACCAACAGCACGACCGCAAACCGCTGGGAGAGTCCACCGAGGAAGTGCTCAAGCACTTGCACCGCCTCTGGGGTTTCGACATTCACCTGGAAACCCTGCAGGGCGATCAGGTCATGAAAACCCATCATGTGCCGCCCAGAAGCGAGCACAGCGAAGGCGATTACGGCCGCCTGGACCTGGCCGTCATCCATCTTTGATCCGGTTTGTGCCTCCGAAAGCTCGATGCAACGGTTATCCTGTCGAGCTAACGGAGGTTTTTTATGCGGATTTATAAAGTCGGTGGTGCGGTACGCGATCGCCTGCTGGGCAAACCGGTTACCGATATCGACTGGGTCGTGGTCGGCGCGACGACCGAAGAGATGCTCGCCAAGGGCTTTCGCCCGGTGGGCGCGGATTTCCCGGTGTTCCTTCATCCCAAAAGCGGTGAGGAATACGCCCTCGCCCGCACCGAGCGCAAAAGCGGGCGCGGATACGGCGGGTTCACTTTTCACGCCAGCCCTGAAGTCACCCTCGAAGAAGACCTGATCCGTCGCGACCTGACCATCAATGCCATGGCTGAAGACGATCAGCAGAACCTGACCGACCCGTACCACGGCCAGCGCGATCTCGAAGCACGCCTGCTTCGCCACGTTTCCCCGGCATTTGCCGAAGACCCGCTCCGGGTCCTGCGTGTTGCCCGCTTCGCGGCGCGCTACGCGACGCTGGGTTTTACCGTCGCCCCGGAAACCCTGGCGCTGATGCGCCAACTCAGCGAATCAGGCGAGCTTGAGGCGCTGACCCCGGAGCGCAGCTGGAAGGAAATTTCCCGCGCCCTGATGGAAGATCAGCCACAAGTGTTTGTTGAGGTTTTGCGCGCATGCGGCGCACTCAAGGTACTGATGCCCGAGGTCGACGCGCTGTTCGGCGTACCACAACCCCCGGCCCATCACCCGGAAATCGATACAGGCGCGCATACCCTGAGCGTGTTGCAGCAAGCGGCGTTGTACAAACAGCCGCTGACCGTGCGCTGGGCCTCCCTGCTGCATGACCTGGGCAAAGGCCTGACGCCAGAGAAAGAATGGCCGCGACACATTGCCCACGAGTGCAAAGGCCTGAAGCTGATCAAAGCGATCAACGAACGCTTCAAGGTGCCGAGAGACTGCCAGGAACTGGCGCTGCTGGTGGGCGAGTATCACACCCACGGGCATCGCGCCCTTGAGCTGAAGCCATCGACATTGCTGGACTTGCTGCAAAGCTTCGACATTTACCGTCGGCCACAGCGGTTCGAGGAGTTCATCGCGGCATGCGAGATGGATGCGCGGGGGCGCAAAGGGCTGGAAGAAAGAAGTTATCCACAGGCGGATTATTTGCGCGGCGCGGCAACTGCGGCTCGTAGCGTGGCGGTCCAGCCGCTGCTGGAAAAGGGATTCAAGGGACCGGAACTCGGTGAGGCGATCAAGCGCGAGCGCCTGAAGGCGCTGAAGGCTTACAAGGAAAGTGCATCGACCTGAAAAGCTTCGCGGGCAAGTCGGAGCGGCGGTGCGGCGATCCGACTTGCCCGCGATGGCGTCAAAACTGTCACAACAAATTTGAAGGCGTCAGCTGCTCACCACGCCATTCGAAAGCCACTGGCGCCAACACCTGATCAATCTGCGCTTCAGCCCACAAGGTCGCAAAGCTCTTGCCTGCGCCCGGGTGCACGCGATCCGGCGCTATCAACGACAACGGCCACAGAACGAACGCATTTTTCAGAATTTCTGCCCGCGGCAAGATCAGTCCATCGAAGTTGCCCACCAGATCACCGAACAACAACACGTCGATATCCAGCGGCAAACCTCGGCGATCCGGTGCGTAACGACCGTTATCCGCCTCGATGAACTTCAGTCGACGATCAAGCTCCATCAGCGGCAGATCGGTATACGCCGACACCACGAAATTGAAGAACGGCCCGCTCTTGATGCCCACCGGCTGGCTTTCGAACACCGCCGAACAGCGGATATCGACAAGGAATGTCGCCAATGCATCGAGCCCCGCCCGCAAATGGGCTTCACGCTCGATATTGCTACCGAGCCCGAGGTACACCTGAGTCAGCGACATCCGCGCTCGATCTCCACGCCCACGCCGCCGGTGGCGGCAGGAATCGCACCTGGCTTGGTCAGCTTGATGCGCATCCAGGTGATCTTGAATTCGCTCATCAGCACTTCAACCAGGCGCTCGGCAAAGGTTTCCACCAGCTGGAATTGCGCCTGCTCGGCAAACGCCTGGATGCGCGAGGAAACACTGGCGTAGTCGAGCGCCAGGGTCAGGTCATCACCGGCTGCGGCCGGGCGATTATCCCAGGCGAAGCTCAGGTCAAGACGCAAGCACTGCCGGATGCCTCGTTCCCAATCGTAGGCACCAATCACCGTGTCGACTTCCAGGCCCTCGATAAACACTCTGTCCAAGCACTTCTCTCCGCTACACGACAAGGGCGCAATGCGCCGTTAGAATCAGGGCTTCCTCGCCCGGAATAGTTAGCATGTTTTGGTTATTGGCGATCCTCGCCTACCTGCTCGGCTCTCTGTCCTTTGCCATTTTGCTCAGCCGCCTGACCGGCAACCCCGATCCGCGAATGAGTGGCTCGGGCAATGCCGGCGCCACCAACATGTTGCGCCTGGCCGGCAAGAAACTCGCCATCCTGACCCTGCTCGGCGACCTTTGCAAAGGCCTGCTGCCGGTACTGATTGCGCGCCTTGCGGGCCTTTCGCAGCAGGAACAGGCCTGGATCGGCGTCTATGCCGTCATCGGCCATCTGTTTCCGTTGTACTTCCGCTTTCGCGGCGGCAAGGGTGTCGCCACCGCTGCGGGCATGTTGCTGGGACTGTACCCGCCCGCTGCCCTTCTGGCGGTCTGCGCCTGGCTCTTGACGTTCTACCTGACCCGCACCAGCTCCCTGGCCGCCCTCATCGCCACACCGCTGAGCCTGCCGTTGCTGGCCTGGCAAGAACCGGCCGCCCTGCTGCCCATGAGCGCGCTCACCGGGCTGATCGTCTGGCGTCATCGCGGCAATCTACGCGACCTGTTTGCCGGGCGCGAACGGCATTTCTAGCAGCCGGACATGAGCGCCGCTCATCACAATGCGGACAACTGCTCCATCGGCCAGCGTGCCTGCACGCTGATCGCCAGGCTTTCCTGCTGACCGGCCTGCAAGCGCTGGCAGCCAGCAAAGGCGATCATCGCGCCGTTATCGGTGCAAAACTGCGGACGGGCATAAAACACATCACCCTTCATGTCGCCAAGCATTTTCTCCAGGGAAGTGCGCAACGCCTTGTTGGCACTGACGCCCCCTGCAATCACCAGGCGCTTCATGCCGGCGGCCTTCAGGGCACGCTTGCACTTGATGGTCAAAGTCTCCACCACGGCCTGCTGGAATGCCAGCGCGATGTCGCAACGGGTTTGTTCGCTGTCGTCCCCGGCGCTGACGCACTGTTGCCAAGTATTCAGTGCGAAGGTTTTCAAGCCACTGAAGCTGAAATCCAGGCCCGGGCGGTCGCACATTGGACGCGGGAAGACGAAACGTCCTGCAACACCCAGTTCTGCAAGGCGAGCGATCTCCGGTCCGCCGGGATAATTGAGGCCCATCATCTTGGCCGTCTTGTCGAAGGCCTCGCCAGCGGCGTCATCCAGGGTCTCGCCCAAGAGCGTGTACTGACCAATTCCGTCGACCTGAACCAGTTGCGTATGACCACCCGACACCAACAAAGCGACGAACGGAAACTCCGGCGGTTGCGGCTCCAGCATCGGCGCCAGCAAATGGCCTTCCATGTGATGCACGCCAAGAGCCGGAATGCCCCAGGCAAAGGCCAGCGCCTGAGCGCAGGAAGCCCCTACCAACAAGGCACCGACCAGGCCAGGACCCGCGGTGTAGGCGATCGCATCGATCTCGGTCGGCACGCAGTCGGCCTCAGCCAGCACCTGACGAATCAAGGGCAGCATGCGTTTGACGTGATCGCGCGAAGCCAGCTCCGGCACCACGCCACCATAGGCGCGGTGCAGGTCGATCTGACTGAACAATGCGTCGGCCAGCAGGCCGCGTTCACTGTCATATAATGCGACACCGGTTTCGTCGCAGGAGGTTTCTAATCCCAGTACTAGCATGGGTTTGCGCCTTGTTTAGGCTGAATTCGAAGGCGCGCATAATAGTCGTCGCGTGATGCCCCGACCAGCGGTTTTCGATCAGAGGCTTTGCATTCCGAGCGTTGAGGGGTTAACATCCGCAACCCTTAAAAACCGACGTCTTCAAGTGCTCTTTTGCCGCGAGGATGTTGACCCCGGTAATGAATGAAGGTAGCTCTGGATGCCAGCCGTCAAAGTAAAAGAGAACGAACCCTTCGACGTAGCTCTGCGTCGTTTCAAGCGCTCCTGCGAAAAAGCCGGTGTACTGGCTGAAGTTCGTAGCCGCGAATTTTACGAGAAGCCAACTTCTGAGCGTAAGCGCAAAGCAGCAGCCGCTGTTAAGCGTCACGCCAAGAAAGTTCAGCGCGAACAGCGCCGCGCCGTTCGTCTGTACTAATACACAGACGATCGTAGCAAGCTTCTGCCAAGCCCGGCCTTCAGCCGGGCTTATGGCATTTGCGTAAAACGCTTGATGCTTCACTGTCAAAGCCGCAGACGCGACCGAGACAAATCTGCTTCACCGCGTCAGACCTGGCTCTTTTGCCAGCGGTGCACGTCTTTTCTGACGAGCCTTTCAAGGCTACTGACGAGCACACCCACTGATTCCTCTCACGACGATCAGCCCAAGGCACCTGCTTGCGTGCCAGATGATGAGCTATCCGGGGCCTATGATTGGCCACAGCGGATTCAGCGCAACACATTCAAACAGTCGAATACTGATTAGCATTAACGTCAGTGGATTTTCGGCAGATACACTTCCCGACAGCGATTACGCAGACGACACTGGTCGAGCCGCACACTTTGCGCGCCTCAAACAATGACCGCGTTCGATCGCCGCACGTTTCGGGTTCCTTTCAGCGCAGATGACGAGAACGCCATGGCCGGGTTAATTCCCCAGAGCTTCATTGACGACCTTCTGAACCGCACCGACATCGTCGATGTGGTCAGCTCGCGCCTGCAATTGAAAAAGGCCGGCAAGAACCACACCGCCTGCTGCCCGTTCCACAAGGAAAAGACTCCATCGTTCAGCGTCAGCCCCGACAAGCAGTTCTATTACTGCTTCGGTTGCGGCGCTGGCGGCAACGCCCTCGGCTTCATCATGGACCACGACAACCTGGATTTCGTCCAGGCCGTCGAAGAGCTGGCCAAAGCCGCCGGCATGGAAATCCCCCGCGAAGAAAGCGGCCGCCCGCACAAACCGCGACAGCCGACCGATTCGCCGCTGTATCCACTACTCAGCGCCGCTGCCGACTTTTATCGCCAGGCCCTGAAAAGTCATCCATCGCGCAAGGCCGCCGTGGATTACCTGAAAGGTCGCGGGCTGACCGGCGAAATCGCCCGGGACTTCGGCCTCGGCTTTGCTCCACCCGGCTGGGACAACCTGTTCAAGCACTTGAGCAGCGATACCCTGCAACAAAAAGCCATGATCGATGCCGGCCTGCTGATCGAAAACGCCGAAAGCGGTAAACGTTACGACCGCTTCCGCGACCGCGTGATGTTTCCGATCCGCGACAGTCGCGGGCGCGTCATCGCCTTCGGCGGCCGGGTATTGGGCGACGACAAGCCGAAGTACCTGAACTCCCCGGAAACCCCTGTTTTCCATAAAGGCCAGGAACTCTACGGCCTGTACGAAGCGCGCAAGACCAACCGCAACCTCGACGAGATCATCGTCGTCGAGGGTTACATGGACGTCATAGCCCTGGCCCAGCAAGGCCTGCGCAATGCCGTTGCGACCCTGGGCACCGCTACCAGCGAGGAACACCTCAAGCGGCTGTTTCGCGTCGTGCCCAGCGTGCTGTTCTGCTTCGACGGCGATCAGGCCGGCCGCAATGCGGCATGGCGGGCGCTGGAGGCGACACTTTCGAGCCTGCAGGACGGTCGTCGCGCACGCTTTCTGTTCCTGCCCGAAGGCGAAGACCCGGACACCCTGGTCCGCTCCGAAGGCACCGATGCCTTCCGCGCACGGATCAACCAGCACGCGCAGCCTCTGGCCGATTATTTCTTCCAGCAGCTGACGGAAGAAGCCGACCCGCGCTCGCTCGAGGGCAAGGCCCACATGGCCACCCTCGCCGCGCCACTGATCGACAAAGTCCCCGGTGCCAACCTGCGCACCTTGATGCGTCAGCGCCTGAGCGAAATCACCGGCCTTAGCGGCGAAGCGGTGAGCCAGCTGGCACAAAGCGCCCCGCAAGAAGCACCGCCGGCCTACGACCCGGGCATCGATTACGACGCAATGCCCGATTACAGCGACTATCATCAGCCGCAGGCACAGGAAATGTATGTGCCGCAGCAAGAATGGACGCCGAAGAAGCCCGGTGCAGGAGGCAAGAAATGGGACAAGAAACCATGGGACAAGAATGGCAAGCGAGGCGGTGATCGCGATCAACCCCGCGCGCCACGGGTGCCCGCCGCCGTAGAACCGCCAACCCTCGCCGCCTTGCGCACGTTGCTGCATCACCCGCAACTGGCGGAAAAAGTCGAGGATGCCGGGCACTTCGCCGCCGAAGATCACACCAACACACAATTGCTGGTGGCGCTGCTCGAAGCCGTGCAGAAGAATCCCAAGCTAAACTCAATTCAACTGATTGCGCGTTGGCACGGCACAGAACAAGGCCGTTTGCTCAGGGCGCTGGCCGAAAAGGAATGGCTGATTGACGGAGATAACCTTGAACAACAGTTTTTCGACACCATTACTAGCTTGTCAGCCCGCCAACGCGAGCGAAACCTGGAACAACTTCTGCGAAAAGCGCGTCAAAGCGAATTGACCAGCGAAGAGAAAAATCAACTGCGCGATCTCTTGAGTCGCAATGTTTCCGCAACAAACCCGACCTCAACTGGCGCGTGAGGTCATAGCTCAGGTATAATCCTCGGCTTGTTTTTTGCCCGCCAAGACCTTCAGTGGATAGGGTGTTATGTCCGGAAAAGCGCAACAGCAGTCTCGTATCAAAGAGTTGATCACACTTGGTCGTGAGCAGGGCTACCTGACTTACGCGGAGGTCAACGACCACCTGCCGGAGGATATTTCAGATCCGGAACAGGTGGAAGACATCATCCGCATGATCAACGACATGGGGATCAACGTGTTCGAGGTTGCGCCAGATAAGGATTCCCTTATGCTGGCCGACGCCGATACCGACGAAGCCGCAGCCGAAGAGGCCGCTGCAGCGTTGGCTGCGGTCGAGACCGACATTGGTCGCACTACCGACCCGGTGCGCATGTACATGCGCGAAATGGGTACGGTGGAGCTCCTCACACGTGAAGGCGAAATCGAAATCGCCAAGCGTATTGAAGAGGGCATCCGTGAGGTGATGAGCGCAATCGCGCACTTCCCTGGCACGGTTGATCATATTCTCTCCGAGTACACCCGCGTCACCACCGAAGGTGGCCGCCTGTCCGACGTCCTGAGCGGTTATATCGACCCGGACGACGGCATCGCGCCGCCTGCGGCAGAAGTGCCGCCGCCAATTGACGCGAAAGCCGTCAAGGCGGATGACGATTCCGACGACGAAGACGGTGAAGCCTCGGATGACGAGGAAGAAGCCGAAAGCGGTCCGGATCCGGTCATCGCTGCACAGCGCTTTGGCGCTGTGGCCGATCAGATGGAAATCACCCGCAAGGCGCTGAAAAAGCACGGTCGCAACAACAAGGCAGCAATTGCCGAGCTGTTGGCCCTGGCCGAGCTGTTCATGCCGATCAAATTGGTGCCGAAGCAATTCGAAGGCCTGGTCGAGCGTGTTCGCAGTGCCCTGGATCGCCTGCGTCAGCAAGAGCGCGCAATCATGCAGCTCTGCGTTCGTGATGCACGCATGCCGCGTGCCGACTTCCTGCGCCAGTTCCCGGGCAACGAAGTCGACGAAAGCTGGAGTGACGCCCTGGCCAAAGGCAAAGGCAAATACGCTGAAGCCATTGGTCGTCTGCAGCCGGATATCATCCGTTGCCAGCAGAAGCTGACCGCGCTGGAAACCGAAACCGGTTTGACCATCGCCGAGATCAAGGACATCAACCGTCGCATGTCGATCGGTGAGGCCAAGGCCCGCCGCGCGAAGAAAGAGATGGTTGAAGCTAACTTGCGTCTGGTGATCTCCATCGCCAAGAAGTACACCAACCGCGGCCTGCAATTCCTCGATCTGATCCAGGAAGGCAACATCGGCTTGATGAAAGCAGTAGACAAGTTCGAATACCGTCGCGGCTACAAGTTCTCGACTTATGCCACCTGGTGGATCCGTCAGGCGATCACTCGCTCGATCGCCGACCAGGCCCGCACCATCCGTATTCCGGTGCACATGATCGAGACGATCAACAAGCTCAACCGTATTTCCCGGCAGATGCTGCAGGAAATGGGTCGCGAACCGACCCCGGAAGAGCTGGGCGAACGCATGGAAATGCCTGAGGACAAGATCCGCAAGGTATTGAAGATCGCTAAAGAGCCGATCTCCATGGAAACCCCGATCGGTGATGACGAAGATTCTCATCTGGGTGACTTCATCGAAGACTCGACCATGCAGTCGCCAATCGATGTCGCCACTGTTGAGAGCCTTAAAGAAGCGACTCGCGAAGTCCTGTCCGGCCTCACTGCCCGTGAAGCCAAGGTTCTGCGCATGCGCTTCGGTATCGACATGAATACCGACCACACCCTCGAGGAGGTTGGTAAGCAGTTCGACGTGACCCGTGAACGGATTCGTCAGATCGAAGCCAAGGCGCTGCGCAAGCTGCGCCACCCGACGAGAAGCGAGCATCTGCGCTCCTTCCTCGACGAGTGATCACAGAACCCCCGGCCCAGGCCGGGGGTTTTGCTTTGTACAGATTAAATCTCCCCGCTTCCCCCCTCCTCCCTGTAGCCGTCTACACTCGAAACATTCCCCCGAGCCATAACGAGACCGTTATGCCCAGACTGCCGACCGTGTTTTTTTTGCTGTCGCTGATGACCTGGACCGCAACGGCTGGCGCGCTGACTCTCACTGACGATGAACGTAGCTGGCTGGCGGCTCACCCGGAATTGCGCCTGGGTGTCGATGCGTCGTGGCCGCCCTTCGAGTTTCGTGACGATGGGGGCCGCTACCAGGGCCTTGCCGCGGATTACATCGAGGTCATCCGCAAAAGGCTGGCAACCCGGCTCACGCCCATCGAGCCGGTGAGCTGGACCGCTGTCCTGGAACAAGCCAAAAAGGGCAAACTGGACCTGCTGCCGGGCATCATGTCGACCCCGGAACGCCAGAAATACCTGTCGTTCACTCGCCCCTATCTGGATTTTCCGATTGTCATCCTGGCCCATGTCGGGGGCCCCCAGCCACATAACCTGCAAGACCTGTACGGCCTGAAAATCGCCGTGGTGGAAAACTACGCCCCCCACGAGCTGCTGCGCAGCCACCATCCCGACTTGAACCTGGTGGCGGTGCCCAACGTCAGCTCGGCGCTACAGGCGCTGGCCACCGACGAAGTGGACGCCGTGGTGGGCGATCTGGCTTCCAGCGTCTGGGGACTGCGCCAACTCAAGCTCGATGGGTTGTATGTCAGCGGTGAAACCCCCTATCGCTATCAACTGGCCATGGCTGTACCCCGCGACAACAAGATGCTGGTCGGCATTCTCGACAAAGTCCTGGCAGACATGAGCCCTGCTGAAATCAGCGCCATTCAGGAGCATTGGGTCGGCAACGTCCTCGATCATCGAACGTTCTGGAATGACCTGCTGGTGTATGGCCTGCCCGGATTGCTGCTGCTGACTACCGTGCTGGCGGTGGTTATCCGCATCAACCGCCGCTTGAGCTCGGAAATCGCCCGCCGGGTCAACCTTGAACAGGAACTGCGCAGCAGCGAATACCACTACCGCGGCCTGGTGGAGAGCCTGTCGGCCATCGCCTGGGAAGCAAAAGTCACCGACTTCACCTACAGCTATGTATCGCCCCACGCCGAAGACCTTCTCGGTTATCCCCTGTCCCATTGGCTGATTCCGGGTTTCTGGCGCAACATCATTCACCCCGCCGACCTGACCCGCGCCCAGACCTTCTGCGATCACGAAGTGCTGGCCGGGCGCGATCACCGCCTCGATTACCGGGTGATCACCGCCGACGGCCGCTGCCTGTGGGTGCGCGATATCGTCAGCCTGATCGAACACGGGCATGAGCCGGTGCTGCGCGGGTTGATGATCGATATCACCGACGCCAAGCGCACCGAGGAAGCGCTACGCCTGTCGGAGCAGAAATTCGCTTCCGTGTTCCAGCAATGCCCGGACATGCTGGTGATCGCGCGCCTGAGCGACGGCTGCCTGCTGGAAGTCAACGAAGCGTTCGAAGAACAGATCGGCCTCAAGGCCGAGGACGTCATTGGCCAGACCGCCACCAACCTGAACATCTGGGGGATTCCCGGTGTTGGGCCAGGCCTGTTGCAACGCTTGCAGGCCGGCAGCATCCGCAACCTGGAGATGCCCTTTCGTCGCAGCAACGGCCAGGTGTTTACCGGCCTGATCTCCGCCGAACCGTTCAACCTCGACATGACACCGGCGCTGGTGGTCGTAGTGCGGGACATCACCCAGCTCAAGGAAACCCAGCAACAGCTGCAAACTTCCGAAGAAAAATTCGCCAAGGCCTTCCACGCCTCTCCCGACGGTTTGCTGCTGTCTCGGCAAAGTGATGGCTTGCTGCTGGAGGTCAACGATGGTTTTAGCCGCATCACCGGGTTCAACAGCGCCATGTCGGTGGATCGTTCGGCGCTGGACCTGGGAATCTGGGTCAACCTCAATGAACGCAAGCAAATGCTCGACCTGCTGCACCGCGACGGCTTTGTCCGCGACTTCAGCTGCCATATCCGCCGCAGCGACGGGCAGATCCGCCTCTGTGAAGTGTCCAGCCGTCCGCTGCCGATTGGCGATGAAGACTGCATGCTGACCATCGCCCGGGACATCACCGAGCGGCACCTGATGCAGGAAAAACTGCAACAGGCCGCCACCGTGTTCGAAAGCACTGCCGAAGGCGTGTTGATCACCGATACCCAACAGCACATCAGCGCGGTCAACCGTGCGTTCACCGAAATCACCGGTTACAGCGAAAACGAAGCCCTGGGCCACACGCCACGCCTGCTCGCCTCAGGCCTGCATGACAGCGCGTTCTACGCGGCCATGTGGCATCAATTGACCGCCGAAGGTCATTGGCAGGGCGAGATTTCCAATCGGCGCAAGAATGGCGAGCTGTACCCGAGCTGGCTGACCATCAGCGCCGTGCGCAACCGCGACAAGTTCATCACCCACTTTGTCGCGGTGTTCGCCGACATTTCCAGTCTCAAACATGCCCAGGCCAAACTCGACTACCAGGCGCACCACGACCCACTGACCGGCCTGCCGAACCGCACGCTGTTCGAAAGCCGCCTGCTGACGGCGCTCAACAATCAACAGGAAAACGGCGGCCAGGGCGCCGTGCTGTTCCTCGACCTTGACCGCTTCAAGCACATCAACGACAGCCTCGGCCACCCGGTCGGCGACCTGCTGCTCAAGGGTATTGCCGTACGTCTCAAGGAGCAGTTGCGTGACATCGACACCGTGGCGCGCCTGGGTGGTGACGAATTCATCATTCTATTACCGGGCCTGCAACAATCCAGCGATGCCGACCACATCGCCACCAAATTGCTCAATTGTTTCGCCGCGCCGTTCCAGGCCGGCGAACACGAGTTTTTCATCAGCGCCAGTATCGGCACCAGCCTCTATCCGAAGGATGGCTGCGACGTTGCCACACTGATCAAGAACGCCGACGCCGCGATGTACCGCTCCAAGGCCAAGGGCCGCAACCGCGTCGAAAGCTACACCCGCGACCTCACCGCCCAGGCCAGCGAACGCGTGGCGCTGGAACACGAACTGCGCCGCGCCATCGAACGCAACGAGTTGCACCTGTGCTACCAACCGAAAATCAGCCTCGCGGACTACAGCCTGGTCGGTGCCGAAGCCCTGATCCGTTGGCGCCATCCGACCTTTGGCGACGTGCCGCGGGAACACTTCATCCCGCTGGCGGAAGAAAACGGCATGATCCTGCAAATCGGCGACTGGGTCCTGGAAACCGCCTGCCGGCAGATGGCCGAATGGCACCGGCTGTACGACAGTCCCGGCCCGCTGTCGGTCAACCTTGCCGGCGCCCAATTGCGTCAACCCAATCTGCTGGGCCGTATCGAACAGTTGCTCAAGGACAACGGCCTCAACCCCGGTTTCCTGCAACTGGAAATCACCGAAAACTTCATCATGAGCCAGGCCGAAGAAGCGCTGGCGGTGCTGCATCAACTCAAAAAACTGGGCGTGCAACTGGCCATCGATGACTTCGGTACCGGTTACTCGTCCCTGAGCTACCTCAAGCGCCTGCCACTGGACATCCTCAAGATCGACCAGTCCTTCGTCCGCGGCCTGCCGGACGATCCCCACGATGCGGCGATCGTACGCGCCATCATCGCGCTCGGACGCAGCATGCCATTCACCGTGATTGCCGAAGGGGTCGAGACACTGGCGCAACAGCAATTCCTCGCTGCCGAGGGCTGTGAACAAATCCAGGGCTACATCGTCAGCCTACCCCTGCCCCCCGACGAATTTGCCGCGACATTTCTTCGTACAAACGTAATGGCTTTTTCAGATGGCACAGCCGCGAAACCGTCGTTATAATCCGCGGCCTACTGAGGGCCTATAGCTCAGTTGGTTAGAGCAGAGGACTCATAATCCTTTGGTCCACGGTTCAAGTCCGTGTGGGCCCACCAAACAAGAAAGCCGCGCAATGCGCGGTTTTTTCGTGTCTGACGTTTAGTTTTGTTTACTTATGGTCTCGCTTTATCGGATGACGCCCGCAGACCTTGTAGGCAAACTCCGAATCTTGCTTTTGGGCACTTTGATGCCTTGTTGCGCTTTTCTTCGACGGGATAGTCTCTGGACGTCGCTGACCATTCAGCGATCGGGCTTGGAAACCCGTCGGATCAAAGCGCAGCAGTATCTACCACTACTCCAGTCGTTTTTTACGACTGCGAAACTGTGTTATGGCAGCTGTGCGTGGGACGCTTTCGGGCGTGCCGGTTTCCTTGATCCCCGGTTTTCCAACCTGCGTACAGCTGCCACCCATTCGCTTGGAAACGAAAATGGCCGCTCCTTGGATTAAGGAGTTACATCATGAGCAAACCCATTTCGTCCGATCCTTCACAACTGAAAACCGTCGGCTTCGCCCCCTTCCTCTATTTCTCGGACCAACCCCTGTTCCACGTCTGCCGCAACGTCCCCATCGCCGACGCTCTGACCCAAGCCTCTGACCTGCTGTTCCTCGCCAAGTCCCTCACCGTGGACGCCGCCTACGCCCAAGACTCCGACCGCCACGCCAGGGCCGCGCACTATCTAACGACGATGAGCAAAGCGGTGATTGATGATGTGGTGAAGGTGCTGACGCGAAGGCCTGTTCAATCGAGAACGGATGCAGATCAATAGAACACTGTTCACAGGACCGGAAAATTCCCAAAAAGGGACCGAGAATTCCCTTTTGGGGACTGATAGAGCCAGCCTCTTCGGGCTTTCGTTATTTCCAGTGCTGAACGACATCACTGCAACTGTCAGTCCAAACACGCAGCGAAGGGATAGCCTGGACTGCCCGCAGCCGCTCCAGCATCTGCCCCGTCAACACGACCTCATACGTATCCGCCGCCCGCCCCCACTGCTCCACGATGACCATGCCGTCCACCAGCGCCCCCGCCAATTCGGCAATCGTCTCGGCCTGATCCTCTATGATTTTTTGCGTCCGATCCCACACCCGATCAGTCATCGCTTTGAGCTGCGCCGTTATGCGTTCAGACGACGCTGGATCGGTATCGGGACAGGCGATGTTGCGCAGCAGATGCTGAAGCTCCCTGATTTTTGCGTAATCCTGTTCCGCCCCCTGCTCGCCTTTGAGGATGGCGGCGGCTTTGGGCTTATCGACGCGTTTTGCGGCTGAAGGTTTTGATGGCAGGGTCTGCGCCATTGCGCCAGCCAGGAGCACCATCATCCGGGCTTCCAGATGTTCCTTCATGGCTTCCATCGACGAAATTGGGCGCACCAAGGTAATGGAGGCCCCTCCCTGGTGCCGCAAATCCTTGGTCACTGTCAGCGTCACGCTGCCCGTTTCAAATCCCAGGGCGCGGGCCACCACGTAGTGCCCCATTTCGTGATGGGCGATCTGCAATGCACGGTCCCGTACAGCAGCAGGTAGCTTTGTTGTCATGTCCTTGGCCTCTCGCCCTCGACTGCATCAATCTTAGTCGATTGCCCACTCTCTTTCGGCCACAAGCGTCGCGTCGAACGAGCCTGTAACATGCTGGACCATTGATTCACGCCTCTGGAGCCACGCCGTTGCCCGACACTCGCCCCCCTGTTCTCGATGAAATCGACCGCCAATTGATTGCCGCCCTACAGATCAACGCCCGCGAGAGCGTGGCCATGCTTGCCCGGCAACTGGGCATCGCCCGTACCACGGTCACTTCGCGCCTGGCGCGGCTGGAAAAGGCCAAAGTGATCACCGGCTACGGTGTGCGCCTCGGTCAGCGGGTGGTGGATGGCGGGTTGCAGGCGTATGTCGGGATCACTGTGCAACCGCGTTCCGGCAAGGAGGTGTTGCGACGCCTGAGCGCGATGGCGCAGGTGCAGCAGTTGTGTGCGGTGAGTGGTGAATTTGATTATGTGGCGTGGTTGCGCACCGATTCACCGGAGCAGCTGGATCAATTGCTGGATCAGATTGGCAGCGTGGATGGGGTGGAGAAGACCACGACCTCCATCATCTTGAGCAGCAAGATTGATCGGGGGCAGCCGGTTTGAGATTCCAATTCAGGTTTCATGGGTGTCTGAACTGACGTCATCGCGAGCAGGCTCGCTCCTACAGTGGTCAGTGTGTATATAAAGTTCGTCATATCGACCAATAAAATGGCAAAATGACGACACTTTGCGTCTTATTAACGTGTTCTGTGCTCTCTAGAATGGCTGGCATCTTTTCCTATACTCAGATGCGCATTCCGCGTCGGGTCGCCAGCAAGGTCAGCCATGAACAAGAACAATCGCCATCCTGCAGACGGTAAGAAACCAGTCACCATTTTCGGCCCGGATTTTCCTTTCGCCTTCGACGACTGGATCGAACACCCGGCCGGGCTGGGCAGCATTCCTGAGCATAGTCACGGTGCCGAAGTGGCGATTGTCGGCGGCGGGATCGCCGGCCTGGTAGCGGCGTATGAGCTGATGAAGCTGGGCCTGAAACCGGTCGTCTACGAAGCTTCGAAAATGGGCGGCCGCCTGCGTTCCCAGGCGTTCAATGGCGCCGAAGGCATCGTGGCCGAACTGGGCGGGATGCGCTTCCCGGTGTCGTCCACCGCGTTTTATCACTACGTCGACAAACTGGGTCTGGAAACCAAACCTTTCCCTAACCCGCTGACGCCCGCGTCGGGCAGCACGGTGATCGACCTCGAAGGTCAGACCCATTACGCACAGAAGCTGTCGGACCTTCCTGCGCTGTTCCAGGAAGTGGCTGACGCTTGGGCCGATGCCCTGGAAGCCGGTTCGCAGTTCTCCGATATCCAGCAAGCCATTCGTGATCGTGATGTTCCACGCCTGAAAGAGCTGTGGAACACCCTGGTGCCGCTGTGGGACGACCGCACCTTCTACGATTTCGTCGCCACCTCCAAGGCCTTCGCCAAGCTCTCGTTCCATCACCGCGAAGTGTTCGGCCAGGTCGGTTTCGGCACCGGCGGCTGGGACTCGGACTTCCCCAACTCGATGCTGGAAATTTTCCGCGTGGTGATGACCAACTGCGACGACCATCAGCATCTGGTGGTCGGCGGTGTGGAACAGGTGCCACAGGGCATCTGGCGCCATGTGCCGGAACGTTGCGCGCATTGGCCGGCCGGCACCAGCCTCAGTTCCCTGCACAACGGCGCACCACGTACCGGAGTGAAGAAAATTGCCCACGCACCGGGCGGCCGTTTCGCCGTCACCGACAACTGGGGCGACACACGCGAATACGCCGCAGTGCTAACCACTTGCCAGAGCTGGCTGCTGACCACCCAGATCGAATGCGACGAAACCCTGTTCTCGCAAAAAATGTGGATGGCCCTGGACCGCACCCGCTACATGCAGTCGTCGAAGACTTTCGTGATGGTCGACCGCCCGTTCTGGAAAGACAAAGATCCGGAAACCGGCCGCGACCTGATGAGCATGACTCTCACCGATCGTTTGACCCGCGGCACTTATTTGTTCGACAACGGCGACGACAAACCGGGAGTGATTTGCCTGTCGTACTCGTGGATGAGCGACGCCCTGAAGATGCTGCCGCAGCCGGTGGAAAAACGCGTGAAGCTGGCGCTGGATGCGTTGAAGAAGATCTACCCGAAAGTCGACATCGCCGCGCGGATCATCGGCGATCCGATCACCGTGTCCTGGGAAGCCGACCCACATTTCCTCGGTGCATTCAAAGGCGCCCTGCCCGGCCATTACCGCTACAACCAGCGTATGTACGCACACTTCATGCAGGACGACATGCCAGCCGAACAACGCGGGATTTTCATCGCCGGCGACGATGTTTCGTGGACGCCGGCCTGGGTCGAAGGCGCGGTGCAGACGTCGCTCAATGCGGTGTGGGGCATTATGAAACACTTCGGCGGTGCAACTCACGCCGAGAATCCGGGTCCAGGAGATGTGTTCAACGAGATCGGACCGATCGCCCTGCCCGAGTAAGAGGAATCCGAAATGCGCGTAGCCCTTTACCAATGTCCACCGCTGCCTCTGGATGTCGCCGGCAACCTGCAACGCTTGCAGCAGCTTGCGCTGGAGGCAAAAGGCGCCGACCTGCTGGTGCTACCGGAGATGTTCCTGACCGGCTACAACATCGGCGTCGATGCCGTCAGCGTGTTGGCGGAGGTGTACAACGGTGAGTCGGCGCAGCAGATCGCGCGCATTGCCAAGGCAGCCGGGATCGCCATCCTGTATGGCTACCCGGAGCGCACCGCCGACGGGCAGATCTACAACGCCGTGCAGTTGATCGATGCCAATGGCGAGCGCGTCTGCAACTACCGCAAAACTCACTTGTTCGGCGACCTCGATCACTCGATGTTCAGCGCCGGCTCAGACGAGTTTCCCATCGTTGAGCTCAACGGCTGGAAGCTCGGTTTCCTGATCTGCTACGACCTGGAATTTCCGGAAAATGCCCGACGCCTGGCCCTGGCCGGTGCCGAGCTGATCCTGGTGCCGACCGCCAACATGATTCCCTACGACTTCATCGCTGACGTCACCGTCCGCGCCCGGGCCTTTGAGAACCAGTGCTACGTGGCCTACGCCAACTACTGCGGCAGCGAAGGCGACATTCATTACTGCGGCCAGAGCAGCATCGCCGCACCGGATGGCAGCCGTATCGCCCAGGCGGGTCTGGATGAGGCGCTGATCGTCGGCGAGCTGGATCGCCAGTTGATGCTCGACTCCCGCGCCGCCAATCGCTATTTCCTCGATCGCCGCCCTGAGCTTTACGGCAACCTGAACAAGCGCTAGTCCACTGTAATCCGCTAGCATTGGCACTTCACTGTTCTGGAAGTGCCCATGCCCGCGCTGAATCAACCTCGCCCCCCTACGGAAACCCTGGCCAACGGCCTGCGGGTGACGCTGCGTCATGCCCCGAACCTGAAGCGTTGCGCGGCGGCGTTGCGCGTGGCTGCCGGCAGCCATGATGTGCCGCTGGCCTGGCCCGGTCTGGCGCATTTTCTTGAGCATTTGTTGTTTCTGGGGACTGAGCGTTTTCCTGCGGGCCAAGGGCTGATGGCCTACGTCCAGAGCCATGGCGGGCAAGTGAATGCGCGGACCAGCGAACGCACCACGAACTATTTTTTTGAACTGCCACCCCAAGCGTTTACCGGTGGGCTTGAGCGTCTGTCAGACATGCTCGCCCATCCACGTATGAATCCGGACGATCAACAGCGGGAACGGGAAGTGCTGCAGGCGGAATTTGTCGCCTGGTCGCAGGATCCGGTGGCGCAGCAACAGCGGGCATTGTTCGATGGGCTTTCTGAGGCTCATCCGCTGCGAGGTTTCCATGCTGGCAATCGCGACAGCCTCCCAGTGTCGCAACCCGAATTTCAGCAGGTATTGCAGGATTTTTATCAGCGGTTTTACCAGACCGGGCAGATGACCTTGAGCCTGGCCGGGCCACAGAGCCTCGATGAACTAAGAGGTTTGGCCGAAACATTTGCCAGCGTCATTGCCGGCGGTGAAAAGGCCACGCAACAATCCCCGGCACCGCTGATGGCGACCTCAAACGCCAGTTATCAACAGGCTGGCGAGCGCCGACTGGATTTGCTGTTTGCCCTCGAAGCGCTACCCGACTCCGCCGCCGAAGCACTGGGTTTTCTGTGTCACTGGCTGAATGCCGAGAAACCGGGCGGTTTGCTGGCGGATTTGCGTGAGCGTGGATTGGCCGAAAAACTGAAGGCCGAGTCGCTGTATCAATTCGCCGGGCAAGCCTTGCTGCACTTGGCGTTTACATTGCCCGCCAACTCTTTGGCAACCGGGATTCGCGAGCGGCTGATGGATTGGCTGGGCTTCTTCGCCAGGCAAGACTGGAGCCGATTGCGCGAAGAATACGCAACCCTGCTCCAGCGCCAACAGCAAGTCAGCAGCGCCTTGCAACTGGCCCAACTGGACAGCGAACAACGCGAAGTCGGGTTATCTGACCAAGGCGTTACAGCCCTCAAGCAAGTCCTCAAACAAATCGGCGCTGTGGATAACTTCAGCGGCCGCTGGCAATTGCCAGCACCCAACCCGTTCTTGCCCTGCGAAGCACCGACAGCCAACGCCGGATTGATTCGCGGCCAGACCAGCGCCCACCGTGGCCTGCGCACTTTTGCCCAGGATCGCTCGCGCAGCCGTCGTGAACGTTCGCCGATGCAATTCAGCCAGGCATGGCCGGACAACGGTGCTGAAGGTGCGATTTATCTGCGCTGGCGCCTAGGTTCGACTCCCGGCAGCCACCTTCAATCACAGCTGGAAAACCACCTGCAACCATTGCGCGAAGACGCGCGTCAGGCCGGCGTGGATGTTTCCTTCAGTGCGTCGGGCAACGAATGGCTGCTGAAACTGAGCGGGCTTCAGGAGCCGATGCCCGGCGTCCTGGAGCATGCGCTGAAAGAACTGACAAAACCTGATGCCGCTGTCTCACAAGCCGAATCGACCAGCGTTGCGTTGATACCGATTCGACAACTGCTCAAAACATTGCCCGATCACTGCCTCGAGCACAGCGCGAGCTCGGATGACCTGCAGCAACTCTGGTCGAGTGCGCGATGGGATGGGTTGGCCATCGGGTTATCGGCTCAGACTCAAGCGGCCATGGGCCTGGCCTTGAGCCGCATACCCGGCACGCCGGACAATCAACTGACGCAGCCCTCTTCGATCCTCGCACAGCATCTGTGGAGCACTGTCGATACCGCCTCCAGCGAGCACGCGTTGCTGCTGTTCTGTCCGACAGCCACCCAGGAAATGGCCGACGAAGCCGCGTGGCGTTTGCTCGCTCACCTCTCACAGACGCCGTTCTACCAGCGCCTGCGGGTGGAGCTGCAACTCGGCTATGCGGTGTTCAGCGCCACGCGGCAGATTCACGGCCAAACCGGGCTGCTGTTCGGCGTGCAATCGCCAAGCGCTGCACCAACGGCGTTGCTGCAACACATCGAGCAATTCCTGAATCGATTGCCGGAGCTGATCCACGCGCTCGACGACACCACCTTCAATGCTCAACGCCAGGCTCTGGCGGATCAATTTTCCAGCGCCGCGCTCACCACGAGCCAAGCGGCCGAATTGCTTTGGCAGGGCAAGTTGGGCGGCCGCTCGTCGGATTATCTGACGCAATTACCCGAGGCAATCCTGCTGATCGACCGCGCCGAACTGCTGGCCGCCGCACAGCGATTGAATCAGGCCGAGGGCGGCTGGCTGAGCCTGGCCAACAGCCCTGCACCCGGCACTCCCTGGCGAGCGACAAAATGATCATTACCGGGGCTGTAAGGAGCTTTCTCAAAGTTTCACGGACAATCCCTTTGAAATTTTGAGTAACATTGCCACCTAACTATCTGGAACATCTCTGATTTGAGGTGGACTATACCTATAGATAGCGCTGTCCCACCCCACTTGAAGGAGTTCAATCTATGGCCTGGACCAAACCTGCCTACACCGACCTGCGTATCGGCTTTGAAGTCACCATGTACTTCGCCAGCCGCTAATCTGCCTTGGCGGACTGCAGCTAACGCCTCGGTTATCCCGAGGCGTTTTATTTTCAGCGTTGAAATGATGGAGCGTCCATGTTTGTCCAGATTCTAGGTTCCGCTGCCGGCGGCGGCTTCCCCCAGTGGAACTGCAACTGCGTGAACTGCGCAGGCTTTCGTGACGGCAGCCTGCGGGCCAAGGCGCGGACGCAATCGTCCATCGCGATTTCCGATGACGGCGTGAACTGGGTGCTGTGCAACACCTCCCCGGACATTCGCGCCCAACTCCAGAGCTTCGCCCCGATGCAGCCGGGCCGCGCCCTGCGCGATACCGGGATCGGCGCGATCATCCTGATGGACAGCCAGATCGACCACACCACCGGCCTGCTCATGCTGCGCGAGGGATGCCCGCATCAGGTCTGGTGTACCGACATGGTCCACGAGGACCTGAGCACTGGTTTCCCACTGTTCAACATGCTGACTCACTGGAACGGCGGGCTGAACTGGAACCGTATCGAACTCGATCAAAGCTTCACCATCCCCGCCTGTCCGAACCTGCGCTTCACCCCGCTGCCTTTGCGCAGTGCCGCGCCGCCGTACTCGCCGCACCGCTTCGACCCGCATCCGGGCGACAACATCGGCCTGATCGTCGAAGACCTCAACACAGGCGGCAAGCTGTTCTACGCACCGGGCCTGGGCAAGGTGGATGCAGAGCTTCTGGAAATCATGGCTGGCAGCGATTGCCTGCTGGTCGACGGCACGCTGTGGGATGACGATGAAATGCAGCGGCGTGGCGTAGGCACCCGCACCGGTCGCGAGATGGGCCACCTGGCGCAGAACGGCCCTGGCGGCATGCTCGAAGTGCTGGAACAACTGCCCGAGCAGCGCAAGGTGCTTATCCACATCAACAACACCAACCCGATTCTTGATGAGGACTCGCCGGAGCGCACGGAGCTGGATCGGCGCCAGGTTGAAGTGGCGTATGACGGCATGAGTATTGTGTTGTAAGCAATCGAGACCGCTGCGCGGTCTATCGCGAGCAGGCTCGCTCCCACAGGGGTATGCGTTTCAATTGTGGGAGCGAGCCTGCTCGCGATGAGGCCAGCTCAGGCACTGAAGAATCCACCGGTCCTACCCGGAGAACCGCAATGACCGACACCCCAATGTCCCCCGCCGAATTCGAAGCGGCCCTGCGCGCCAAGGGCGCCTATTACCACATCCATCACCCCTATCACGTGGCGATGTATGAAGGTCGGGCCACCCGCGAGCAAATCCAGGGCTGGGTCGCCAACCGTTTCTACTATCAGGTGAACATCCCCCTGAAGGACGCGGCTATCCTCGCCAACTGCCCTGACCGCGAGATCCGCCGCGAGTGGATTCAGCGCCTGCTCGACCACGACGGTGCGCCCGGTGAAGACGGCGGCATCGAAGCCTGGCTGCGCCTGGGCCAGGCCGTGGGCCTCGACCCCGACCAACTGCGTTCCCAGGAGCTGGTGCTGCCCGGCGTACGCTTCGCCGTGGACGCCTATGTCAATTTCGCCCGCCGCGCCAGTTGGCAGGAAGCCGCGAGCAGCTCGCTGACCGAACTGTTCGCCCCGCAGATCCACCAATCGCGCCTGGACAGTTGGCCCCAGCATTACCCATGGATCGACCCGGCCGGCTACGAGTATTTCCGCACGCGCCTGGGTCAGGCACGGCGTGATGTCGAGCATGGTCTGGCGATCACGTTGCAGCACTACACTACTCGTGAAGGCCAGGAGCGCATGCTGGAAATTCTCCAGTTCAAACTGGACATTCTTTGGAGCATGCTCGATGCCATGAGCATGGCCTACGAACTGAAACGCCCGCCGTATCACAGCGTGACCGGGGAACGGGTCTGGCACAAAGGAATCACCTTATGAGTTTCGATCGCAGCAAGACCCCGACCTGGCGCCCCGGCTACCGATTCCAGTACGAACCGGCGCAAAAAGGCCATGTGCTGCTGTACCCGGAAGGCATGATCAAGCTCAACGAAAGTGCCGCGCTGATCGGTGGTTTGATTGATGGTGAGCGAGACGTGGCAGCCATCATCGCCGAGCTCGACCAACAGTTCCCCGGCGTGCCCGAGCTTGGTGACGACATCGAGCAATTCATGGAGGTTGCCCGTGCGCAACACTGGATCGAACTTGCCTGATTCATCGGTGCAAGTGCCGCCCAAACCTGAAATCGGCTTGCCGCTGTGGCTGCTGGCCGAGCTGACGTACCGCTGCCCGCTGCAATGCCCGTACTGCTCCAATCCGCTGGATTTCGCCGAACAAGGCAAGGAGCTGAGCACCGAACAGTGGATCAAGGTGTTCCGCGAAGCGCGGGAAATGGGTGCCGCGCAACTGGGCTTTTCCGGTGGCGAGCCGCTGGTGCGCCAGGACCTTGCCGAGTTGATTGGTGAAGCCCGCAAACTGGGTTTCTACACCAACCTGATCACCTCTGGCATCGGCCTGACCGAGCAGAAAATCAGCGACTTCAAGAAGGCCGGTCTCGATCACATCCAGATCAGCTTCCAGGCCAGCGACGAACAGGTGAACAATCTGCTGGCCGGGTCGAAAAAGGCCTTTGCGCAGAAACTGGAAATGGCCCGGGCAGTGAAGGCCCACGGTTATCCGATGGTGCTGAATTTCGTGACCCATCGGCACAACATCGACCAGATCGACCGCATCATCGAGCTGTGCATCGCTCTGGAAGCGGACTTTGTCGAGCTCGCCACTTGCCAGTTCTACGGCTGGGCGCAACTCAATCGCGTTGGGCTATTGCCGACCAAAGAACAACTGGTGCGCGCCGAACGCATTACCAACGAATACCGCGCCAAACTGGAAGCCGAAGGGCATCCCTGCAAGCTGATTTTCGTCACCCCGGACTATTACGAGGAGCGCCCGAAAGCCTGCATGAATGGCTGGGGCAGTATTTTTCTGACGGTCACGCCAGACGGAACCGCCCTGCCCTGTCACGGCGCCCGACAGATGCCGGTGCAGTTTCCCAACGTGCGCGACCACAGCATGCAGCACATCTGGTACGACTCGTTCGGCTTCAACCGCTTTCGCGGTTATGACTGGATGTCCGAGCCGTGCCGCTCCTGTGACGAGAAAGAAAAAGACTTCGGCGGCTGTCGCTGCCAGGCGTTCATGCTCACAGGTGATGCAAGTAACGCCGACCCGGTGTGCAGCAAGTCGCCACAACACGGCGTGATCCTCAGGGCTCGCGAAGAAGCCGGGCACGCTACCCAGACCATCGACCAACTGGCCTTTCGCAATGAACGAAACTCACGCCTCATCGCCAAAAGCTGAACCTTTCAGCGCTGCCAAAGCCGTGGCCGCCGGTATCGACTTTGCCGAACTGCAGGTCGGTCGACAGGGCCTGTTCTGGAACGAGTACCGACCCGAAGACGCGGCGTGCCGGATCTGGCATTGGCGTGACGGTGCAGCGAAATGCCTGACGCCACTGGGGTTCAGCGTGCGCAGTCGGGTGTACGAATATGGCGGCGGCGCGTTTTGCCTGACGGACGACGGTATCGTTTTCGTCAACGAGGCAGACCAGCAACTGTATCGGCAATCACTGCAAGGCGAAGCGCCCGAAAGGCTGACGTCCAGTGCGTGCCGTTATGGTGATTTACAGTTCGCCAACGGGCAGGTGCTGGCGGTCGAGGAACTTCGCGATCAACACCGACTGGTGGCGATCGATCTGTTCGATGGCGCACGTCACCTGCTGGCCGAGGGTGCTGACTTCTACGCGGCACCGACGCTGAGCCCTGATGCCCGGCGCCTGGCCTGGATCGAATGGAGTCGTCCGGATCAGCCATGGACAACGACCCGCTTGATGGTTGCCGAACGCCTCGCCAATGGCGGGCTTGCCGAAGCTCGTTGTGTGGCGGGCGAAGGCGCGCAAGAGTCTGTGCAACAACCGCGGTTTGATGCCAACGGTCGCTTGTATTGCCTGACCGATCGCGCTGGTTTCTGGCAGCCATGGATGGAATCTGAAAAAGGCCTGAGCCCATTGCCAAGCGCCGCCGCCGACCATGGCCCCGCGCCCTGGCAACTCGGTGGCAGCACCTGGTTGCCGCTGGGCAACGACAGTTATCTGGCCAGTTGGACCGAAGGCGGGTTTGGCCGATTGGGCATAGGCGGCGATTCCAGCGCCGACTTCACCGGCGACTACAGCCGCTTCCGCCATCTCGCCGTGGATAAGCAGTTCATCTATTGCATCGCGGCGTCGCCCGTCAGTTCAACCGCCGTCATCGCCATCGACCGCCAGAGCCGGCAAGTGCAAGTACTGGCCGGCGGCATCGCACCGCTTGCTCCCGAACAGATCAGCCGCCCGCAAACCTTGCGCTACCCAAGTGGCTCAGGCGAAGCACACGGCTTCTTCTACCCGGCGATGACCGGCGCGGCGAAACCGCCATTGGTGGTGTTCGTCCATGGTGGCCCGACTTCGGCGTGTTACCCGATGTTCGATCCGCGTATCCAGTATTGGGCACAGCGGGGCTTCGCTGTGGCCGACCTCAACTATCGCGGCAGCAGCGGTTATGGCAGGGACTATCGTCAGGCGCTGCATTTGAGCTGGGGTGATGTGGATGTCGAAGACGCTTGCGCGGTGGTCAGCCATCTCGCCGAACGTGGCTTGATCGATGGCGACAAAGCGTTCATCCGCGGCGGCAGTGCTGGCGGTTACACCACCCTTTGCGCCTTGGCATTTCACAACGTGTTCCGCGCCGGCGCCAGTCTGTATGGGGTCAGCGATCCGGTGGCGCTGGGGCGCACGACCCACAAATTCGAAAGTGATTATCTGGATTGGTTGATCGGCGATCCTCTGCGGGATGCCGAACGCTACGCGGCCCGCACGCCGCTGCTGCATACCGGCAACATCCGCGTGCCAGTGATCTTCTTTCAAGGAGAACTGGATGCCGTGGTCGTCCCGCAGCAGACCCGCGACATGGTCACGGCGCTGCAGGACAACGGCATCCTGGTCGAAGCGCATTACTATGCAGACGAACGCCACGGTTTTCGCAAGGCCGGTAACCAGGCCCATGCGCTGGAGCAGGAGTGGTTGTTTTATCGGCGGGTGATGGAGCACGCCAGCTGAAATCGGCGGTATTCCAATCGCTGGCAAACCAGCTCCTACAGAACCGTGATCTCCCGTAGGAGCTGGCTTGCCAGCGAAAGCGATCTATCTAACGCCGCAAAAATTCAGCGCTTGGCGATGATGTACACCGCATGCACGATCCCCGGAATGTAACCGCACAACGTCAGCAGAATATTCAGCCAGAACGCCCCGCCGAATCCTACTTGCAGAAACACACCCAGTGGCGGCAACAGGATGGCGATGATGATGCGAATAAAGTCCATGGGACAGCTCCTGATTGGGGTGGACTCGTTCGAGCCCTACAGCTAATCGACCTGTGCCGTTTGTCAGGGTTCAGCCCGATTCCTCAGGCCAGTATCTCCAGACCGTGTTTGCGCACGATACTCAGCAACTTCAACGCCATGCCACTGGGGTGCTTATTCCCTGCTTCCCATTGCTTGACCGTGGAAGCGCTGGTGTTCAGGTAGCGCGCAAACACCGGTTGGCTGACATTGTTGCGCTCGCGCAGTGCCTTGATCTCTTGTGCGGGAATTGCATCCGGTATCGTTGCAAGACAAGACTCATCGAACTCACGCATGGTCGCCTTGCTGATTGCACCGATGGCGTACAAGGCACTGGCCGATTCGTGGATCGATTCCGATAGCTCACTTTTGAATTTTTTACTCATTTGGTATCTCCACAAACTCCTTTGCATCCAGCAAGCGCTGAATTTCCATTTCGGTCAGTCCACCATATGTCTTGGCCAACTCTCGCAAGTCGAGCAAATGCCTGGGACTGATATTGCTCTGATCTTTCTTTGCGTACAGGAACTGATAGACCCAATGAGCACCGCCCTTCGCTAGGATAATCGAGCGATGGCGGTTGGCATTCAAACGCTTCTTCCAGACTCCGCCGCCCAGATTGTCAGCCTGACCATTGAGCATTTCGGTGAATGCCTCCCGCAGCTCGTCATCACCGATCCAGGCCTTGGCAGCCTGCATTGCGAAGCGCTTTGTCTTGAACAGCCTTGGTGACATCGGCATCCCGTCCATAAAACATACCACCTAGTGGTATAGAAATCAAAACCAACGCGACAGCAATACTGTTTCGCTGGCACCGGCACTCCCTGCCGATACACGCTAGAAAGCCATTGATGCGCCAACCGCTCAAGCCGAGATTGCCTTTGGAAAAACCCGGCCACAAAAAAACGCCCCACGCCAAAAATGTCGGGCGTGAGGCGTGCGTATTACCGCGAGACGGTTCTGGAATGTGCGCAGGGCGCGTCGGATCAGACGGCAATCCCTTTGCGGCATTGCAATTGCGCGGTGCGTACTCGGGAGAAGGCGCGCGCCAGGCGCAGGAGCATTTCATCGATGTTGGCGTTGCTGACATTCAGCGCAGGGGTAAAGCGCAGGCAGTCGGGTTGTGGGGCATTGAGCAGCAAGCCTTCGTAGAGCGCGGCCTTGACCACCGCGTCAGCAGAATCGTCCGACAGCGTCAGCCCCCAAAGCAGCCCTTGTCCGCGCAACTCGCCGTGATCGTAACGATGGGCCAACCGCTCCAAGCCTTCACGCAGGTGTTGACCGGCTTCTGCGACGTGCTTGAGGAACGCCTTGTCCTGCACCGTATCGAGCACCGCAAGTCCCGCAGCGGTCATCAAGGCATTTCCATGATGAGTACCTGCCACCTCGCCAATGTCGAAACAGCAAGCCTTGCCCCGCGCCAGCAGCGCAGCCAATGGCACGCCGCCGCCCAACCCTTTGCCGAGCACGACGATATCCGCTGTTACACCGCAGGACTGTTCCGCGAGCAAGGTGCCACAACGACCAATGCCGGTTTGCACTTCGTCGAAGATCAGCAAAATGCCGAGTTCACGGCACAAGCGTTCGACGCCCTTGAGGTAGTGCGCGGTGGCCGGGATCACGCCGGCTTCGCTCTGGATCGGCTCGAGCATGATCGCAACGGTCCGTTCATCCACGGCCGCATGCAACGCTGGCAGATCATTGAATGGAACACGACTGAAGCCTGGCAATTGCGGCTCGAATCGGTTGGTCAGTGTCGAACTGTCCGACGCAGAAATCGTCCCCAGGCTGCGGCCATGGCAACCGTTGTTGGCCACAATAATTCGCGACGCACCGCCGCGATGCTGTTGACCCCATTTTCGCGCCAGTTTGATCGCTGCCTCACAGGCTTCGCTGCCGGTATTGAGCAGGTAGGCCTGATCACTGCCGGTGCTGGCACACAGGTGTTCGGCGAGGCTGAGCATACCGCGGTTGTACAGGCCGAAACCCGGGTTGATCAGCGACTGGGCCTGGGCAGTGATTGCATTGACCAGTACCGAGGGGCTGTGACCAAGGCTGTTGGCCCCGCCGCCCTGGGAAAAATCCAGATACGCACGGTCATCGCTGTCCCACAACCATGAACCCTGGCCACGCACAAACACCTGTTTCGGCCGCTCGACACTGGGCATCAAGTACTCGCTGGAAAGGTTATTGCCTAGGGATGGCAGGGAGGCGTCCATGACCAGATCATCAAGACTGGGAGGACTGCGGCGCAGACTGAACAGATTCATCTGACAAAACCTCTGATGAGGTTTTTTGCCTTACCTATGTAAACACCATCGAAGCAAAGGGTATTCATCGCGCTCTGTGGCCCTGTAAGCCCTGTGAGTGCGGTTAGACTAGGCTCAGGCGAGGCATTCAGCCATTTCGATTTCCCAGCATTTTCGATAAGTATTACTTATGGATTTCAAGCAACTGCGTTATTTCGTCGCGGTCTATGAAGAAGGCCACGTGGGCCGTGCCGCCGAGCGCCTGTCCATCTCCCAGCCGGCGCTGTCCCAGCAAATCCGCCACCTCGAACAAAACCTCGAGGTGAGCCTGTTCGAGCGCAGCAGCAAGCGCCTGTTGCCGACCCTCGCGGCCCACACGCTGTACAACCACGCATTGCCTTTGCTCGATGGCCTGCAACGGGCACGGGAAGCGCTCGGCAACTTCAAAGGTCAGGCGCTACGCACCCTGGCCATCGGCGTATTGCAGACCGTGCATACCAGCCTCGTTCCGCAGATGCTCGAGCGGGTGCGCAAGGCGCAGCCGCATCTGGTGGTGCAGATCTATGAACTGACCGGCCTGGAAATCGAGCGACGACTGCTCAACGGTTCTCTGGATATCGGCATCGGCTACCTGCCGCCCCGCCAGCCTGGCTTGCATGGCGTGATGCTGTACGAAGATGAACTGACCCTGGTCATCCCGGCAGAGCATCCGCTGCGTGAATTCAAGAAAGTGTCCATGAGTCAGGCCGCCGAACTGCCGATGTTGCTGCTGGGCGAGGAATTTCAGATCAGGCAGATCTGGCAGGCACAGCTGACAAGCCTCGGACGTCGCCCACAGGTGCAAGCCGAACTGAACAACATGGCCGGCATCCTCGACAGCCTGCCGCACACGCGCCTGGCGACGGTGCTGCCCGGACGCTCGCAAAAGACTCATGGCAACCACGAACTGCTGTGGAAACCCCTGAGCGAACCACGAGTGCCGCTGAAAGTCGGTTTGGTGTGCCGGGATGTGCAACGGCAGCAGGCCTCGCTGGCCTTGCTGCGGACATTGCTGGAAGAGGTGATAAACGGCCCGGATGGGCGCTTGAACAGCGCGCAGGCTCTGGATGGGCTGGGCTAGAAACTTTTCTTTGGGCAAAAGAAAACCCCGCCGAAGCGGGGCTTTGCAGACTGTTTCCCTGACATCCATTTCACTCCGCCGTCCTGGCAGAATCCTACGTGTCCCTGTTGTTGCTTTGCGCTTCCTGCGCTACGTCCATGAGAAGTAGATTAGCTGTGGATCCAATTTGTATCTATGGGAGAACAGCAGCACGTTATGTAAGAGAATGCTTACATAACGTTACTTCTTCAGAATTGTCCTGCATCCAGCAGGAACAACGATTCGCTACCGGCCTTCACCGACGCGCTCAACGAGTGAATGCGCGGCAGCAGTCGGGCAAAATAGAACCGCGCCGTGCCCAGTTTGCTGGCATAGAAATCGTCTTGCGCTTCCTTGCCGAAAGCCGCCTTGGCCATCAGAGCCCACATGTAGGCGTACGCCACGTAACCGAAAACCTGCAGATACTCGACCGACGCCGCGCCGATTTCGTTCGGATTGCTCTTCGCACGGTCAAGCAACCACGCGGTCAGTTCATCGAGGGTGGTCACTGCGTCGTTCAGCGGCTTGGTGAACTCGGCGAGGTCCGCGCTGGCGGTCGCCGTGAAGTGGCGAATCTCGTCGGCGAACAGGTTGTAGAACGCCCCGCCGCTACCCACGATCTTGCGCCCGACCAGGTCCAGCGCCTGAATGCCGTTGGTGCCTTCGTAGATCTGGGTGATGCGCACGTCACGCACCAGTTGCTCCTGGCCCCACTCACGGATGTAGCCGTGGCCGCCGAAAATCTGCTGACCGTGAACAGTGGTTTCCAGGCCGAGGTCGGTCAGGAACGCCTTGGCCACCGGGGTCAGCAACGCCACCAGGTCTTCCGCACGCTTGCGGGTGGTTGCATCTTCGCTGAACTTGGCGGTGTCCAGTTGCATCGCCACGTAGGTGGAGAACGCACGGCCCCCTTCGTTCGAGGCTTTCATGGTCAGCAGCATGCGACGCACGTCCGGGTGGACAATGATCGGGTCAGCCACTTTGTCCTTGTTCTGCGCGCCAGTTGGCGCACGGCTTTGCAGACGGTCACGGGCGTATTCCACGGCGTTCTGGTACGAACGCTCGCCAGTGGCCAGGCCCTGGATACCGACGCCCAGTCGCTCGTAGTTCATCATGGTGAACATCGCCGCCAGGCCTTTGTTTGGCTCGCCGACCAGGTAACCCACGGCTTCATCGAAGTTCATCACGCAGGTCGCGGACGCCTGGATGCCCATCTTGTGCTCGATCGAACCGCAATTCGCCGGGTTGCGCGCGCCCAGGCTGCCATCGGCATGGACCATGAACTTCGGCACCAGGAACAGTGAAATACCTTTCGGCCCCGCCGGTGCATCCGGCAGCTTGGCCAGTACCAGGTGGATGATGTTTTCGGTCAGGTCGTGTTCGCCACCGGTGATGAAGATCTTGGTGCCGCTGACCTTGTAGGAACCGTCGGCCTGAGGCTCGGCCTTGGTACGGATGATCCCAAGGTCTGTACCGGCGTGTGGCTCGGTCAGGCACATGGAACCGGCCCAGATACCGGCGTACATGTTCGGCAGGTACGCGGCTTTCAGCTCTTCGCTGGCGTGGGCATTGATCGACAGGCAAGCGCCGGCGGTCAGCATCGGGTACAGACCGAATGACAGGCTGGCGGAGTTGACCATTTCTTCGACCTGGGCCGAAACGGCTTTGGGCATGCCCATGCCGCCGTAGGACGGATCGCCACCGACACCGACCCAGCCGCCTTCAGCATAGGTCTGATAGGCCTGTGGGAAACCTGCTGGCGTGGTGACGGCACCGTCCGCCCAATGGCAACCTTCTTCGTCAGCGGCACGGCTCAGCGGTGCGATGCTTTTGCTGGTGACTTTGCCGGCTTCTTCCAGGATGGCTTCGACCGTTTCTGCATCGACGGTCTCAGCCAGTGCAGGCAGTTCGGCCCAGAGTTTGGCGACCTCGAAAACTTCATTGAGGACGAAGCGCATATCGCGCAGGGGCGCTTTGTAGTCAGCCATGGCAAACCTCGCAAGATCTATACAGGTGATTCACAGGAAGAGTGTTTTCGTTGGGTCGGAGTGTAACCCAACAACTTTTGCGACACATAGGGTCAACTCATGACCGCTTTGTTATTTTTAGTCACCAACAAAAAAGCCCGCGCAAGGCGAGCTTCTTTGTAACGGATTTATATGACTAAAGTGCAAACAACTCCGCCGGCAGTTGCATCAGGCAATCGCTACCCGCCTCTATGGCCGCCCGATGAGCGGCCGTGCGTGGCAACAGACGCTTGAAGTAAAACTCGCTGGTCGCCAGTTTGCCCCGGGAGAAGTCGCCATCGCCGCTGCCCGCATCGAGCTGCGCCTGAGCCACCAGCGCCATTCTCAACCACAGATAGCCGAGGATGATGTAACCGCTGTACATCAGGTAATCCACCGACGCGGCACCGACTTCGTCAGGGTTTTTCATCGCCGCCATGCCGACCCTGGTGGTCAATTCACCCCACTGCTGGTTCAGTTGATTGAGTTGCGCCACATACCCGGCCAGTTGTGGATGCTCGGCGTTCGCCGCGCAGAACTTATGGACGATTTTGGTGAAGCCGCGCAGCAGCTTGCCCTGGCTGCCGAGTACCTTGCGCCCGAGCAAGTCCAGCGCCTGAATGCCGTTGGTGCCCTCATAGATCGGCGCGATCCGGCAGTCGCGTACCAGTTGCTCCATGCCCCATTCGCGAATGAACCCGTGGCCGCCAAACACCTGCATGCCATGGTTGGTCACCTCCAGCCCGGTGTCGGTCATGAAGGCTTTGCAGATTGGTGTGAGAAAGGCCAGCAAGTCTTCGGCATCCTGACGCGCCGTTTCATCCGGGCTCAGGTGTGCAACGTCGAGCAACTGCGCGGTGAAGTAGGTCAGCGCGCGGTTGCCTTCGTTGAAGGCTTTCATGGTCAGTAACATCCGCCGCACATCAGGGTGCACGATGATCGGGTCGGCGGCTTTTTCCGGCGCTTTCGGGCCGGTCAGCGAGCGCATCTGCAAACGGTCGTTGGCGTATTTGATCGCGCCCTGGAAGCTCGCCTCCCCCAGACACAGCCCTTGCATGCCGGTACCCAGCCGCGCGTGGTTCATCATGGTGAACATGCAGTTGAGGCCCTTGTTCGGCTCGCCGATCAAGAAGCCCTTGGCCTCGTCGAAGTTCAGCACGCAGGTGGCCGAGGCCTTGATGCCCATTTTGTGTTCGATCGAGCCGCAGGATACGCCGTTGCGCTCGCCCGCTTCACCCGTCGCATCGGGCAGAAACTTGGGCACGATGAACAGTGAAATGCCCTTGGTACCGGCCGGGGCGTCCGGCAATTTGGCCAACACCAGGTGAATGATGTTGGCGCTCATGTCGTGCTCGCCGGCGGAGATGAAGATCTTGCTGCCGGAGATCGCATAACTGCCATCGGCCGCAGGCACGGCGCGGGTCTTGATGATGCCCAGGTCGGTGCCGCAATGGGCTTCGGTCAGGCACATGGTGCCGGTCCATTGGCCAGCGGTGAGCTTTTTCAAATAGGTCTGCTTTTGCGCCTCGGTGCCATGGGCGTGGATCGCCGACATCGCACCGTGGGTCAGGCCGGGGTACATGCCCCATGAGGTGTTGCTGGAACCCACCATCTCGCTGATCACCAGGCCCAGAGAGATCGGCAACCCTTGACCGCCGTAAAGCGGATCCGCCGCCAGGCCATGCCAGCCAGCTTCGACATATTGGGTGAAGGCCTGCTTGAAGCCCGCGGGGGTGGTGACCACGCCATTGTCGAAATGGCAGCCTTCTTCATCGCCACTGCGGTTGAGCGGCGACAGCACGTTTTCGCAGAACTTCGCCCCTTCTTCGAGGATCGCATTGACCATGTCCGGGCTGGCATCGGTGGCCCCCAGCGCGGCGTAGTTGCTGTGAAAGTCGAACACGTGGTCGATCAGAAAGCGCATGTCGCGCAAGGGAGCTTTGTACTCGGGCATGGTCATTCTCCGTCGGCAGATTTCTCCAACCTACTGCTGCCGACCACGCCTCACAATCACTTTGCGCTCGCTGAATGCGCCATCATCACTCAACCGTAGCGGCGTCCATGCGCACCGCGCCACGACGGTTCTGCCCGAACGCCATCACGCAGTTGCGCCCCGCGCCCTTGGCGCTGTAGAGCGCCTGGTCAGCGGACTTGAGCACCTCTTCGGGGGTGCGTTGATCGATCCGTTCGGCAACGCCGATACTGACCGTCACCGACACACTCGACGCACCGGAACCGGCACGCCGCTGGCGCCCCTGATGATCGTCCTGCGGGCGACTTTCCTGATTGCGCAGCTGAATGTTGTAAGTGGCGATGGACTCGCGGATCACTTCCAGGTGCGGCATGCACTCTTCGAGGGTCTTGCCTGCAAACACCAGGGCAAATTCCTCGCCGCCATAGCGATACGCCTTGCCGCCACCGCCGATTTTCGACAGTTTGCTGGCCACCAGCCGTAGCACCTGGTCACCGACGTCGTGGCCGTGGGTGTCGTTGAATTTCTTGAAGTGGTCGACGTCGCTCATGGCCAACACGTAATTGCGCCCCAACCGTTGCATGCGTTCATTCAGCGCACGACGGCCCGGCAGTCCGGTCAGTTCGTCGCGGAAGGCCATTTGATAGGCTTCGTGGGCAACGGCGGCGGCGATCATCAGCATCACCTGGCTGCACATGATGTTCAGCGTGAACGGCAGGATGAAGGTTTTCGGCAACATCCAGAACAACCCGAGCAGCCCCACCAATTGCGCGGCATGCAGCGGTCGCGGGTTGCGCCAGTATTGCCAGGCCAGCAGCAGGAACGCAGCCATGAACACCGGATAGGACAACTGGATCAGGCTCATCCAGGCGCCATGCAAGGCAGGCCAGCGAATCTCCGACAGCCAGATCAGCAGCGCGTGTGGATAACTTTGCTCAAGCCCCAGCGCCACGCAGCCGACCGCCAGCAATACCGCGAAACGCGCAATCATGTCCTGGAACAGATGGGTACGTTCCTGCCACGCCGCGAACACGCCAAACAGCAGCGGCAGCAGCAGGCAACACAAATGAAAGACCACCGCGGCATCGTCACGCACCTTGCCGTTGTCGCGGTAATAGTCGGTCTGGGTGTCGAGCAGGAAGTAGGCGATGTACACCGTGACCATCAGAAACAGTTCACGCTGGCGTCGGTACACCGCGCAATAGGCCCCACCGAGCAACAACACCAGGGTGGGAAGCACGTTGAACAGCGAGGTGAAGAAGACGTTCAGATCCTTGATGTATGCAGCCGCAAGCCCCGCCAGCAACAGCAGTAATGACGGCAGGAAATGGCTGAAACGCATAGCGGAAGAACGCAGCAAGGGTAAAGCTCCGACCCGTCAGATCAATAGATGGCAATGTGCCCACCCCCTTTAACGGCAGAAAACCCGATTTGCTGAGTGAAATACTGAGGTATTTGTAAAAGGTCGTCACTGGCGTCCATCGGCCGCCAGTGACGCAAGGGGCAATACGGTTACAGGTCGTTGTTGAACGGTTGCAGCGGCCCTTCCAGCGCTGTGCGACCTTCCGCACCGATCGGTCTGAGCTCGATTTCGGCATCCTTCGCTTGCCGGGTAGTAATCTTCGGACTCGCCGGTTTTTGCCCGACGGAATTTTCATCACCCTTTTCACCCTGTGCCAGCACCAGCGACGGATGGTCAAACGGCGCCCGTTCCCACGCGACCCGTGGATCGGTCAGCCCGACTTCCATGAACTTGACCAGTGCATCCACTTCATCCGGGGCCAGGCTCAGACGGGTGATGTCCGGATCAAGATTGGAGCCGTTGTGCTGATTGACCGCCGGATGCTCAAAGCCGCTGGTGTTGCTGGCATCTTCGCCACGCCGGTCGCCGCCGCGGTTGTAGAACTCCATCACCTGTTGCAGCGTTGCGCGACTGCCGTTGTGGAAATACGGCCCGGTCAACGCGATATTGCGCAAGGTCGGTGTCTTGAAGGCGCCATCGACCGCATCGCGGAAACCGACATTGGGCTTGAGCGTCGCGTCACAAGGGATGGCCGGGCTCAAAGGCGCTTCGAAGGTGCACACATCGACTTCCAGTGGGTCAGGGATCTGGCCGCCCTGGAGTACGGTGTTGTACTCACGGGTGAAAGACAACGGATTGCCCCACGCATCCGAGCCACCGAGCGCCAGGTCCTCCGACGTTGGACGCACCCCGGTGTTGTAGAAGCCGTTGTCATACAGCGTGATCAGGTTGTCGGCCATGACCATGCGTTCGATCCGTTCCTGAGGATGGAACAGCAAACGGCTGCCGGCGTTGGTCAATTCCGCGCCGCCGTGGCAACTGATGCACTTACCCTTGCCCAGGAAAAGTTCCATGCCTTGGACCTGCTGGTTATTCATGGCTGTGTGATCGCCCTGTAAATAGGCATCCAGCGGCGCCTGGTCCGAGATCAGCGTGGATTCATACATCTGGATCGCCAGCCCGAAGAACAGCGGGAAGTTCGCCTCCATCTGGGTGTATGGCGCACCGCCCAGCGAGACCTGCTGCGTGGCATTCCACAGGCGCGGCTGGAACGCGTTCTTGATCAGTTCACGGTAGGTCGGCCGATGACCACCGGATATCGGCCCGAGTACCGAATCGGTGGACGAGATCCGTTGCTGCTTGAGCATCAAGGTGTCGAGCATGCGCCGGCCGATGTCGGCGAAGGTACGCCCGCCGCAGGACATTTCCACCGGGCTGCCGGGAGGCCCTACCGCTTGCGAGGCGGCGGAAGCATCCTTGAGCGCCAGCCTGACTTTGGTCGCCACGCCACTGCGATCGCTGGTCACGAAAATCCCGGCGTCAGGGTCGCGATTGCCGAACGGTGAGAAACCGTTGAATACGTTGTTGGCCCGGCCATCCCAGAAGTTGCGCACGTTGAACGCAGCGTTGATCACCGTCGGTGCGTTACGCCCGGTGCTACGGCGAACATTGATACCGCCCACCTGGAAGATACCGTCTGGTTGCTGAATGCACTTGTCGAACCGCGACTGATTGGGCTTGACGAAGTTGGCGTCGAACACGCCTTGGGAGCCGATCACATCATCGCTTGAATAGACAATCGCCGAGTTGCGATCCAGCGGATCGGCCAGCACGTGGGTCGGGAAGTCGCTTTTCTTCAGCAGGTAGTTCGGGCCGCCCTTGCCACCGGACCTGGTGGTGTAGCTCGGCACGTCGCCCGGAATATCCGACGCGGTAAACGGCTTGTTGAAGATCGACGAGACGTTCGCGTTGGTATTCGCCTGGCCCGGGTTGATCTGGTTGGTGGTGCGATGATCGACACCCGCGTGGAAGTGGCAGGATGCGCAAGCGGTGGAGCCGTCACTGCCGATCTCCATGTCCCAGAACAATGCCTTGCCCAGGAGCACTGCCGCCGAGCGATTGAGCACGTAGTCGGTCATCAGGTCGACCTTGCGCCCGCCTTCGGTTCCTGAAGGGTCGGGAGGCATCATGCCGCGCAGTGACTGCAGACTGGGCACGTCCGGCACGACCGGGTCTGCGGCCCAGACGCTCATGACGGGCAGGCCAATGGCGAAGAGTGTCATCACCATTGCACGGGGCAAGCCGGTGGTTCGAAAGATGCTCAAATACTTAAACATGACGACGTTCCCGATTCAGTACGGAGTAGTCAGGCTCCGCGGTTGCCCTGTTGCGAGATGAGCTCATCGCCATGAATCTTGCTGCTCGCTCGAGTATCCACATCAACTTTAAGCTGCATGGAAAATGCGAGACCTAACTGGCAAAGCACTCTCGTGGCTCAGGCCTTTTTAAAGAATGATATTTGGCACTACTGGGTAGCGCTTGATGCAACTCTAGCCGCAACAAAATATTTCAACATGAAATTTTCAATACTTTTCATTTAAGTCAAATCAAGAAGCCCTACTATCAACAGCAATTGCGCACTATTCCTCAGTTCTGGTTAAACTTCACCCCATTATTGGGTGCCTTTCCCCAAACAGCCCGCATCAGGTGATCACCAACGATCTCTAAAAGCCAGCATTTAAAGGGCATCACGCCACCAGACTGCGTTTCTTGAAGATGGCAGAGTATTTGCTAATCCAAACACCCCGGTGTAAGCGGCACTTTAAAAAACACCTGTAAACCGCATCGCCAGCCAATAGAAACATCCATCAAACCTATAAAATCCATTCGTGCGCAAGTTGCACTGCGTCAGCTATTGCCTTTTTTATTTATACCTCTCACACAAGAATATTTTCTCGCTACCCTCTTCAACACCCCTCTTGCACACCTACGACCTTAGTAGTATTTAATAGACAACACTTCTCAACTACCACTAACAGAGACACACCCACTAAAACTTTTCACAGCACTCCAAACTTGGGTACATATCCCCACCTACTTCGGCGTTAACCACATAACATATAACTATGTGTATACCACCGACATCAGCGCAGCCCGCATTTTAGCTGGCTAACAAGCGACTGAACCAATCAGGCACGACTACTGCTATGTACCCCTCAGGCTCAAGGAAATGTCTCTCGCGTTTGCGTTCGTAACCGGCCAACGCAACGCAGGTGAAAGCATCCGAACGGCAAGTGACGACAGTACACAGGCACTTATCCCGCCGGATCGAGCCCCAATTCGACACTCACGGCTTTACGTTTTTCTTGCGCAGGATTCAGCGCATCAGCAGATCCGCGATCTCGATCGGCCGGCAATTGGTCCTGCAAGATTCTGGAGTGAGCCATGAGCTTATCTTTGTTCGAAAAAACGCTCGCCATACCGCTGCTGCCTCACAAGCGATTCAACGGCATCTTCAGTCGCCATGCTCTGCTCGCCAGTGCCGTCGCTGTCGCACTGGCCATTGGTGGTGGTGGAGATGCATTTGCCAAAAACGGAGCTGGCGGTGGCGGTGGTGGCGGCGGCGGCGGGACTGCCAAGCCCCCGGGTTTGCCCTCGCCGTTCACGACACCCACACTGCCCGATCCGATTTTTACAAACCCGACTGCGATTCATGGGTTTGACGTTACCGGTTTTATCCAAAACATGACCCTGGACACCACCAATGCGAATTGCCCCAATACCAGCGACCCGGGCCGCTTTGGGGGGACCGTCCAGTTGAACGGCGTCACGATTGTTGTCCCTTGCAACACCGTTATGCAGATGCCGGCCAATACCCTGACCTGGGCCGACTTTGTCAGGGGTGGAACGCTGGCGCTCGGAAAATCACCGGCAGCCTACCCCTCGTTCGAGATCCATGTGGTGGGTAATACTGTCTCCAACAAGCAAATTGCCGGGCTGATCTTTGTCTCCCAGCAATCAGTCAATGCGGGCAGCGGTGTCATCACCCGGATCGACTACACCAACGGCAACCTCGAAGTTGACAGCGGGAACCCGACGCAACCCACGATCATTCAGATCAACGATCCGACTGGACGTTTTGGCCGTGCCCAAAGCCCCGACCCACGCTTCTCCGTCGATGATGCCAACCCGACCATCCATGCCGCCACCGGCTACCCGATGTGCGTGCCGCGCACGATTTCCGGGGACGATGCGCTCTGCCCACAGAAAAACCGACCACAAGTGGTTACCCCGACCACGACCAACAACTGCCGCAACTTCAGCCAGGCCGGCGTCACGCCTCCGGCCAGTGGAGAGCTCTCGGGTCCAGCGGTGGGGCAGGTCTATTGCAGCCAGTACGTCATGAAGAGATTCAGCGATGCTACACGCACGGCGACGGACCCCGACCCGACACAACAGGCCCCCTTCGAAGTCGGCGACTTCATCAGCTGGTCCGGTACTCTGTTCAAGTCAGCAACAACGGGCCTCCCGGACTTCATCTCTGCACACACGATCGAGGCGAATGTCGGGATCTACACTCAGCCTGGTTCGCAGCCCAGCTACCTGGCTATCGGGGAATTTGGCATTGGTACGGCCGACCCGGCCGCAACGGCCATCAGCGGAGTAGCCCAGGAGACGCAGGACCGGATTTTCCTTGAAGCCTCGACCACCGACATCAAGACCCCGGTCGACATCTATCTGATAGATGTCAATCCATCGACGGGTGTGCAAACCAATCGCTGGATTACACCCTATGAGATGACGGGTGAATGCAACTCTGGGCTGGGCCTTGCGGCCAGTTGCCTGGGAGCCTCGGGCGGTATTACCACACAGAACACGGGCCCTCAGCCACAACGCGCCAGATTACGCGCGACCAAAGCGCCCACCGGGCTACTTAGCCAGCCGACACGTACCTTGCGCGTCGTTGCGCGGTCACTTTGCGTTCCACAGCTAAGCTTGTCCCAGCCCGGCGTGGACAGTTGCATCCAGAACGCGGGCAGGCTGACCGTCGCCAATGGACTGATTGCCGGACAGTATGTGGCGCCGGTGTTCGAGTTCATCTTTCCGGAAGGCGTCAAGCCTGGCGATCCCGTCGTCCCGAACGACTTCTGGCACCTGCCGTTCATACGTAACGGAGAAGGCGTGGGCACCCCGACTGGCGTTGGCCCTCTGGACCCGACGCCATGGTGATCAAGGCCTGACCACAGCGCAAAAAAAAACCGCCGCTCCCGGAGGAAGCGGCGGTTTTTTTGAAGGACTGCGGTAGGACTTAGTAGCCCAGGTCGAAGTTCTCTTCTTTCATGTCCATCAGGTTGTTGGCGCCCGACAGCATGGTTGCGACGTGAGTGCGGGTACGCGGCAGGATGCGCTGGAAGTAGAAGCGCGCTGTCTGCAGCTTGGCGGTGTAGAACGCCTCTTCGGAAGTGCCGGCAGCCAGTTTCTCGGCAGCCAGGCGCGCCATGTCAGCCCAGAAGTAGGCCAGGCAGGCGTAACCGGAGTACATCAGGTAGTCCACGGAGGCCGCGCCGACTTCTTCACGATCTTTCATGGCGGCCATGCCGACCTTCATGGTCAGTTCGCCCCATTCCTTGTTCAGTGCAGCCAGCGGAGCGACGAACTCTTGAACCGCTTCGTTGCCTTCGTTGGTCTGGCAGAACTTGTGGACGATCTTGGTGAAGCCCTTCAGAGCCTCGCCTTGGGTCATCAGCACTTTTCGGCCCAGCAGGTCGAGAGCCTGGATACCAGTGGTGCCTTCGTACAGCATCGAGATGCGGCTGTCGCGGACGTTCTGCTCCATGCCCCACTCGGCGATGAAGCCGTGGCCGCCGTAGATCTGCACGCCGTGGTTGGCCGATTCGAAACCGACTTCGGTCATGAAGGCTTTGGCGATTGGCGTCATGAAAGCCAGCAGTGCGTCGGCTTTCTTCTTCTCTTCCTCGTCCACACCGTACTTGACGATGTCGACTTGCTTGGCGGTGAAGTAAACCATCGCACGGTTGCCTTCGGCGAATGCCTTCATGGTCAACAGCATGCGGCGCACGTCAGGGTGGACGATGATCGGGTCAGCGGCTTTGTCCGGTGCTTTCGGGCCAGTCAGCGAGCGCATTTGCAGACGGTCGCGAGCGTATTTCAGGCCGCCCTGGAAACCCACTTCAGCGTGGGCCAGACCTTGCAGTGCGGTACCCAGACGTGCGGTGTTCATGAAGGTGAACATGCAGTTCAGGCCTTTGTTCGCCGGGCCGATCAGAAAACCGGTGGCACCGTCGAAGTTCATCACGCAGGTGGCGTTGCCGTGAATGCCCATCTTGTGTTCCAGGGAACCGCAAGACACAGCATTACGCGCGCCAACCGAGCCATCGGCGTTCGGCATGAACTTCGGCACGATAAACAGGGAGATGCCTTTGGTCCCGGCCGGTGCATCCGGCAGGCGGGCCAGTACGATGTGGACGATGTTATCGGCCATGTCGTGTTCACCGGCTGAGATGAAGATCTTGGTGCCGGAGACTTTGTAGGAACCGTCGGCCTGAGGCTCGGCCTTGGTGCGCAGCATGCCAAGGTCGGTGCCGCAGTGCGGCTCGGTCAGGCACATGGTGCCGGTCCACTCGCCGGAAACCAGCTTGGTCAGGTAAGCCTCTTGCTGCTCAGGGGTACCGTGCTCGGAGATGGTGTTCATCGCACCGTGCGACAGGCCTGGGTACATACCCCACGACCAGTTGGACTCGCCAACCATTTCGCTGATCGCCAGACCCAGGGACTCCGGCAGGCCTTGGCCGCCGTGCTCTACGTCATGAGCCAGGCTCGGCCAGCCACCTTCGACGAATTGCTTGTAGGCTTCCTTGAAGCCAGTCGGGGTCTTGACGCCGGACTCGCTCCAGGTGCAACCCTCGATGTCGCCCACACGGTTCAGCGGAGCCAGTACCTGCTCACAAAACTTGGCGCCTTCCTCGAGAATGGCGTCAACCATGTCCGGAGTTGCGTCGGCACAAGCCGGAAGGCTCTGATAGTGCGCTTCGTAGCCGAGCAGCTCGTCACGAACGAAGCGAATATCACGCAAGGGGGCCTTGTAGTCAGGCATAGCGATAAACCTCTGCTGATGTAACCGGGAATGAACGACCGCATTGATTTGTTGTTGCGATCAAACAGTTGTTTGAAACATACGTTTACGCCCAAATCTTGTCAAGCGTCGATCTTTTGCCGTTCGTCATCGCAGGTTTGGACACACAGGCACACGACAACGCAGCCGCGCTTTCGAAGCAGCCCGCCACACTGAAAAGATTAGTTGAGCAAGAAAGACTTACGCAGAAAAACGCCGCGAACAGGCGCGGCGCTGGAGGGTGCGGACTCTTTAAAGAATCAAGCGTAGGTATCGATCAACGTCCCGAGCACTTCGTCGGCTGCCTTGGCGACTTTCACGCCCAGCTCTGCCTGAATCTTGCCTTGGGCCATTTCGACCACGTTGCTGCTCAGGTCCGATTGCTGGCTGCGATCAACCGATCGCAGACGATCGACCTGCGCCTCGGAGGACTGGCTGGTGACCGATCGCTCGATCGTCATGTTGGCGATCTGCCCGGCGGCTTGATCGACACGGTTCTGCCCTGCCTGAAGGGTGCTCAGACCGGCATAAAAAGCGGTGTTTCCTGAGATTTCCATGGGAAAACTCGTCCTTTCAAAGGATCAACAGCGGCCATTGAAGCAGAGTGGCCGGCAAAACACCCGACAAAAACACTAATGGCACAGTGCCTTATCATAGGCAAAAGCCGCATTGCAAAAACGTCAGTCCAACAGGTCCAGTTGCAAGTGCTCGGCCACTGCTTCGGCCGTGACGGCCTTGAGTTTAGGTACACGTCCCAGGCACGGTGCCGGGAGGCGCTCGGCAAGGGTGGCCAGGTTTTCTTCCAGCCGCGAGGTTTTCGGGTCGATGATGTTGGCCACCCATCCCGCCAGTTGCAAACCGTCCCGGGCAATCGCTTCGGCGGTCAGCAAGGCATGGCTGATACACCCCAGTCGCACGCCGACCACCAGAATCACCGGCAACTGCAACGCGATGGCGAGATCCGACAGATTGTCCTGATCCGCCAACGGCACGCGCCAGCCGCCGGCGCCTTCGATCAGGGTGAAGTCCGCCTGCATGCCCAGAATCTGCCGCATCGGCGCCAGCAACGACTGCACCGTCAGCGCCACGCCCGCCTCTCGAGCCGCCAGGTGCGGTGCAATCGCAGGTTCAAAGGCCACCGGGTTGACCTGTGCATACGTCAGCGGCAGCGAACACTCCGCCAGCAAGGCCAGCGCATCGGCGTTGCGCAGGCCCTTGGGTGTCACATCGCAACCGGACGCGACCGGTTTGCCCGCCGCCGTGCTCAAACCCGCCGAACGCGCCGCATGCAGCAGCCCCGCAGCGACCGTGGTTTTACCGACATCGGTATCCGTGCCGGCGATGAAATAGGCTGCGCTCATAAGGGTTTCTCCAATACGGCGTACACCACTTGATAAGTCGCCGGCAGTCCCCGGGCCTGACGAAACTGCTCATAAGCCTCAATCAGACCCAAAATCCGCGCCCGGCCGGTCAAGCCACCCGGTCGACCGGGATTGAGGTTGTGCGCGCCCAGCGCCTTGAGCTCATGGGTCAGGCTGCGCACATCCGGGTAATGCAGCACGTGCGGTTCGTTTTGCAGACTGACGACATGTAACCCACTGGCTGAACACAGCTGTTGATACACACCAAACTCCCGGAAGCGATTGACGTGCACCATACCGTCGACCTGCCGCCAGCTGTCGCGCAATTCAAACAATGTCCCTGCACACAGACTAGCAAACGCGAAAATGCCACCCGGTTTCAGCACCCGAAAGGCTTCACCGAGCACCGAGGCGAAGTCCGCGCACCACTGCACCGCCAGGCTGGAGAAGATCAGGTCGCAGGTCGAATCCTGCAGTGGCAATCGCTCGGCATCGCCGGCCACGAAGTGCGTGGCACCGCCCAATGGCCGGGCGTGGTCGAGCATGCCTTCGGCAATGTCCAGCGCCACACCGTGACTTCCCGCAAATTGCTCATCCAGCGCACGACTGAAATGCCCGGTGCCACAGCCCAGATCCAGCCAACGCTGCGGTACGAAGCCCTGCGGCAGGCGCCTGAGCAATTGGCTACCGACATCACGCTGCAACTCGGCCACGCTGTCGTAGCTTGTCGCCGCACGGGAGAAAGAGGCTGCTACCTGGCGCTTGTCAGGCAAGCCGCCGGGCAGTTTGGGAAGAGATAAATCAGTCATCGCCGGACTCATGCAAAAAGGCCTGGATCGCCCCCGCTACCCCGTGGGGATCCTCCAGAAGAAACGCGTGACCGGCCTGTTCAATCAGACCGACTTCGACATCCGGCAGCAATGCCAACAACTCGCCCGCCGCTTCCACCGGCACCAACCCGTCGAGGCCGGCGAACAAATGCAGTTGCGGACCGCGGAACGATTGCAAAGCCTGTCGTGTATCCAGTTGCGCGAGCACTTGAAGACCACTGAGCAGCACCGGCGCGACGGTGTTCGGTGCGCCACCAAGCAACAACCGCGACAATCCGCGCGGGTCTTCGGCGCCTTGGGCGCAGAGCAATGAAAAGCGTCTCAATGTCGCACGAGGATCGGCTGCACATCCCGCCAGAAACGCATCGAAGGTTTCCCCGGACATGGCGCTTGACCATTGTTCATGAGCGACAAAAGAAACATTGCTGGCCAGGGTGAATACACCACAACAGCGATCGCCACGCCGGGCCGCCAACTCGCAGGCGAGCATGCCGCCCAACGACCAACCGCCAAGCCAGGCATCTTGCGGCAAGGTCGAATCAAGCTCATCGAGCCACTCTTCAAGATCGCTCGACTCCAGCTCCGGCAATGGCTCGATCTCGACGCGCAGATGTTCATCCAGACCGCGCAAGGCCGCCGCCAAAGGCTCCAGCGGTGAAACGCCAAGGCCCCAGCCGGGCAGCAGAATCAGACGATCACGCATGGCTTGGCTCCGGCTTCAGTTGTTGAAAACAATCGGCCAGTCCGTTTAACAATAGCTGTACCTGGGCCTCACTGTGGGCAGCCGTCAGCGTGACCCGCAGTCGGGCGCTGCCGGCGGGTACGGTCGGCGGGCGAATTGCGGTCACCATCAACCCGCGTTCGCGCAGCATTTGCGAAAGGCGCACCGCGCGCCCGGCGTCGCCGATCATGATCGGCTGGATCGGCGTGAAGCTGTCCATGAGTTCCAGGCCAATCTGTTCGGCGCCGTCGCGGAACTGGCGGATCAGCGCCTGCAAATGCTCGCGGCGCCAGTGTTCACTGCGCAGCAGTTCCAGGCTTTTCAACGTGGCGCAAGCCAGCGCAGGTGGCTGGCTGGTGGTGTAGATGTAGGGCCGGGCGAACTGGATCAGACTTTCGATCAGCTCTTCGCTGCCAGCCACAAAGGCACCCGCCGTACCGAACGCTTTGCCGAGGGTGCCGACCAGCACCGGAACGTCATCCTGGCTCAAACCGAAATGTTCGACGATTCCGCCACCGTTGGCGCCCAGCGGTCCAAAACCATGGGCATCGTCGACCATCAACCAGGCGCCTTTGGCTTTGGCCTCTCGGGCAAGCGCTGGCAAGTCGGCGATATCGCCGTCCATGCTGAACACGCCGTCGGTGACCACCAGCGTATTGCCGGTGGCTTTTTCCAGGCGCTTGGCCAGGCTCACCGGGTCGTTGTGCAGATAACGATTGAACCGCGCGCCGGACAGCAGCCCCGCGTCGAGCAGCGACGCATGATTGAGCCGGTCTTCGAGCACCGTATCGCCCTGCCCCACCAGCGCCGTGACCGCGCCGAGGTTGGCCATGTAGCCGGTGGTGAACAGCAACGCGCGAGGGCGACCGGTCAAGTCGGCCAATGCTTCTTCCAGGGCATGGTGCGGGGCGCTATGGCCGATGACCAGATGTGACGCCCCTCCGCCCACACCCCACTTCAAAGCGCCGGCGCGCCAGGCTTCGATCACTTGCGGGTGATTGGCCAGGCCCAGGTAGTCGTTGCTACAGAACGCCAGCAACGGCTGGCCATCGACCACCACTTGCGGCCCCTGCGGGCTTTCGAGCAGCGGACGCTGGCGATAGAGGTTTTCGGCACGACGGGCAGCAAGGCGTGCGGCGAGATCGAAAGACATGCAGGCCTCGGGGTCAATTCACAGGTTGGCGAACACTACGCAGTCCCCTGTGGGAGCGAGCCTGCTCGCGATGCGGACTGACATTCGACATGGATGTCGACAGACATGACGCCATCGCGAGCAGGCTCGCTCCTACAGGGGGTTTTGCATTCCTTCAGAGGAATAAAAGTTGGATTCAAACCGCGGCGTTATAGAACTGCTCGCTGCTCTTCTGCTCCACCAGAGCCTGTTCGATAGCCGCCTGATGCACTTCGTCGGCGTGCTCTTCGCGAGCTTCCGGCAGGATGCCCAGACGCGAGAACAGTTGCATGTCCTTGTCGGCCTGCGGGTTCGCGGTGGTCAGCAGTTTTTCGCCGTAGAAAATCGAGTTTGCACCGGCGAAGAACGCCAGGGCCTGCATCTGTTCGTTCATGGCTTCGCGGCCGGCGGACAGGCGCACGTGGGATTGCGGCATCAGGATGCGCGCGACGGCGAGCATGCGGATGAAGTCGAACGGGTCGACGTCGTCGGCATTTTCCAGCGGCGTGCCGGCGACTTTCACCAGCATGTTGATCGGCACCGACTCCGGGTGCTCCGGCAGGTTGGCCAACTGGATCAGCAGATTGGCGCGGTCGTCCAGCGACTCGCCCATGCCGAGAATGCCGCCGGAGCAGATCTTCATCCCCGAATCACGCACATACGCCAGGGTTTGCAGACGCTCGCTGTAGGTGCGGGTGGTGATGATGCTGCCGTAGAACTCCGGCGACGTATCGAGGTTGTGGTTGTAGTAGTCGAGGCCGGCCTTGGCCAGCGCTTCGGTCTGCTCCTGATCCAGGCGACCGAGGGTCATGCAGGTTTCCAGGCCCAGGGCTTTCACGCCTTCGACCATCTTCAGCACGTACGGCATGTCCTTGGCCGACGGGTGCTTCCACGCCGCGCCCATGCAGAAACGGGTCGAACCGATAGCCTTGGCGCGCGCGGCCTCTTCGAGGACCTTCTGCACTTCCATCAGCTTTTCTTTTTCCAGGCCGGTGTTGTAGTGACCGGACTGCGGACAATATTTGCAATCTTCCGGGCAAGCGCCGGTTTTGATCGACAACAGGGTCGACACCTGGACGCGGTTGGCGTCGAAATGCGCACGGTGCACCGTCTGCGCCTGGAACAACAGGTCGTTGAATGGCTGAACGAAGAGTGCTTTGACTTCGGCCAAAGTCCAGTCATGACGCAGGGTTGCAGTGGTGCTGGCGCTCATGGGCGTTTCCTTTGAATTATGCTTTGGCATGCGGCTGGGTAATGGAATGTCACAGCCGCTTCACAGATGTTTCGGCATATTTAAGGAAGAGCGATGCGCTGTCAACCGCGATACAAAGGCCAGGTTTACATCTGGTCAAAAAACAATCAAACATGTCTTTTGTGCGATGAGACGGCCGACGGCATCTCCCCTGTCTGCACGGCCTGCGAAACCGAGTTGCCCTGGCTCGGTGATCACTGCCAGACCTGCGCCCTGCCGCTCCCGGCGGCGGGACTGACCTGCGGCCATTGCTTGAAGCAGCCACCGGCATTCGAACAAGTGATTGCCCCCTGGACCTACAGCTTCCCGGTAGACGGCCTGATCACCCGCTTCAAACACAACGCGAAGTGGCCGTTTGGCCGCCTGCTCGCCGAACTTCTCGCTCAATACCTGCAACATCGCTTCGATGACGATCTGCAGCGACCCGATGTACTGATCCCGGTGCCGCTGGCCAACCGACGCCTGCGCCAGCGAGGGTTCAATCAGGCGGCGATGCTGGCTCAGTGGCTGGGTACGAGTCTCGATATCCCTTGCGACGAACGACTGCTGCTACGAACCCAGGACACCGATGCCCAACAGGCCTTGAACGCCGAAGCCCGCCGAAAGAACCTGCGTAACGCTTTTGCCCTGGCGTCCGGCGTCGTCGTCAAAGGCCAACACCTGGCCCTGATCGACGACGTCCTGACCACCGGCGCCACGGCCCAGGCCCTGGCTCGCCTGCTGATGGACGCCGGTGCGGCGAGGGTCGACGTCTATTGCCTGGCCCGCACACCAAAACCCGGTGAGACCCCCTGACTTGACTCGCGCGACCCAAGCGGCCAACGTCCTCACCATCGTCACCACCCAAAGCGACTTGTCATGTCCTTGCCTACCTTGTTGTCCCAGCACATTGTCCGCCGTCCGCAGCGCATCGCCCTGCTGCAGCACATCGCCGAACAAGGCTCGATCACCCGCGCGGCAAAAAGCGCAGGCCTGAGCTACAAGGCCGCCTGGGATGCGATCGATGAACTGAACAACCTGGCGCAGAAGCCGCTGGTGGAGCGGATCGTCGGCGGCAAGGGCGGCGGCGGTGCGCGCCTGTCCAACGAAGGCGAGCGCGTATTGCGCCTGTACCAGAAGTTGCAAGCCTTGCAGGCCCAGGTGCTGGAAGCCGCTGAAGACGCGAGCGACCTCGACCTGCTCGGGCGCCTGATGCTGCGCACCAGCGCGCGCAATCAGTTGCACGGCAAGGTGATCGCAATCGAACCTCAGGGACGCAACGACCTGATTCGCCTCGCAGTCGCCAAAGGCTTGATCGTCGACGCGCAAATCACCCACGACAGCACCGAGCGCCTGGAACTGCAAATCGGCACCGAAGTCGTGGCATTGATCAAGGCCGGTTGGCTCGACGTGCTGCAAATAGACTCTGTCGAAACGCCTGGAAACAATTGCCTCAGCGGCATCATCGAAAAAATTCTCGACGCCGACGACGGCCCCAGCGAAGTGCGCATCACCCTGCCCAACGGTCTGACCCTATGCGCCTTGGCCGAACCGAGTCATCTGCAAGCATCGCGGTTGACCTGCGGCAAACCGGTGCGCGTGGAGTTTTCGCCGTCCAGGGTTCTGCTGGGCACACCGCTATAAGCAAAACTGCAACAAAAGGTTCATTACTCACCATTAAGGTGTCTGCAAAATCCGCAGGGAGCCTGAAATGAGCCTATTAGAAGAAAACCAGTCCACCGACCTCGAAACCATGGTCGGCCTCAGTCGTCGCGGCTTCATCAGCGCAGGTGCCCTGTGCGGCGCCGCGATGTTCCTCGGCGGCAACCTGCTGAGCCGCAGTGTGATGGCTGCCAGCGTCAGCGCCGGTAACAGCCAGCTGCTGGGCTTTGACAGCATTGCCGCCGCCGCCACTGACACCATCACCCTGCCGCCGGGCTACAAGTCCTCGGTGCTGATCAGCTGGGGCCAGCCTTTGCACAAGGACGGCCCGGCGTTCGACCCGAGCGGCAACGGCAGCGCCGAACATCAGGAAGCCCAGTTCGGCGACAACAACGACGGCATGAGCCTGTTCGAATTTCCGGGCGAAAAAGACCGGGCGCTGATGGCGATCAACAACGAATACACCAACTACCGCTACCTCTACGCTCACGGCGGCATGCCGCAATCGGCACAAGAAGTGCGCAAGGCGCTGGCCTGCGAAGGTGTGTCAGTGATTGAAGTGCAGCGCAAGAACGGCCAATGGCAGTTCGTCCAGGGTTCGCGCTACAACCGCCGCATTCACGGCAACGCACCCATCACCCTGAGCGGCCCGGCCGCCGGACATGCCCTGCTGAAAACCAGCGCCGATCCGCACGGCAAGAACGTTCTGGGCACGTTCCAGAACTGCGCCAACGGCAAGACACCGTGGGGCACCTATCTGACCTGTGAAGAGAACTTCACCGACTGCTTCGGCAGCAGCAACGCCGAGCAGAAATTCGACCCGGCGCAAAAACGCTACGGTGTGGTGGCCACCAGCAAAGAGATCAACTGGCACCCGCACGACGAACGCTTCGACATGGCGAAGAACCCCAACGAACTCAACCGTCACGGCTGGGTGGTGGAGATCGATCCGTTCGATCCGAAATCGACACCGGTCAAACGCACGGCCCTGGGGCGCTTCAAACACGAAAACGCCGCCCTGGCCGAAACCGGCGACGGTCATGCCGTGGTGTACATGGGCGACGATGAACGCGGCGAGTTCATCTACAAATTTGTCAGCCGCGACAAGATCGACCACAAAAACCCCAAGGCCAACCGCGACATTCTCGATCACGGCACCCTGTACGTGGCGCGTTTCGATGCGGGGGACGGCAACGCCGATCACCCGAAAGGCCAGGGTGAATGGATCGAGCTGACCCACGGTAAAAACGGCATCGACGCCAGCAGCGGTTTTGCCGATCAGGCTCAAGTGCTGATCCACGCCCGTCTCGCCGCCAGCGTGGTGAAAGCCACGCGCATGGACCGCCCGGAATGGATCGTGGTCAGCCCCAAGGATGGCCAGGTTTACTGCACGCTGACCAACAACGCCAAGCGCGGCGAAGACGGGCAACCGGTGGGCGGGCCGAACCCGCGCGAGAAGAACGTCTACGGCCAGATCCTGCGCTGGCGCACCGAGCGCGACGATCACGGCTCGAAAACTTTTGCCTGGGACCTGTTCGTCGTCGCCGGTAATCCGGGTGTTCACGCCGGCACACCAAAAGGCGGATCGTCGAACATCACGCCGCAGAACATGTTCAACAGCCCGGACGGGCTGGGCTTCGACAGGGCCGGACGCTTGTGGATTCTCACCGACGGCGATTCGAGCAACGCCGGAGACTTTGCCGGCATGGGCAACAACCAGATGCTCTGTGCCGACCCGGTAACCGGCGAGATTCGCCGCTTCATGGTTGGCCCGGTAGGTTGTGAAGTGACGGGGATCAGCTTCTCGCCGGATCAGAAAACCCTGTTTGTCGGGATCCAGCACCCGGGTGAAAACGGTGGTTCGACCTTCCCCGAGCACCTGCCCAATGGCAAGCCGCGGTCTTCGGTGATGGCAATTTCGCGGGAAGATGGCGGGATCGTCGGCGCCTGATCCGGCCTCTTCGCGGGCAAGCCCGCTCCCACAGGGATTCATGTAGTCCTTGTGGGAGCGGGCTTGCTCCGGGCGGCGTTCCGACGAAGGCGTCAGCCCAGACACCACACATCTCAAGCCCAACCACTAAAACCGCGCCGTCTGCGCTACCATGCCTGGCCGGACGCAGCAGCCTGCTGCGCGCAGGAGTCAGCATGGCCCACCCGTTTGAAACCCTCACACCAGACCTCGTGCTCGATGCTGTAGAAAGCATCGGCTTTCTCAGCGACGCGCGCATCCTGGCGCTCAACAGCTACGAAAACCGCGTCTATCAGGTCGGTATCGAAGACGCCGAGCCGCTGATCGCCAAGTTCTACCGGCCGCAACGCTGGAGCAACGAAGCGATTCTGGAAGAGCACCAGTTCACCGCCGAACTCGCCGACTGCGAGGTACCGGTCGTGGCGCCGTTGATCCACAACGGTGAAACCCTGCACGAACACAACGGTTTCCGTTTCACCCTGTTCCCCCGCCGTGGCGGCCGCGCACCGGAGCCGGGCAACCTCGACCAGCTGTATCGCCTGGGCCAGTTGCTCGGCCGCCTGCATGCGGTCGGCTCGACCCGACCATTCGAGCACCGTGAAGCACTGGCGGTGAAAAACTTCGGCCATGACTCGCTGGCCACGTTGCTCGACGGCAACTTCATCCCCCGCAGCCTGCTGCCGGCCTACGAGTCGGTGGCCCGCGATCTGCTCAAGCGTGTGGAAGATGCCTACAGCAACACGCCACACCAGAACATTCGCATGCACGGTGACTGCCACCCCGGCAACATGATGTGCCGCGACGAGATGTTCCATATCGTCGACCTCGACGACTGTCGTATGGGTCCGGCAGTACAGGACATCTGGATGATGCTCGCCGGCGATCGCCAGGATTGCCTGAGCCAGTTGTCGGAACTGATGGATGGCTACAACGAATTCCACGACTTCGACCCGCGTGAACTGGCCTTGATCGAACCGTTGCGCGCCTTGCGCCTGATGCACTACAGCGCCTGGCTCGCCCGCCGCTGGGAAGACCCGGCCTTCCCCCGCAGTTTTCCGTGGTTCGGCACCGAGCGTTATTGGGGTGATCAGGTTTTGGCGTTGCGTGAGCAGTTGGCGGCGCTCAATGAAGAGCCACTAAAGCTTTTCTGACTACACAAATCCCCCTGTAGGAGCGAGCTTGCTCCGGGCGGCGTTCCGACGATAAACGCAAGGGCAATGCGTTTATCCAGACAGCACGCGTTATCGTTGGCGTCCATCGCGAGCAAGCTCGCTCCTACAGATACCGATGTTCACAAATGACCTACCTATTCAGTCAGGACATTCGCAGATAAATCTCCTTACAATCCCCTCTTTGTTAGCTGCCTAAGCAAGGATTCTGCATGCAAGCCGCCAACCCGCGTCGCGGGTACATTCTAGGCCTGAGTGCCTACATCATCTGGGGACTTTTCCCCCTCTATTTCAAAGCCATCGCCAGCGTGCCCGCCGTGGAAATCATCATCCACCGGGTACTGTGGTCGGCGCTGTTCGGCGCCTTGTTGCTGATGGTCTGGAAGCATCCCGGCTGGTGGCGCGAACTGCGGGAGAACCCGCGAAGGATGGCGACCCTGGCCCTGAGCGGTGCACTGATTGCGGCCAACTGGCTGACCTACGTCTGGTCGGTGAACAACGGCCGCATGCTGGAGGCCAGCCTTGGTTACTACATTAACCCGTTGGTGAACGTGTTGCTGGGCATGCTGATCCTCGGCGAACGGCTGCGGCGCATGCAATGGATTGCCGTCGGTCTGGCGGCTGTGGGTGTGGCGCAGCAGGTCTGGCAAGTGGGCAGCCTGCCGTGGGTGTCGCTGGTGCTGGCACTGACCTTCGGTTTCTATGGCCTGATTCGCAAGCAGGCACCGGTCAAGGCGCTGCCGGGGCTGGTGGTGGAAACCTGGATGCTGGTACCGATTGCCCTCGGCTGGTTGCTGCTCAATCCGACGGCCAGCAGCGCCCAGGCCGAATTCTGGACCACCTCCCAGGCCTGGTGGCTGGTGGCCGCCGGCCCGATCACGCTGGTGCCGCTGGTCTGTTTCAACGCGGCTGCCCGGCATTTGCCCTACACGACACTGGGCTTTCTCCAGTATCTGGCACCGACACTGGTGCTGCTGCAAGCGGTCCTGCTGTTTGGCGAACACCTGTCGTCCAGCACCCTGGTAGCGTTCATGTTCATCTGGGCCGGTCTGGCGGTTTACAGCGTCGACGCGTGGATAAGTTTGCGCCGCCGCAGCTGATCAAAAAACACACAAAACCCTACAGGCCACGTCTCCCGTGGCCTGTATCATTCCTTCCCAAGGTTATCCACAGCGTGATCCCCGCCGATTGTGCGCAAGTGGTTGAAACTGCTGGTTTTTTGATCAGATCTTGGAGAACCCCGGCCGGTGTGGTCTGGCGGGGTGTCTCTACAGGTTATCCACAGGCGGGTGCACGTTTAACTTGGATAACCTAATCAGGGTTCACTGCGCAGCACCAATTCGACCATCAGGTCGTCAGCCAGGGTTTCCAGGCGCGATTGCAGTACGTCCAGCGACAGCGTCAGCGGGACGGCAAGAATCGCTTCGGCATGGAACAACGGTTCGCTGCTCATCGGTGCCGGGCGCACTTCGGTGACCAGCCGCTCCAGGTTCACCCCCTGCTCGCTCAACAAGCGTGTGATGTCACGCACGATCCCCGGACGATCATTGCCCACCAGTTCCATGGCGATCGGCTTCCAGGTGCAGGATTGTTCGATGCCACTTTCGGCGATTAACACGCGAATGCCCTGGGTGGACAAGCCCTGTAGGGCATCGACCAATTCGTCGTAGGCCTCGGCCGGCACACCCACTCGAAGAATCCCGGCGAATTGTCCCGCCATGCGCGACATGCGGCTTTCCAGCCAGTTACCGCCGTGTTCGGCGATGCATTGGGCAATGCGCTCGACTTGCCCTGGCTTGTCCGGTGCGAATACGGTGAGTACGAGGTGGTCCATGGCGCAGCCCTCTGGTCATGACTTTTGTTATAGAGAACCAAGTATAGGCAAGGGTTGAACCTGTGCTGACAGGTCCGGCGCCTTCGCGAGCAGGCTCGCTCCCACAAGGGTTGCGCGGGCCATTGTGGGAGCGAGCCTGCTCGCGAATAAAGGCACCGCCGATCTGACTGACCCAACAAATCGTGTACAACTTTAGATATTTAACTGGAACAATCCACTGGTTTTTTGAGAACATCTTGCTCCGCACCGTGACCGCAATGCGTCATGGGGTCGCAGAACGACGTAATTAGTCTGATTTTCACAACCGCAATTCATCATGTAGTATGCCGCAGCGCGCACTACATAACGTTGGATCGATGTCTGCCTCAGGCACGTTCGCAACCCTGAAAGCCCTGTCAGCAAGGCCCCAAGCCGTTGATTGGTCCCAACCCAGCCGCCTGTCATGGGCATGTACTGGTAGAGGGGTTTGTGGTTTAAATGGCCAAAGGCTTCATTGTTAAATTGAAGAGCTGAAAAGCGAAATAGCTGAGCAGAGTGAGGCAAGCAATGACTGAACACGTTCAAGTCGGTGGCCTGCAGGTCGCCAAAGTCCTGTTCGACTTCGTGAACAACGAAGCCATTCCCGGTACCGGCCTCACCGCCGATAAGTTCTGGGCCGGTGCCGACAAGGTCATCCATGACCTGGCGCCGAAGAACAAAGCCCTACTCGCCAAACGCGATGATTTCCAGGCTCGTATCGATGGCTGGCACCAGGCGCGTCGAGCTCTTGGGACAGCCCAGGTGCACGACCCGAAAGCCTATAAAGCCTTCCTGCAAGAGATCGGTTATCTGCTGCCAGAAGCGGCCGATTTCCAGGCAACGACGCAAAACGTCGACGAAGAAATCGCCCGCATGGCCGGTCCGCAGCTTGTAGTGCCGGTCATGAATGCCCGCTTCGCGCTCAATGCCTCGAACGCCCGCTGGGGCTCGCTGTACGACGCGCTCTACGGCACCGATGCCATCAGCGAAGCCGACGGCGCGGAAAAAGGCAAAGGCTACAACAAGGTGCGCGGTGACAAGGTCATCGCTTTCGCCCGTGCCTTCCTCGACGAAGCGGTGCCTTTGGCGGCCGGCTCCCACGTCGACTCCACCGGCTACAAGATCGTCGACGGCAAACTGGTGATCGCCCTTAAAGGCGGCAGCAACACCGGCCTGCGCAACGATGCGCAACTGATCGGCTTCCAGGGTGATGCTTCGGCACCGACCGCGATCCTGCTGAAAAACAACGGCCTGCATTTCGAAATCCAGGTCGACGCCAGCGCCCCGGTCGGCCAGACCGACGCGGCCGGCGTCAAAGACATCCTGATGGAAGCCGCACTGACCACCATCATGGATTGCGAAGACTCGGTTGCCGCCGTCGACGCTGATGACAAAGTGGTGATCTACCGCAACTGGCTCGGCCTGATGAAGGGCGATCTGTCGGAAGACGTCGCCAAGGGCGGTCAGACCTTTACCCGCACCATGAACGCCGACCGCACCTACACCGCTGTCGACGGCAGTGATCTGAGCCTGCACGGCCGCTCGCTGTTGTTCGTGCGTAACGTTGGTCACCTGATGACCATCGACGCAATCCTCGACAAAGACGGTAACGAAGTGCCGGAAGGCATTCTCGATGGCCTGGTGACTTGCCTGGCATCGATGCACAACCTGAACGGCAACACCTCGCGCAAAAACACCCGCACCGGCTCGATCTACATCGTGAAGCCGAAGATGCACGGCCCTGAAGAAGCAGCGTTCACCAACGAGCTGTTCGGTCGCATCGAAGACGTGCTGGGCCTGCCACGCAACACCCTCAAAGTCGGGATCATGGACGAGGAGCGTCGTACCACGATCAACCTCAAGGCCTGCATCAAGGCGGCGAGCGAGCGCGTGGTGTTCATCAACACCGGTTTCCTCGACCGCACGGGCGACGAAATCCACACCTCCATGGAAGCCGGCCCGATGGTGCGCAAGGCGGACATGAAGGCGGAAAAATGGATCGGCGCCTACGAGAACTCCAACGTCGATATCGGTCTGAGCACCGGCCTGCAAGGTCGCGCGCAGATCGGTAAAGGCATGTGGGCCATGCCTGACCTGATGGCGGCGATGCTCGAGCAGAAAATCGCTCACCCGATGGCCGGTGCCAACACCGCCTGGGTACCATCACCGACCGCTGCTGCCCTGCACGCGCTGCACTACCACAAGGTTGACGTGTTCGCCCGTCAGGCCGAACTGGCCAAGCGTGCCCATGCTTCGGTGGACGACATCCTGACCATCCCGCTGACGGTGAACCCGCAGTGGACCGCCGAACAGATCAAGAACGAACTGGACAACAACAGCCAGGGCATTCTCGGTTATGTGGTGCGCTGGATCGACCAGGGCGTCGGCTGTTCGAAAGTGCCGGACATCAACGACGTCGGCCTGATGGAAGACCGTGCAACGCTGCGTATTTCCAGCCAGCACATCGCTAACTGGCTGCGCCATGGCATCGTCACCAAAGACCAGGTCATGGAAAGTCTCAAGCGCATGGCGCCAGTGGTTGACCGCCAGAACGCCGGCGACGCGCTGTACCGTCCGCTGGCCCCGAACTTCGACAGCAACATTGCCTTCCAGGCAGCCGTCGAACTGGTGATTGAAGGCACCAGGCAGCCGAACGGCTACACCGAGCCGGTCCTGCACCGTCGTCGTCGCGAGTTCAAGGCGAAGAACGGGTTGTAAACCAGCTCACTCCACAGCAATCCCCCGATTGAAAAACCGGGGGATTTTTGTTTCTGCGTCCTGCAAATGCAGAACTATCTCCTGAAACGCAACGCGTTTGCAGCGATGTGGCGGCCTATTCTCGATGCATTCATGAACAAGGCAATTCCAAGGACCGTGATGATGAGAGCAAACAGTTTTTCACCACCAATGGGTTCGTCGAGTACATACCACGAGGTCAAGATACCCGATATCGGAACAATCACTGACAAGGGTGCAACCTGGCTCGCCGGATACTTCTCAATCATTCGGTTCCACACCCAATACCCGAATACCGTCGCCACATAGGCCTGGAACAGGACCGATGCCAGCACTGGAGCAGTTATGTCCGTTAGCAACGACTGGAAAGGGGCTGCTCCCTTGACCCAGTAAGTCATCAGATATAGAGGAGGTGTTGCATACAGACTCGACCAAACGACAAAGGAAAATATATCAACCACTTTGCTTCTCTTGACCAGCACATTGCAAAGACTCCAGAACAATGCGCCGAGCAGTACCAGAAAAAGTCCAAAGCTTTCGGCATCACCGTGCGTTACATGAATAATGAACATCAGCCCCACCAACGCCATGAGAATGCCGGCCACTTGTATTGCCGTCATTTTCTCGCCAAACAGCAGCACTCCCCAGATGACCGTAAAAAAAGCACTGAATTGCAAGAGCAAAGATGTCACGCCGGCACTGACACCAAGAAACATGCCGTAGTTCATCAGCCAGCACATTCCGATACCAAACAACAAACCGTAGACGATAGTTACAAAAGTACTGACACCTTTCGGTTTCGGGATGAAGAACACCAGTGGCAATGCACAGAAAGTAAAGCGCATTGCTGTCAATATGAATGGATCGATGCCATCGAGACTGATATCAATTACCGTAAAATTGCTGCCCCACATGATTGTGACACCGACAATAAGTACAAGATCGCGAAATTCCATTTTCTTTATCATATCGTCCTCAATGCGATACACAGCCACACAACCCAGGAAAAGTAATGACCTTTGTCGGTATTTTATCCGCAGGAACTAGCCGCAGACTGAATACACGACAACCATCGGCATACTCAAGCCACTAAAAAGCGGAGTGCCAAACTGGCAACCTGGATAGTGCTACGACAGATTTCATTAAACCAAGTACAACATCAAATAGATGCCCACATTGGCTTTCAAGAACCGAACGATAGCTGAATAATCGAAAGAAGAAACAAGCTATGTGTGAGTAGCTTTTTCGCAGACCAATTAGATAAATTTAATTACAAGCCAAGCTCACAAAAACAACTCAAGCCTGTAATTAACAATTACAGGCTTGAGTTATTTAATGCCCAATTCGCGTTTTACCAGTGTCCGCAGATGACTGGCATCAATCGGCTTGAGCAGAAAGTCCACCACGCTCAAATGCATTGCGGCGATCGCATCCTTCACGTCGGCGTCACCCGAGACAATGATGATCGGCAATGCCGCCCTTACCGATTCGCGTACATGGCGGATCAGATCCAGCCCGTCAACGTGGCCCATTCGCAGGTCGGTGATCATTAAACCAATCGAGAGCTTTTTGATTTCTGCCTTGGTCAGCAGGATCTTGAGTGCCGCTTCGCCACTGGACGCCATTACACAGTGAATGCTGTCTATCGCCAGAATCTCTGACAGCAGCTCCCGGGCGTCTTCATCGTCATCGACGATCAGCACCCGTTGCTGCGGCAGGTCAGGTTCCAGCATGACGGCGCTCAGCGCTTCGCGCTCGGCGTCACTCAAAATGTCGTGGTCGGACATGGCTTTCCCTATATGTTCAATACAATTCCCTGACACAGCGGTGTGACATCGCTCAGCGAACCATCAATGTGCACCCCGTCGGATATTTTTCCAATAGCAGAATAGAGAGGTTTTTCTCACAGTTGCGTAAGGTTTTTCCGACATTCCATCACCCTGATCGCCTACCTAGACTTACGTCCAATGGGCACCCCGGCCACAGGGGTCGACCATGTCCGGGTCATCCGACTAAAACAATTCAAAAAAGACTGCGGTAATGGTTATGAGTAAAGCGGACGCCTTCACACAGGCAGGGAAAACCGCGGTGTTGCAGAACATCCAGGGCACGTTGCAATTCCTTCAGCGCTTCCCGCCCTTCAACCAGATGGAACACGCTCATCTGGCGTATCTGGTCGAGCAATGTCAGCTGCGTTTTTACGCCCCCGGCGAGAGCATCATCAAACCCGCCGACGGCCCGGTCGAGCACTTCTATATCGTCAAGCAAGGCCGGGTCGTGGGCGAGCGTCCGCACACGGCCAAGGGTGGCACCGAAACGGTTTTCGAGATCACCACTGGCGAATGTTTCCCTCTCGCGGCGTTGCTGGGTGAACGGGCGACCCGCACCGAGCACCTGGCCGGCGAGGACACCTTCTGCCTGCAACTGAACAAACCGGCATTCATCCGCCTGTTTTCGCTATCGGACACCTTCCGCAACTTCGCCCTGCGCTGCGTCAGCAGCCTGCTGGATCAGGTCAACCAGCAAGTGCAGCAAAAAGCCGTGGAAACCCTCGGCACCCAATATTCACTCAATACCCGACTGGGCGAATTGGCCATGCGCCACCCGGTGACATGCGCCCCACAGACGCCATTGCGCGAAGCCGTGACGTTGATGCACGAACAACAGGTCGGCAGCATCGTGGTGGTTGATGAACTCAAGGCGCCACTGGGGATTTTCACCCTGCGCGACCTGCGTCAAACCGTGGCCAACGGCAGCAGTGATTTCAACGAAGCCATCGAAGGGCACATGACCCGGGCACCGTTTTTCCTGTCGCCGGATCACAGTGCATTCGATGCGGCGATTGCCATGACCGAGCGGCACATCGCCCATGTCTGTCTGGTCAAGGACCGACGCTTGTGCGGCGTGGTTTCCGAGCGCGATCTGTTTTCCCTGCAGCGGGTCGACCTGGTGCACCTGGCGCGCACTATCCGCAATGCCCACAAGGTGGAAAACCTGGTGGCGCTACGGGGCGAAATCGGTCAACTGGTCGAGCGCATGCTGGCCCACGGCGCGTCTTCGACGCAGATCACCCACATCATCACCTTGCTCAACGACCACACCGTGTGCCGGGTGATCGAACTGACCCTCGCCGAAAAAGGCGACCCCGGTGTGCCATTCAGCTGGCTGTGTTTCGGCAGTGAAGGCCGTCGCGAGCAGACCCTGCACACCGATCAGGACAACGGCATTCTGTTCGAAGCCAGGGATGCGGCCCATGCCGCCGAGATTCGCGGCAAGTTGTTGCCCATCGCCCAGCAGATCAACCAGAGCCTGGCGCTGTGCGGCTTCACCTTGTGCAAGGGCAATATCATGGCCGGTAACCCCGAGCTGTGCCTGTCCCGGGCCGAATGGGCGCGGCGCTTTGCAGTGTTTATCCGCGAGGCCACCCCGGAGAACCTGCTGGGTTCGAGCATCTATTTCGATTTGCGCGTGGTCTGGGGCAGCGAGCAAGGCTGTGAGCAGTTGCGTCGGGGCATTCTCGATCAGGTCGGCGACAACCGTTTGTTCCAGCGCATGATGGCCGAGAATGCGCTGCGTAATCGCCCGCCTGTTGGGCGTTTCCGCGAATTCGTGCTGGCGCGCAAAAATGGCGAGAAGGCCACCTTGGACCTGAAGACTCAGGGCTTGGCACCGTTCGTCGACGGCGCCCGGTTGCTGGCCCTCGCCCACGGTATCGAAGCGAACAACACGCTGGAGCGTTTTCGCCAGCTGGTCGCCAAAGAGGTCATCGAACCCCTGGACGGCGCCGCGTACGAAGAGGCCTATCACTTCATCCAGCAAACCCGCATGCAGCAACATCAACTACAGACCCGGGAGAATTTTCCTTACTCAAATCGGGTCGATCCCGACAGTCTCAATCATCTGGACCGGCGCATCCTGCGTGAGTCCCTGCGCCAGGCACAACGCCTGCAAAGCAGCCTGACCTTGCGGTATCAGTTATGAGCCTGTTTTCATGGCTGCGCCCGGCGAGTCCCACCCTCCCAGCTCATCTGCAACATCGGCTGGACCAATTACCGACGGCTGCCGACCTGTCTGAGTGCAGCCTGCGCGAGCAACGCTGGGTGGTGCTCGATCTGGAAACCACCGGCTTGAACCTGAACAAGGACCAGGTGTTGTCCATCGGCGCGGTGGTGATCGAGGACGGGGCCATCGATTTTCGCCAGCAGTTCGAACGCACCCTGCAATATCCGCAAGTGAAACTCGGCCCCAGTGTGCTGATCCACGGCATTGGCCCCAGCGCCATTGCGGCAGGCAGCGACCCGGCAGAAGCACTGCTCGACCTGATGGAGTACATCGGGGACAGTCCGGTGCTGGCCTTCCACGCGCCGTTTGACCAACACATGCTCGGCCGTGCGCTGAAAGATCATCTGGGCTTGAAGTTGCAGCATCCGTTTCTGGACGTGGCGGACATTGCGCCGCTGCTATGCCCCCAGGCGCACATTCGCGAGGCCGGGCTGGACGACTGGATCGACTGGTTCAAGCTCGAAGTCTTCGAGCGCCACCACGCCAGCGCCGACGCCCTGGCCACCGCTGAGCTGGCGCTGATTCTGTTCAGCCGCGCGCGGCAGCAGCAGATTCATAGCCCGTTGAATCTGCAACAGCGCTTGAGTCAGTGGAAACGTCGGCAGCAGGCGCCTTCCTTCTGACCTATACGCAATCCCTGTAGGAGCGAGCCTGCTCGCGAAAATCGTCAACGGTGACACGTTTTTCTGGCAAGACCGAGGTGTCAGATGATTTTTCGCGAGCAAGCTCGCTCCTACAGGGGCTGTCACCAAATTCCCACCCGACCAACGCCAATTGCTTACCTCCCTCGCTTCTGACACAATCGCGAACAATTCTCGTTAGTTAATATTTCCCAATCGGTGTGCGGCGTGTCGTCAGTCCCAAGCCCTCAAAGTGAGCTCGTCGGTGCGTTATATCGCGACCATCGCGGTTGGCTTTTGGCCTGGCTTCGACGCAACGTCGCCTGCCCGCAGCGGGCCGAGGACCTGAGCCAGGACACGTTCGTGCGCTTGCTGGGCCGCGAGGAACTGAAGGTCCCGGGCGAACCCCGGGCATTCCTGGTGGCGATCGCCAAGGGCCTGCTGTTCGATTATTTCCGCCGCGCCGCGCTGGAACAGGCTTACCTCACCGAGTTGATGCTGGTTCCCGAAGCCGAACAACCGTCGGCGCAAGAACAGCAAATGATCCTCGAAGACCTGAAAAACATCGACCGATTGCTCGGCAAGCTTTCCAGCAAGGCCCGGGCAGCGTTCCTCTACAACCGTCTCGACGGCCTCGGCCACGCAGAAATCGCCGAGCGCCTGGGGGTGTCGGTGCCGCGGGTGCGCCAGTACCTGGCCCAAGGCATTCGCCAGTGTTACATCGCGCTATATGGTGAGCCGACGTGAATCCGCTCAGTTCCAAACCGGTATCGGCCAACGTGCTGGACGCGGCGATTGCCTGGCAGTTGTCCATGGATTGTGCCAACCCGGTAGAACGCGAAGAGTTCGCCAAGTGGCACGCGGCCCACGAAGAGCACGCCCGCGCCTGGCGCCAGTTGGGCATGCTCGACCAGCGTTTCGGCGTGGCCAGCGGCCCGGCCCGCACTGCCTTGCTGCAATCACGCGAAGGCATTCGCCGGCGAGTGCGCAAGCTTGGCAACAGTGTCGCCAGTATCGTTGCAGTGATCGGCCTGGCCCTGTTCGCCGGGGATCGTTACCTGCCGATCGACTATTGGCTGGCCGACCAGCGCACCGCCGTTGGCGAGCAGCGCACCCTGCGTCTGGCTGACGGCACGCTGATCAATCTCAATACCCACAGCGCGCTGGATCTGCGTTTCGATGAAAAGCAGCGGCGCATCGTGCTTCAGGAGGGCGAAATCCTGGTGGAAACCGGCCATGGCGATCCGCGGCCGTTCATCGTCGAAACCCGTGAAGGCAGCATGCGCGCGCTGGGTACGCGGTTTCTGGTCAAGCGCGAAGAACAAGGCACGCGCCTGAGTGTGTTGCAGTCGGCGGTGGCGGTTCACCCTGAGTCCAACCCGGCCGAACAGATTCTGCACGAAGGCCAGCAGGTACTGATCCGCAACAACGGTCTGGGTCCGGTGCTGGCCGTCAACCTCGGCGCGGATGCCTGGACCCGCGGCATGCTGGTGGTGGACAACACGCGACTGGAAGATCTGGTGCATGAAATCGGTCGCTATCGAACCGGTTACGTCGGCGTCGCGCCGGAAGTGGCCGACCTGCGCATCACCGGCAGCTTCCCGCTGCGCGACACCGACCTGGCGCTCAATGCCCTGCTGCCGACCCTGCCGGTGCAGATCGAACAGCACACGCAATGGTGGGTGAAGGTCGTGGCCAAGGCTGATCCCAAGCCCTGAGCGAGCATAGGCACCCTCGTCTGTAGGAGCTGGCTTGTCGGGTCGCCGCATCGCAGCGAATGTCGTCAACGATAACGCGTATCTACTGGATCGCCGCGGTGCCTTTGAGTGCATCGCTGGCAAGCCAGCTCCTACAAAAGCGAATACTGAATCGAAATTATTTTCATCCAGCCCTATCACTTTTTGATTTTCGTTCGGCACACAGGCAATTGAGAAATATTTCCATTCAGGAGCCGCTGTATGCCTCGTTCGCTAGACTCCCTGTTGCGCCGCAGTTTGCTGGCGGTCGCCATTGCCCTTTGCACCCCTTTGGCCGGCAGCCAACTGGTCGCCGCTGAACAGGTGTCCAGCGTCCGCACCTACAACCTGCCAACCGCACCGTTGGCCAGCACCCTGAACCAGATCGCCAGCCAGGCCGGGTTGGCCCTGTCGTTGACCCCATCCCTGGCGGCGGGCAAGACCTCGGCGCCGGTCAAAGGCCAGTTCGACGCAGCCGGCGCGTTGCGCGAAGCCCTGCGTGGCACTGGCCTGCAACTGGAGCTGAGCAGTGCGGGCACCTACAGCCTGGTGGCCGTGCCCGAGGGCGTGATGGACCTGCCGGCAACCAGCGTGATCGGTGTGCAAGACACTGAAAGCGCCTGGGGCCCGGCACAGGGCTACCTGGCCAAGCGCACCGCCGCCGGCACCAAGACTGACACCGCGCTGGTCGAAGCACCGCGTTCGATTTCGGTCGTCACTCGTGAGCAGATGGACGACCGCAACGTGCACACCCTCGATGATGCCGTGCGCTACTTGCCGGGCATCACCGCCAGCAGCTTCGGCAGCGACACCCGCTCCGACTGGTTGCGCGTGCGTGGTTTCGAACCGACTCAATTCCTCGACGGCCTGCCACTGCCAAAAGGTGTGTACGCCAACCCGAAACAGGAAACCTGGAACCTCGACCGCCTGGCACTGCTGCGTGGCCCGGCCTCGTCCGTATACGGCCAGACCCCGCCGGGCGGCCTGCTGGACATGGTCAGCCGTCGCCCAAGCGCTGAAGCCAGCAGCGAGATCCAGTTGCAGTACGGCAGCGACAACCATCGCCAGATCAACTTCGCCAGCACCGGCAAGATCGACGACGAAGGCCAGCTCCTGTACAGCCTCAGCGGCGTGCTGCGCGACGGCGGCACGCCTATCGACCACATCGATGACAAGCGCTACAACATTGCGCCGAGCCTGACCTGGAACATCGACGAAGACACCAGGTTCACCCTGCTCACGCAGTTCACCCGTGACGATACCGGTATCACCAGTCAGTTCTATCCGATCCAGGGCACCAAGATCGACATGCCATTCGGCGAGATCTCCCACCACAAGAACCTGGGTGATCCGAACTACGACTTCTACGACCGCACCTACTACGCACTGGGTTATGCCTTCGAACATCGCCTGAACGATGTCTGGCAGTTCCGGCAGAACCTGCGCCACACCAGGTCGGAGCTGTCGTTCCAGGCCGTGACTGTCAACAGCTACAACCCTGACTTTGCCAACCTCGGCTTTGTCGTCGACGATCAAGGCAACACCGGACGTGGCACCACCAACGTCGACGAAGACATCGCCCAATTCGCCGTGGACAACAACTTCCAGGGCGACTTCGTCACCGGCGACGTCAGTCACACCTTGCTGATCGGTCTGGACCACCAGCGCAACACTACCAACTACCTCTCAATCTTCGGCACCGCGCCGGGCATCAACGTCAACGACCCGGTCTATGGCTTGCCGATCACCCGTCCGCCACGCTCCACGGCGTTCTACGACTACGAGCAGAAGACCCAGCAGACCGGCCTGTACATCCAGGACCAGATGGCCCTCGACCAATGGCGCCTGACCCTCGGCGGCCGTGAAGACTGGGTCCACACCGGTACCAAATTCTTCAACAAGGGCAATGTCACCAACACCGAGCGCGACAAGAACTTCAGCGGCAATGCGGCAATCAGCTACGTGTTCGACTCGGGCTTCGTGCCATACCTGTCCTACGCCGAGTCGTTCCAGCCGACCAGCAATGCCGTCGCCTCACCGACCGAGTCGTTCATGCCGACCGAAGGCAAGCAATGGGAACTGGGGATCAAGTACCAGCCACCGGGCAGCAACACCCTGCTGACCGCTGCTGTGTATGACCTGACCCAGAAAAACGTTTCCGTCACCAACAACGTGGGCAACGTGACGGTCACCAGCCAGACCGGCGAAGTGAAAGTCAAAGGCCTGGAGCTGGAAGCCGTTTCCGACGTGACCGAAAACCTCAAGGTCACGGCTGCTTACACCCTGGCCAAATCCGAAGTGCAAGAGGGCATTTACAAGGGCAACCGCCTGCAACTGATGCCTAACCAGCAAGCATCGGTGTGGGGCGACTACACCTGGCACAACGGCGTGCTGGATGGCTTCGGCATCGGCGCTGGCGCGCGCTATACCGGCAATACCTATGGCGATCAGGCCAACACCTGGCTGGGCAAAGCCGGTGCTTACACGGTGTTCGACGCGGTGGTTCACTACGACCTCGGTCGCCTGGACAACAGCCTCAAAGGCGCTTCGCTGGCCGTTAACGCAACCAACCTGTTCGACAAGGACTACATCTCGACTTGCGACAGCTTCTACTGCTACTACGGCGACCAGCGCAGTGTCGTCGCCAGTGCAACCTACAAGTGGTAACGCGTTGAGCTGACACGCCCAATGATCAGGCCGTCCTTCGTGGACGGCTTTGGTTTTTCTGAAGGCCAAGAAATGAAAAGTAAAACAATTCGCCGCTGGTCCGCTGTTCATACCTGGACCAGCCTGATTTGTACGGTGTTCCTCTTGCTGCTGGCACTGACCGGCCTGCCGTTGATCTTTCACCACGAGATTGACCACTTGTTGGGCGATGCGCCTGAAGTGAAGGAAATGCCGGCGGACACTCCGCACCTGAATTTGCAGCAGTTGGTGCAGGCCGCCGAGCAACATCGCCCCTACGAAGTCCTGCAGTATTTTGGCTTCGAAGATGATGAGCCCAACACCGTGCTGACCATCATGGCCGCGACCGCGGGCACCGAGCCGAACTCGTCCCACACCTTCATGCTCGACGCCCGTACCGGCGAAGCGCTGGAGACGCCATCGGCCAACGGCGGCTTCATGCTGACCATGCTGCGCCTGCACGTGGACATGTTCGCCGGTTTGCCGGGCAAATTGCTGCTGGCGTTCATGGGGATTCTGTTCGTGGTGGCGATCGTTTCCGGCACGGTGTTGTATTTGCCGTTCATGCGCCGCTTGAAATTCACCACCGTGCGCCAGGACAAATCCACGCGCCTGCGCTGGCTCGACCTGCATAACCTGATCGGCGTGGTGACGTTGACCTGGGCCCTGGTGGTCGGCGTGACGGGCGTGATCAGTGCCTGCGCCGACCTGATCATTGCCGCCTGGCGCAACGACAGCCTGAGCGCGATGGTCGCGCCGTACCGCGATGCGCCACCGCTGACGCAACGGGCGCCGGCCACCCATCTGCTCGACATCGCCAGGGACGTTGCGCCGGGCATGCAGCCGGACTTCATCGCCTTTCCCGGCACGCAATTCTCCAGCGAGCACCATTACGCGGTGTTCATGAAAGGCAGCACGCACCTGACCTCGCACCTGCTGACGCCGGTACTGATCGACGCCAGCACCCTGCAAGTCACTGCCGTGGCCGAACGACCGTGGTACATGGACGCCATGGGCATGTCGCAGCCACTGCACTTCGGCGACTACGGAGGCATGCCGATGAAGATCCTCTGGGCGACCCTGGATGTGCTGACCATCATCGTGCTCGGCAGCGGTGTTTATCTGTGGGTGGTGCGGCGCAAGGCTGTAAAACCCGTGGCGGAAAAAGCGGAGAGCGTGGCATGAAGCCCCGGCAGTCGAACTTCTGGAAAGTGTTTGCCATTCCGACCGTCATCGCAGTGCTCAGCGCGGCAGGGTTGTTTGCCGCGTTGCTCGGGGATGGTGTTTGGGATTCGTTGAGCTGGTTGGGTTTGGGCATCCCCGCAGCACTTGCCCTGCGCGGCCTCCTGCAACGCCGCTCCTACAAGGGTGTTTGCCATCTTGAGCTATCGCTCCAACGCGCTATGCTGCCCGACACTGCCACCGATCGAGACGCTGCCATGTCCGCCCCGAGCATGACCCTGTACCACAACCCGCTCTCTCCCTTCGTTCGAAAAGTCATGGTGCTGCTGCACGAAACCGGTCAACAGGACCGCGTGGCGTTGCAGACCAGCGTACTCACCCCGGTCAACCCGGACCTCACGCTGATCGAAGATAATCCCCTGGGTAAGATCCCGGCGCTGCGCCTGGCCAATGGCAACATCATCCATGACAGCCGGGTCATCCTCGATTACCTCGATCAGCAGCACGTCGGCAACCCGCTGATCCCCCGCGAAGGCTCGGCCCGCTGGCGGCGCCTGACCCTCGCGTCCCTTGCCGACGGGATCATGGACGCGGCCGTGCTGGTGCGCTACGAAGTCGCCCTGCGCGCCCCGGAGAAACACTGGGACGAATGGCTCGACGGCCAGCGCGACAAAATCCGCCGCGCCCTGGCATTGCTGGAAAAGGACGCGATTGCCGAGCTGACCTGCCACTTCGACGTGGCCGCGATCAGCGTGGCCTGTGCACTGGGTTACCTGGATTTGCGCCATCCGGATCTGGACTGGCGCACGGCGAATCCGCAACTGGCGGCGTGGTATTTCGAGGTGAGCCAGCGGCCTTCGATGATTGCGACGATGCCGAAGGTTTAAGCCTGCAAAAGATCAGCAATCCGGCTTGTCGGCCGTAAACCGCCGAGCCGGATTCACCGCCGCCCCGAACTCACGCAACGCCTTGGCGCCAATCAGCAACGGGTAGTTGAAGCTGCTGCGGTCGGTGAGGTTGACCTCCACGGTGCGCTTGACGTTGCCCAGACACAGTTCCAGATCGACCACCGGACGCTTGGTTGGCGCGACGACTTCGCGGTCCTCTTCGTCCTCTTCGGAACGGGTCTTGATCTTGCTGATGCGCGCTATCTTGTGTTCGTAGACCTGGTTGCTCGCGTCCTTGGTGCCGAGGCGGAAACGCACCCAGTCTTCACCGTCACGCTTGAAGGTTTCGATGTCCTTGGCCGACAGCGACGCGGTCAGGGCGCCGGTGTCCATTTTGGCCTTGAGAACCTGCCCGCCGATTTCCGGCAGGGCAATGTATTCGTAACGCCCGTACAGGGTCGGCTCGACGGCCATGACCGGCAGGGCGATGAGGGAGAGCACTGCAAGGAGGGATTTCACGTAATGGGTTTCCATGAGAGTGAGCAGTCGGATTTTAGACCGTCGTTCGCTTGATCGTTCCCACAACGTTACCGACCCGAAAGTGAAACATTCGTCAGCACCGATTTGGCCTGCCGCCCGAAGCTGCTTATCATGGCGCGCCCAACCGCCTCCACGAGTGACTTATGCGCCGCCTGCTCACCGGCTGTTTCGTGACCCTGCTGCTTGTGCTCAACACCCTGGTCCTGATCGGGCCACTGCTGGTGTTTGCCCTGCTCAAGCTGGTCCTGCCTGGCCGTTTTCGCGATTACGCCTCATGGGTGGTGATGTGGATCGCCGAGACCTGGTCCGAGATCGACAAGCTGATTTTCCGCCTGTACATCCCCACCCAATGGGACATCCGCGGCGGTGACGATCTGCGCCGTGATACCTCGTACCTGGTGATCAGCAACCATCAATCCTGGGTCGACATCCCGGCGCTGATCCAGACGCTGAACCGACGCACACCGTTCTTCAAATTCTTCCTCAAGAAAGAACTGATCTGGGTGCCCTTCCTGGGCCTGGCGTGGTGGGCGCTGGATTACCCGTTCATGAAGCGCTACAGCAAGGCATTCCTGGCCAAACACCCGGAACTGGCGGGCAAGGATCTGGAGATCACCAAACAGGCCTGCGAGCTGTTCAAGCGCCAACCGGTAACCGTGGTCAATTATCTGGAAGGCACGCGGTTCACGTCGGCCAAACGCGCTCAACAGCAATCACCGTTCAACTACCTGCTCAAGCCAAAGGCTGGCGGCGTGGCGTTTGTACTGGCGGCAATGGGCGAACAGCTGGATGCGATTCTCGATGTGACGGTGGTTTACCCGCAGCAGAAGATTCCGGGGTTCTGGGACTTGATCAGCGGCGATGTGCCAAGGGTCATCATCGATATCCGAACCCGCGATCTCGACCCGGCGCTGTGGCAGGGCGACTACGAAAACGATCCGCTGTTTCGCGAGAAGGTCCAGAACTGGGTCAACCAGCTCTGGATCGAGAAGGATCAGCGCATCGACGCCTTGCGCGCCGGGCACCGCTGAATCAGCTACCGGTGCCCCAGATGCTGCCCAGGCTGCTCAGCAGCGTACCGCCGACGCCCTGCTGACCGAGGTACTGCAGGAGCACCGGGGTAAACAGGCCGATCATGCCGCTGTCCATGCCCAGGGCGCTGAAGGCGTTGTTCAGGTCGTTGGTGTCCTTGACGTTACCCAGGGCATTGTCCAGCCCTGCCGCTTTGCCGCTGGAGCCGAGCAGACCGGCCAGCGCACCCAACTCGCCGCCGCCCGAGAGCATGTCGATGCCTGGCACGCTTTTGGCCAGTTCCGAGTAGTCGGTCGAACTTAACTGGTTCTTCGCCAGCCCCAGCATCGCCCCGGCACCGCCGATGGCTTGCTGTGGGGTGATGTTCAATTGAGTGAGCGTGCTCAGCAAGTCGGCTGTCTGCGGTGTGGGTGCGGCAGTCGCTGCCACGTCACCGCCCTTGATGCCCGAAATCGCATTGGCCGCATCGTTCAGGCTGAACTGTGCAAAGGCCGGACTGGCGGACAGTGCCAACAGCGAAGCCAATGCAATGCCGCGTGAAATCTTCATCCAGACATCCTCTTGTGCCATGAAACCATCCGAAAACCGGCGGTAAAACTGCCGGTTTGACCAGGCATCCTCAATCATGTTCCTTGCCGCGCATCCACTTTTACCCCGGTCACGTATAAGAAACGTGAATCCCTGGATGTCGCGCGATGAATAAGGCGTCAACGCAACCTATCAATACTGATAGTACCTGCCGCAGTCCACCTCCCCCAACATGATGGCTCAAACCCATGTAAAGGAGTACATCATGATACGTAAAACACTCGCGGCAAGTGCCGTACTACTGTCAGTATTCACAGCCAACGCCTTGGCGGCAACCACTATGTGTCCGTCAGCTGCAAGCATCAAACAAAAACAGGAGGAACAAGGCTACAGCTATACCGCCCCCGGTCCGAACGGCCGCGTCTGGGTAGGCGAAAACCCCTATGCCAGCGAGGGAGATCTTAAAACCTTCGTATTCACCGGAGCGCTCTACCGGACCGTCAGTTCCGAAGGTAATACGGATGTAGTTTCGTGTGATTACGAGGGTGACGACTGGTATGCGTTTGCCAGGATGACGTTGTACTCCTTCAGAGAGTGGGCCCCCGTCAAGGGCACAAAATGGGAGGCGCAACCCATTAAAGAAAAGGCCGGAGCTTCCAACAAAGCCAAGTCCGTTGAACACTGCGATTCACGGGTGGAAAAGGAATGTGAGTTCAACTACAGAGTCCTGACCATGCCACCGACAGGCCATTGAACAAAAAAAAGGGCGACCTCGGTCGCCCTTTTTTTAACCCGACGGCCTTAGGCCGCGCTGAACATCTTGTGCGGATCGATCACAAACTTCTTCGGTACGCCGGCATCGAACTCGCCATAACCCTGCGGAGCCTGATCCAGGCTGATCACCTGAACGCCTACCACTTCGGCGATGTTGATGCGGTCCCACATGATCGCTTGCATGAGCGCGCGGTTGTACTTCATCACCGGGGTCTGGCCGGTATGGAAGCTGTGGGACTTGGCCCAGCCCAGACCGAAGCGGATGCTCAGGCTGCCCATTTTCGCGGCAGCATCGACAGCACCCGGGTCTTCGGTCACGTAGAGGCCGGGGATGCCGATCTTGCCTGCCACACGCACCACGCCCATCAGCGAGTTGAGTACGGTGGCCGGGGCTTCGTGTTTCACGCCGTCATGGCCATGGCCACGGGCTTCGAAGCCTACAGCGTCGATGGCGCAATCCACTTCCGGTTCGCCGAGCAGTGCGGCGATCTGCTCGTGCAGCGGCGTGTCCAGGGACAGGTCGGCGATTTCGAAGCCCTGGGCCTTGGCGTGAGCCAGGCGCACGGTGTTGACGTCGCCGATGATCACCACCGCCGCACCCAACAGGCGAGCGGATGCGGCCGCCGCCAGGCCGACCGGACCGGCACCGGCGATGTATACGGTGCTGCCCGGGCCGACGCCAGCGGTCACGGCACCGTGATAGCCGGTCGGCAGGATGTCGGAAAGGCAGGTCAGGTCGCGGATTTTTTCCATGGCCCGGTCGCGATCCGGCAGTTTCAGCAGGTTGAAATCGGCGTACGGCACCATGGCGTATTCGGCCTGGCCACCGGTCCAGTCGCCCATGTCGACATAACCATAAGCGCCACCGGGACGCGCCGGGTTGACGCTCAGGCACACGCCGGTGTGCATTTCTTTGCAGGAGCGGCAGCGCCCGCAAGCCACGTTGAACGGTACGGACACCAGGTCGCCGATATTCAGGTTCTCGACGTCGCTGCCCTTCTCGATCACTTCACCGGTGATCTCATGGCCCAGCACCAGGCCGGTTTGCGCCGTGGTACGCCCGCGCACCATGTGCTGGTCGGAACCACAGATGTTGGTGGACACCACACGCAGGATGACAGCGTGTTCAATCTTCCTGCCGCGCGGGTCCTGCATTTTCGGATAGTCAATACTCTGCACTTCGACCTTGCCAGCGCCGAGATACACCACACCACGATTGCCAGACATGCTTTCACCTCGCTGTTGTTTTTATGGAACCGCGTTGCCCAGGCAGGCAGCGCGTTAAGTGCTCGGGAATTCAAAAGATCGCAGCCTTCGGCAGCTCCTACATTGATCACATACCCCTGTAGGAGCTGCCGAAGGCTGCGATCTTTTCAGGCAGTAAAAAACGCTAGAGAACAACCGTCCTGTTCGCGTTCAAAAACACTCTTCTTTCAATGTGATAGCCCACCGCCCGGGCCAGCGTCAGCCCTTCGATATCCCGCCCCTTGGCGATCAAATCTTCCGGATAATGGCTGTGGTCCACTGCCTCCACACCCTGGGCAATGATCGGACCTTCATCGAGGTCGTTGTTGATGTAATGCGCCGTGGCGCCCACCAGTTTCACGCCCTTGTTGTAGGCCTGGTGATAGGGCTTGGCGCCCTTGAACCCGGGCAGCAGGGAGTGGTGAATGTTGATCGCCTTGCCATCGAGCTTGCGGCACAACTCCGGCGACAGCACTTGCATGTAGCGTGCAAGGATCACCAGTTCGGCGCCGGACTCTTCGATGACCTGCCACACCTGACGCTCTTGGGACGGCTTGTCGTTCGGATCCAGCGGGAAGTGGTAGTACGGAATCTGGTGCCAGTCGGCCAGCGGCTTGAGGTCCGGGTGGTTGGAGACCACGGCAGCGACGTCCATCGACAACTGGCCGATGCGTTGGCGATAGAGCAAGTCATTGAGGCAGTGATCGGCCTTGGAAACCATGATCACCACTTTCGGCCGATAGTTCGGCGCGACCAGTTCGAAGATCATGCCGAAGGCTTCACCGCGCTCGGCCAGGCCCGCGCGGAAGGACTGCTCGTCGAAACCATCGGGTTGGCGAAATTCCACACGAATGAAGAAACGGCCCGAGAGCCGGTCATCGAACGAATGGTGCTCGGTGACGTAGCAGCCCTGCTCGAACAGAAAGCGGGTCACCGCGTCCACGGTGCCGAGCACGCTGGGGCAGTCGGCGGTCAGAATCCATGTGTCTGGGGCGCGGCTCATGGTACGGTGACTCCTGTTCGTTTATTGGCAACCGCTTCGCGGTTGATCGCTGGCAAGCCAGCTCCTACAGGGACCGCGGTCAATTGTAGGAGCTGGCTTGCCTGCGAAAGCAATCTCAAGCCTGAACGCTCAGCCCGTACTCGGCAGAAGCATCCTGCAACCACAGCCACCAGTAATCCGAGAAGCTGCGACGAATCAACAGTTCCCAAGTGTCCTCAGCGGTGTGACGGATCATCAGTTGCGACTTGGCGAACACCGTGCCGACAGCTTTGCCTACCGGGAAGTTGTTCGGGTGCACGTCGTAGCTGGTGGACTTCATCAGCACCTGGCGCACGTTCGGGCCGCTCAGTTCGAGGACTTGCTGGCCACCGCTGACGTTGACGATTGCAATGTGCAGATCGCCAAGCGCTTTGCGGAGCTTTTGCTCGGCGGCCAATTCTTCGCCGGTCGGCACGATCAGCAGCCACTCATCCGGCCCCATCCATTGCAGGCTGGTTTCGCCTTTGACGATGACGCTCAGCGCGCCCGGCAACTCGATGCCAAGGGCCTTGTGCACGCCCGCGGCAAACGCGGCATCGTGGCCATCGCCACGAATGGTCAAGTGGCCGAGGAGTTTTTTCTCACGCACGGTCACGCCGGCGTTCTTGCGACCCTTGCCCACTAGGCTGGCGAGGTCGGCGTGATGCAGCGACGACTCGGCCTTGGCCCCGGAGGTTGGGCGTTGTTGGTAAACATTGGCTGCGGTCATAAAGCACCTTTCCTGAATTCTGTTAAAGAGTGTGGTTTCTGACCCTGTAGGAGCCGGCTTGCTGCGGGCGGCATTCCGACGATCCAGACGACTCGGTGTCCGGACTGACGCCTTCGCTGGCAAGCCAGCTCCTACAGGGGATCACCACACCTGGCAATCAAACGTTCTGGCGTTCGCCCTTCGGATCGAAGAACACCGAAGAAACGATTTCCGCCTCGATCACGCTGCCATCCGCCAGCGGTGCGAACACGCGCTCGCCCATGCGGTTCAGACCGCCCTTGACCACGCCCATAGCGAACGAATAGCCCAGGGAGTTGTGCAGGTAACTGGAGGTCACGTGACCAACCATGGTCATCGGGATCGCCTGCTTGGTGTTAAACACCAGCTGCGCGCCTTCCGGCAGCCATTTGTTCGGATCGATCGGCTTGAGGCCAACCAGTTGCTTGCGCTGATCACGCACGCAATCTTCACGGTTCATGCCGCGCCAGCCGATCCACGAGAACGGTTTGGTGCGACCGACACACCAGCCCATGTTCAGGTCGTCCGGGGTCATCGAGCTGTCAGTGTCCTGACCGACGATGATGAAGCCCTTCTCGGCCCGCAGCACGTGCATGGTTTCGGTGCCATATGGCGTCAGGTTGTACTTCTTGCCAGCGTCGACGATTTTTTCCAGCACACCCATGGCGTAGTCGGCTTGCACGTTGACTTCGTACGACAGTTCACCGGTAAACGAAATCCGGAACACCCGCGCCGGCACACCACCGACCAGACCTTCTTTCCAGGTCATGAACGGGAAGGCTTCGTTGCTCAGGTCGATGTCGGTGACTTCAGCGAGCAGCTTGCGGCTGTTTGGCCCGGACAGGGTCATGGTCGCCCAGTGGTCGGTGACGGAGGTGAAGTACACCTTCATGTCCGGCCATTCAGTCTGGTGGTACAGCTCCAGCCACTGCAGCACACGAGCGGCGCCGCCGGTGGTGGTGGTCATGACGAAATGGTTGTCGGCCAGGCAAGCCGTCACGCCGTCGTCGAACACCATGCCGTCTTCTTTGCACATCAGGCCATAACGCGCCTTGCCCACGTCGAGCTTGGTCCAGGCGTTGGTGTAGACGCGGTTGAGGAACTCGCGCGCATCCGGGCCCTGGATATCGATCTTGCCCAGGGTCGAAGCGTCGAGCAGGCCGACGCTGTCGCGCACGGCTTTGCACTCACGCTTCACTGCAGCGTGCAGGTCTTCACCGGATTTCGGGAAGTACCACGGACGTTTCCACTGGCCGACGTCTTCGAACTCGGCGCCGTTCTTCAGGTGCCACTGATGCAGTGCGGTGTAGCGTACCGGCTCGAAGATGTGCCCACAGTGACGACCGGCCACGGCGCCAAAGGTCACCGGCGTGTAGTTCGGACGGAACATGGTGGTGCCCATCTGCGGGATGGTCACGTTCAGCGAGCGGGCAGCGATGGCCAGGCCGTTGACGTTACCGAGTTTGCCCTGATCGGTGCCGAAGCCCAGCGCGGTGTAGCGCTTGACGTGCTCGACCGACTCGAAGCCTTCACGGGTCGCCAGTTCGATGGCGGCGGCGGTGACGTCGTTTTGCAGGTCGACGAATTGCTTCGGCGCCCGTGCGGTGTTCTTTTCATGCGGCACCTGGAACAGCGCCAGAGTCGGCTCTTCGAGACGGCTCAGGGCTTTCGGCAGTACGCCTTCGACGGTCTGGAACCCGGCTTCAGCGGCAGCGCGGGCGCCTCCTTCAAAACCGTCGGCCAGGGAATCGCCAAGGCCGTAGACGCCGTTGATGCCACCGACACACACGCGTTTCTGCGGCGCTTCACCCGGTACGAAACCGAGGATGTCTTCGCGCCAGATCGGCTTGCCACCCAGGTGCGAAGCCAGGTGAACCACCGGGCTGTAACCACCGGAGCTGGCCACCACGTCGCATTCAAGCCATTCGCCAGGGCTGGTCACGGTGTGGGCTTTGACATCGATGGCGGCCACACGGGCAGCGGTCACGCGCTTGCTGCCACGGGCCTCGATCACGGCGCTGCCGGTGAGAATGCGGATACCTTTGGCACGTGCTTCTTCCACCAGCGCACCACGCGGGTTGCTGCGGGCATCGGCGATGGCCACCACTTGCAGGCTGGCATCGAGCCAATCCAGGGCAACGCGGTAGGCGTGGTCGTTGTTGGTCGACAGCACCAGCTTCTTGCCCGGTGCCACGCCGTAACGACGCACGTAGGTCGAGATGGCGCCGGCGAGCATGTTGCCCGGCACGTCATTGTTGCCGTAGACCAGTGGACGCTCGTGAGCACCGGTCGCCAGCACCACGCGAGTGGCGCGGACCCGGTGGATGCGCTGACGCACCTGGCCAATCGGTGCGCGGTCGCCGAGGTGATCGGTCAGGCGCTCGTGAATGGTCAGGAAGTTGTGGTCGTGGTAGCCGTTGACGGTGGCGCGCGGCAACAGCAGCACGTCCGGGGTGTTCTTCAGCTCGTCGATGACGCTGGCGACCCACTCGGTCGCAGGCTTGCCGTCGAGGCTTTCGCGGGAATCGAGCAGGCTGCCGCCGAACTCTTCCTGCTCATCGGCGAGGATCACACGGGCACCGCTGCGCGCAGCCGCCAGTGCTGCCGCCAGGCCAGCAGGGCCAGCGCCAACGATCAGCACGTCGCAGTGCTGGTTCATGTAGTCGTAGGTGTCCGGATCGTTCTCGGTCGGCGAGCGGCCAAGGCCGGCGGCTTTGCGGATGTACTTCTCGTAAGTCATCCAGAACGATTGCGGGTACATGAAGGTTTTGTAGTAGAAGCCCGGTGGCATCAGCTTGCCGCCGACCTTGCCGAGAATCCCCATCATGTCGTTGTTCACGCTCGGCCAGCCGTTGGTGCTGGTGGCGACCAGGCCTTGATACAGCGCCTGTTGCGTGGCGCGCACGTTCGGGATCTGCGTGGCTTCGGTGGCGCCGATCTGCAGCACCGCGTTCGGCTCTTCAGCGCCCGCAGCGAAGATGCCGCGCGGACGGGAATACTTGAAGCTGCGACCGATGATGTCGACGCCGTTGGCCAGCAGTGCAGCGGCCAGGGAATCGCCTTCGAAGCCTTTGTAGTTCTGGCCGTTGAAGGTGAAGCTCAAGACTTTGTTGCGGTCGATCCGTCCGCCGTTGGACAGGCGATTGATCTGGCTCATACCTTCTCTCCCAGAGCCGTGCTGGCCGCTTTCGGGCTATCGGTCTTGTCGGTGAATTGTGGCTTGGTGCCGATCTTGTAGGTTTCGAGAATCTCGTAGGTCACGGTGTCGCGGGTGGCGTTGAAGTACTGACGGCAACCGGCGACGTGATCCCACAGCTCGTGGTGCAGACCGCGCGGGTTATCGCGGAAGAACATGTAGTCGCCCCACTCCTCGTCGGTGCAGGTGTTCGGATCCAGTGGACGCGGGATGTGCGCCTGGCCGGATGCATGGAATTCCTCTTCGGAGCGCAGTTCGCCGCAGTGAGGACAGAAGATATGCAACATGGGGATTTCTCCTGTTAGTGGGCAACCGCAGCAGCGCCGTGTTCATCGATCAACGCACCGTTGTGGAAACGGTCGATGGAGAAAGGTGCGGCCAATGGGTGCATTTCACCCTTGGCCAGGCTCGCGGCAAACACGTTGCCCGAGCCAGGTGTGGCCTTGAAGCCGCCGGTGCCCCAACCGCAGTTGAAGAACATGTTCGGTACCGGGGTTTTCGAAATGATCGGGCAGGCATCCGGCGTGGTGTCGACGATGCCGCCCCACTGACGATTCATGCGTACGCGCGACAGCACCGGGAACATCTCGACGATGGCCTGGATGGTGTGCTCGATCACCGGGTACGAACCACGCTGGCCGTAGCCGTTGTAGCCGTCGATACCGGCGCCGATCACCAGGTCGCCCTTGTCGGACTGGCTGATGTAACCGTGCACGGCGTTGGACATGATCACGCTGTCGATAATCGGCTTGATCGGCTCGGACACCAGCGCTTGCAGCGGGTGGGATTCGATCGGCAGGCGGAAACCGGCGAGCTTGGCCATGTGCCCGGAGTTACCGGCAGTCACCACGCCGACGCGCTTGGCGCCGATGAAGCCCTTGTTGGTTTCAACGCCGATGCACACGCCGTTTTCCTTGCGGAAACCGATCACTTCGGTCTGCTGGATCAAGTCCACGCCGAGGGCGTCGGCGGCACGGGCAAAGCCCCAGGCCACGGCATCGTGACGGGCCACGCCGCCGCGACGCTGGACAGTGGCGCCCATCACCGGGTAGCGAGTGTTCTTGGAGCAGTCGAGGTACGGGATCTCGTCGGCCACTTGCTTGGCATCGAGCAGCTCACCGTCGACGCCGTTGAGGCGGTTGGCGCTGACCCGACGCTCGGAATCACGGATGTCCTGCAGGGTGTGGCACAGGTTGTAGACGCCGCGCTGGGAGAACATCACGTTGTAGTTGAGGTCCTGGGACAGGCCTTCCCACAGTTTCATCGCGTGTTCGTACAGATGCGCCGACTCGTCCCACAGGTAGTTGGAGCGAACGATAGTGGTGTTGCGCGCGGTGTTACCGCCGCCCAGCCAGCCCTTCTCGACCACGGCCACGTTGGTGATGCCGTGTTCCTTGGCCAGGTAGTAGGCCGTGGCGAGACCATGCCCGCCACCGCCGACGATGACCACGTCGTAGACCTTTTTAGGGGTCGGCGTGCGCCACATTTTCTGCCAGTTTTCATGATGGCTGAGAGAGTGTTTGAAGAGGCCGAAGCCCGAGTAGCGTTGCATAGTCATTTACTCCAAAACCGCACTCAGCGATAAACCGGGAAGTCCGCGCACAGGGCTGCCACTTGCTCGGCGACATTGGCCTCGACATCGGCGTCGCCGAGGTTGTCGAGGATGTCGCAGATCCAGCCGGCCAGCGTGACGCACTGGGTCACCTTGAAGCCGCGCGTGGTCACCGCCGGGGTGCCGATGCGCAGGCCGGAGGTCACGAACGGCGACTGTGGATCGTTCGGGACAGCGTTCTTGTTCACAGTGATGTGGGCGCGACCGAGTGCTGCATCCGCCTCTTTGCCGGTGAGGCCCTGACGGATCAGGCTGACCAGGAACAGGTGGTTGTCGGTACCGCCGGACACTACATCGTAGCCGCGTTTGATAAACACGCCGGCCATGGCCTGGGCATTGTCGATCACTTGCTGCTGATAAGCCTTGAAGCCTGGTTCCAGCGCTTCCTTGAAGCACACCGCCTTACCGGCGATCACGTGCATCAGCGGGCCGCCCTGGGCACCGGGGAATACCGCGGCGTTGAGCTTCTTCTCGATTTCTTCGTTGGCCTTGGCCAGGATCAGGCCGCCACGTGGACCGCGCAGGGTCTTGTGGGTAGTGGTGGTGACCACATCGGCGTAAGGCAGCGGGTTCGGGTACAGGCCGGCAGCGACCAGACCGGCAACGTGGGCCATGTCGACGAACAGCAGTGCACCAACCTTGTCGGCGATCTGACGGAAGCGCGGGAAGTCGAGGGTCTTGGAGTAGGCCGAGAAGCCGGCGACGATCATCTTCGGCTTGCACTCGACGGCCAGGCGCTCGACTTCGTCGTAATCGATCAGACCGGTTTTGGTGTCGATGCCGTACTGCACGGCGTTGTACAGCTTGCCCGAGGACGACACCTTGGCGCCGTGGGTCAGGTGACCGCCGTGGGCCAGGCTCATGCCGAGGATGGTGTCACCGGCTTGCAGCAGGGCCAGGTACACGGCGCTGTTGGCCGAGGAACCGGAGTGTGGCTGGACGTTGGCATAATCGGCGCCGAACAGTTGCTTGGCGCGCTCGATGGCCAGGGCTTCAACCTTATCGACGTGTTCGCAACCACCGTAGTAGCGCTTGCCCGGGTAGCCTTCGGCGTATTTGTTGGTCAGGCCGCTGCCTTGCGCTTGCATCACGCGCTTGCTGGTGTAGTTCTCCGACGCGATCAGCTCGATGTGATCTTCCTGACGTTGCTCCTCGGCATTCATCGCCGCCAGCAGTGCATCGTCGTAACCCTGGATCTGGTCTTGCTTGCTGAACATCGCGTCTCTCCCAGCGGCGGCGGTGCGCCATTCGTCTCGGTGAGGCACTGGTTTTTCGGCAGTGCCCTTTGATAGCGATGGTATGACTGGCTTGGAGTCGTCAAATGCCTACGGGCGCCACGCAAAGGTGCGTTTACGACATGGCGGGAAATGGCTGGCCGAACCCGACCGTCGATCCAGCGCAGATCCCCTGTAGGAGCGAGCCTGCTCGCGATAGCGGCATCACATTCAACATTGATGTCGGCTGACCCGCCGCTATCGCGAGCAGGCTCGCTCCTACAGGGTCATCCGATGGCCTGTCGCACTGCGAGCAACAGCAGGAAATGCACGGGATACAGCGCATACGCCCAACGTCGAATGGGTGGTGGTTTTACGTCATGGGCATGTCGCAACAAGAACACTCCGAGCCATGGCGCAATCAGACAAGTGGCGACTGCCGCCATCGCCACGTGATTGCCCAATCGAACAGAGTAATACAGCACCTGCCACTGATTGCCCGCCAGGCACACCAACCCCGCCAACAGCGCGAAGTACCAGGGCCGTTGCAGTACCAGCAGCATCGCCAGCGGCAACAGCACGCCAAAGAACCCGAACATCAATCGCTGGGAGAAAAACCCTGCCAGCAGTACCGCGCCGACGGCCAGCAGTCGCGATGCAAGCACCGGCTGCTGCCAGCCACGAACCACCAGCAAGCCCAGGGCAAGGGTGGGCAGCACATTCAAGGTGTCGGGATCGGGAATGAACATTCGGTAAGGAATTTCACTCATCGCGCTAAACAGCAGCAACCACCCCAGATAGCGCCACTGGCCACCGGTCGTCGCAGTCCGCACGCGCGCCAGATTGGCCGCCATCGCCAGGCAGAACCACGGAAACGCCAGGCGTCCCGGCACATACAGCAAATCGGCGGAATAACCGACATATCGCAGGTGATCGAGCACCATGCTCAAAAGCGCCAGCCACTTGAGCAGATCCAGTGCCCCGTCCCGCTGCTTTAAGTGCATGGCCTTGTGCATGATCTTGTGCGTTGTCACGTGCATAATTGCCCTTCGACCGTGTATTTTCCCGACAGCGACATCCTGTGCGCTCCACCTGACGATCTTGGGTACAGTGCGCACCCTCATTGACCACGGGACGCTTCACCATAGGCATCTCGACCACGGAAGCAGGCCATGACCGACAAGAGCCAACAATTCGCCAGCGACAACTATTCCGGCATCTGCCCTGAAGCCTGGGCTGCCATGGAACAGGCCAACCACGGCCACCAGCGCGCATACGGCGACGACGAGTGGACCGCCCGGGCCTCCGACGGTTTCCGCAAACTGTTCGAAACCGACTGCGAAGTGTTTTTTGCCTTCAACGGCACCGCCGCCAACTCGCTGGCGCTGTCGTCGCTGTGCCAGAGTTACCACAGCGTGATCTGCTCGGAAACCGCCCACGTCGAAACCGACGAATGCGGCGCCCCGGAATTCTTCTCCAATGGCTCCAAACTGCTGATCGCCCGCACTGAAAACGGCAAACTGACCCCGGAATCGATCCGCGAGGTCGCGCTCAAGCGCCAGGACATCCACTACCCGAAACCCCGCGTCGTGACCCTGACCCAGGCCACCGAAGTCGGCAGCGTCTACACCCCGGACGAAATCCGCGCCATCAGCGCCACCTGCAAAGAGCTTGGCTTGAACCTGCACATGGACGGCGCACGGTTCTCCAACGCCTGCGCATTCCTCGGCTGCACCCCGGCCGACCTGACCTGGAAGGCCGGGGTCGACGTGCTGTGCTTTGGCGGCACGAAAAACGGCATGGCGGTGGGCGAGGCGATTCTGTTCTTCAACCACAAACTGGCCGAAGACTTCGATTACCGCTGCAAGCAGGCCGGGCAGTTGGCGTCGAAAATGCGCTTCCTGTCGGCGCCGTGGGTCGGGATCCTGGAAAACGACGCCTGGCTCAAATACGCCAACCACGCCAACCACTGCGCGCAATTGCTGGCCGAAATGGTCAGCGACATCCCCGGCGTGGAGCTGATGTTCCCGGTACAGGCCAATGGCGTGTTCCTGCAGCTGTCGGAGCCGGCCATCGCTGCGCTGACCGCCAAGGGCTGGCGCTTCTACACCTTCATCGGCAACGGCGGCGCACGCTTCATGTGCTCGTGGGACACCGAGCAAGAGCGCGTGCGTGAATTGGCGCGGGATATCCGTGAAGTGATGTCTCACTAACGCCACAATCCCTGTGGGAGCGAGCCTGCTCGCGATGAGGCCAGCACATCCAGCATAGATGTCAGCTGTCGCCAGGCCATCGCGAGCAAGCTCCCTCGCCATCTATTCGCTCATCCATTTTCGCCTACATTCAGTCACATCTCTCGCTGCAGCTCCTGAACGACTTCGTCTACATTGTTTGTCGAGCCGATCCGCTCACATAACAACAATCAGGAGCGTCAGCATGTCATTGCAAGGCAAAACCCTGTTCATCACCGGCGCCAGCCGCGGCATCGGTCGCGAGATTGCGCTGCGGGCCGCACGCGATGGGGCCAACATTGTGATCGCCGCCAAAAGTGCCGAACCCCACCCCAAGCTGCCGGGCACAATTTTCAGTGTGGCCCGGGAAGTGGAAGCCGCTGGCGGGAAAGCCTTGGCTCTGCAGGTGGATGTGCGTGAGGAAGACGCCGTACGCGAAGCACTGGCCCAGGCCAACGAACATTTCGGCAGCATCGATGCGCTGATCAATAACGCCGGGGCGATCAAATTGACCGGGGTCCAGCACCTCGAACTCAAGCGCTTTGACTTGATGCACCAGATCAACACCCGTGCCGTGCTGCTGTGCAGCCAGGCCGCCCTGCCCTATTTGAAGAAGTCCGGTGGCCACATCCTCAACCTGTCCCCACCCCTGAACCTGGCCACCAAGTGGTTTGCCCAGTACAGCCCGTACACCGTGACCAAATACGGCATGAGCATGCTGACCTTGGGCATGAGTGAGGAATTCAGGAATTACGGCATCAGCGTCAACTCGCTGTGGCCACAGACCATGATCGCCACCGCTGCCATCGAGTTTCAGCTGGGGTCAAGGGAATCGTTCAAGCATGCACGCCTGCCTGCGATCATGGCCGATGCGGCGCACGTCATTCTGAGCAGTACCAACCGCAGCCTGACCGGGCGGCTGTTGATTGATGAGGAAATTCTGCGGGAAAGCGGTGTGACTGAATTCAACCATTACCGTTTCGAGCCAGACAGCGACGACAAACTGATGCCTGACCTGTTCGTCGACTGAGATATCCACAACCCCTGTAGGAGCTGTCGAGTGAAACGAGGCTGCGATCTTTTGATCCCGCACGTCACCCTTCGGCACACTGCAGCACGACAGAATATACCCTTCGGCTTCGTCTTCTTCAGTGATCCCGCCGTTGTGTTCCATCTCGACTTCACCACCCAGCTTCAACACCTTGCAGGTGCCGCAGATGCCCATGCCGCACGCTTTCGGGATCATCAGGCCGACCTTGGCCGCCGCGGCATGCACGGTCTCGCCCGGGGCCACGCGGATGCTCTTGCCGGATGCGGTGAACTCCACCTGATGCAGATCCGCCGCGTCGATTTCCGGGGCATCGGCCGCTTGTTCAGCGTGTTCCACGGCGTCGGCGCGGGCTTCTGGCGGAGTCGCGCCGAAGGACTCTTCGTGGTAGCGCGACATGTCGAAGCCAGCGCCTTCCAGCAAGCGCTTGACCGCGCTCATATACGGTGTCGGGCCGCAGCAGAACACTTCACGCTCAAGGAAATCCGGCGCCATCAATTCAAGCATTCTGTGGTTCAGGTAACCGCGATAACCGGCCCAGGGCTCACCCATGCCATGTTTCTCGCAAATCAGGTGCAGGCTGAAGTTCTCGATCCGCGACGCCATGTGTTCCAGTTCGCGGTGATAAATGATGTCTTTGGGCGAGCGGGCGCTGTGGATAAACGTCATGTCGACGTTGCCGTTGGTGTCGTAGAACCAGCGCGCCATGGACATGCACGGCGTGATGCCGACGCCGCCGCTGAGGTAGAGTATTTTCGGCGCAGGGAAGTCCATGGCATTGAACAGTCCGACCGGCCCGTGCACCGCCAGCTCCTGGCCTTCATGTAGAGTGTCGTGCAGCCAGTTGGACACCTTGCCCCCCGGCACGCGCTTGATGGTCACCGAAAAGCTGTACGGCACCGACGGCGAACTGGAAATGGTGTAGGAGCGCATGATCGGCACGCCGTCGATTTCCAGCTCCAGGGTGACGAATTGCCCGGGCTTGAAAAAGAACAGAATCGGCTGGTCGGCCATGAAACAGAAGGTGCGCACATCCCAGGTTTCCTGGATGACTTTGACGCAACGGACAATGTGTCGACCATTGGCCCAGGTCTGGGTGGTTACCGGGTTCAGGAAGCTGTTGGACATGCTGATCTCCACGGCCGACTGTCGGCCTTCATGTTGGCGATTCTGCGTATAGCGCGAACCACCCATTTACCTATCTGCGACATTCACATACTTATCGCGACCAGCCCCCAATTACCGGGGGTTGCGCGTCGGGAACAGATTGGGCCATGTCGCCCATGGATAAGGTTCCGGGCAGCGCCGGCCCCACACTCGCCTCAACAGATAACTGCTGTTTTTTGTCTTGCGTCGCACAACCGTAGCCACTATTCGCCGGCCACACAGAATGGCCTTGAGGATTAAATGATGGACGTCACTACTACCCTGAGCCTGGGCGATCCGCTGGAACCCGCACGCAAGGCCACCGCACAGATGCTGCAAGAGCGCGAGCGCACCTTCTCACTGCCGCAGCCGTTTTACTCCGACGAGCGCCTGTTTGATATCGACATGCAGGAAATCTTTCAGAAAGAGTGGTTGATCGCCGGCATGACCTGCGAAATCCCGACCAAGGGCAACTACCTGACCCTGCAGATCGGCAAGAACCCGATCATCGTGATTCGTGGCGCCGATGGCGTGGTGCATGCGTTCCACAACGTCTGCCGTCACCGTGGTTCGCGGTTGTGCACCAGTGAAAAAGGCAAAGTCGCCAAACTGGTCTGCCACTACCACCAATGGACGTATGAGCTGGACGGTCGCCTGCTGTTCGCCGGCACCGAAATGGGCGCCGACTTCGACATGAAGCAGTACGGCCTCAAGCCTGTGAACGTGAAAACCGCTGGCGGTTACATCTTCATCAGCCTGTCGGAAAACCCGCCGGCCATTGATGACTTCCTGTCGACGCTGAACCATTACATGGAACCGTACGACATGGAGAACACCAAGGTGGCGATTCAGACCACCTTGTTCGAAAAAGCCAACTGGAAACTGGTGCTGGAAAACAACCGTGAGTGCTACCACTGCAACGCGTCGCACCCGGAACTGTTGAAAACCCTGCTGGAATGGGACGACGTCACCGACCCGCGTGCCGACCAGGCCTTCAAGGATCACGTAGCCGCTTCGGCCGCTGCCTGGGAAGCCGAGAAGATCCCTTACGCTCACGCCAGCTTCGGCCTGCGTAACCGCATCGTGCGCATGCCGCTGCTCAAGGGCACCGTATCGATGACGATCGACGGCAAGCAGGGCTGCAAAAAACTCATGGGCCGGATCCAGAACCCGGACCTGGGCTCGATGCGCATCCTGCACCTGCCGCACTCCTGGAACCACTGCATGGGCGACCACATCATCGTGTTCACCGTGTGGCCGATCAGCGCCCAGGAAACCATGGTCACCACCAAGTGGATCGTGCACAAGGACGCGGTCGAAGGCGTGGACTACGACGTGGAGCGCATGCGCCAGGTCTGGGACGCCACCAACGACCAGGACCGTCGCCTGGCCGAAGAGAACCAGCGCGGGATCAACTCCACCGCGTACCAACCTGGCCCGTACTCCAAGACCTATGAGTTCGGCGTGGTGAACTTCGTGGACTGGTACAGCGAGCGGTTGCTGAACAACCTTGGGGCCGAGCCTGCGCCTTATCTCAAAGGGGTTCCGGTCCAGGGCTAATCAAGATCAAAAGATCGCAGCCTTCGGCAGCTCCTACAGGTGTACACAAGACCCTGTAGGAGCTGCCGCAGGCTGCGATCTTTTTAAGGGCAACACACCATTACTGTAATGCCGAAGACCACCGCACCGACCCATTCTCGCCAATAAACGTCTCTTCGATGTTCTCCCCCACCAGCCGCACCTTCACATACCCGTTCAATACCCGATCCGGATAGGCCGGATCCCGCGCATTCTGCGTTTCCGACCACAACACCCGCGAATGCCCGTTCAGTTCACTGGCGTTGCCGTAAGGGATCGCCCCATGCCCGGCGCAACGTGCATGCAACCCGCCCTGGGTGGCGTAACAGATGCCGTTATGCAAATGCCCCCAATACCAGTAGTCCGGCTCGCGCCCCAGGGCGTCGCACACCGGTTGATACAGCGCGGTCTTGTTGTGCCCTGAGATGTCAAAGCCCTGGTGATGACTGAGCACCATCACTTTCTTGCGCTGCGGCAGGCTTTTCATCCAGTCGATCTGTGGTTGGTTCAGGGTGCCATCCATGTACAGGTTCATGGCGTCCGAGGCATACGCCGAGTCGAGGCCGATCACCAGCCAGTCGTCGTTGTACAACGCAAAATAGCTGGTGCCCTGCTGCGCCGCAAAGCGCTTGGCCAGTTCCTTGAAATAGCCGTGGGCGCCGCTGTACATCTCGTGGTTGGAATTGAGCGTGAACGAGCCCTGCGTGCCCATCGGCCAACCGGCCATGTCCACGTCTTCCTGGGAGCGGGTGCCGGCGTAATACACATCCCCCAGGTGAATAGTGAAATTGGCCCGGGCCAGTTTCATCTGATTGGCCACCGCCACCGCCGGGGCATGGCTGTCGAATGGCCCGGTGCCCCAGTCGCCGGCGATCGCCAGGGTCACGTCGCGCCCCATTTTCACCAGTGCCGGGTCCGTGGCGAACGGTGCATGATGGTGCAGGTTTTCAATCCACTTCAGCAGGGCCTCGCTCCATAAAAGATCGAGCAGTTCCCATTTACGGCAACCGAGCAGACTGCCGTCCTTCAGCACCCGGGTTTGCAGTTCATCCACCGATTGCGGCAAGGGGCTGGCGTTACCGATGCGCAGGATAGACAAGCCGTGGGCCAACTCCCACGGCACGCTCGGCTGATCGTCCGGCAACTCGCCGTGCTTGAGCACGTACTGCGCCTGATCGTGGCCACGTTTGAGCAGCGCGATGATGGCTTCGAACTCCTGGGGTTCGAGCTCGCTGACGAGCTTCATCCAGGCCATTTCCACGCGCGTGAGCAACCCGTGCAGCCGCACTTTGACCTTGTCGTACTCATTTCCCAAATGATTGACCAGTGACATATCGCCTTCCTCCATCCGATTGGAATCACAAGGTTTTCATGAACTCAATGAGCGCCCGCTTATCGAGTTCCGACAGCTGCGTGCCGTACAGGTGGCCGCCGTTGTGGTTGCCCTCCAGACGGGTGTCGTATTTGAAGTCCGCCGAAGCTTTCATTTGCTCGCCACTGGTGACGAAACCAACCTTGTCCTGGTCGTAAATGTCGGAGCCGGTGAAGAACACCTGCGGCCGCAGTTGCGGTGGTTGCAGCAGATCCCACAGTGTCGGCACCGAACCGTTGTGCAAGTACGGCGCGCGCAACCAGATGCCGTCGGTGGGCGTGTTGCTGTAGCTCTGGGTCTTGCGGTAGGCGCCAAAATCGAACGGCGACTTCTTGAAGCCGTGGAAGGCCGTCACCAGACCCGTGGTGAACGAATTCAGCCGATGGGGATCGGTACCCAGTTCATCAATGTTGGTGGTGACCTGACCGGTGTCGGTGCGGCCGAAATCATGGCAACCGGCGCAGTTGTTTTCCCAGACCGGCTTGCCCCTGGCGACCTTGGCCTGATCCAGCGCGAACGGCCAGGCCGGTGCCTTGTGGCCCAGCAGCCAGTTGGTCACCCGGTTGAAACTGGTTGGCAGCACCGACTCCGGCGTCGCGCCCACGGCCATGGCCGCCGCATAGTTGCGTTCGTGGATGTCGTTGTTGTTGCCGTCCCAGTGCAGGTACAGCGACTCCCGGGGTTTCTGGTTCCAGACTTGTGGCAAGTCGACGGTGCCGATGGTCGAGTCATCCGGGAAGCCGAACACCACCATTTTCGTCGGATTGAAGGTGTCGGTGCGACCCGGTCCTTGCGGTGCGCGCAGTTGTTGCCAGGCATAGGCCTGTTTCTGCTTGATCAGTGCGCTCGTGGCCATCGGGATGATCAGGTAGCGGTTGTACAATCGCTCGAAAAAACCGAGCTGGAACTTGCTGTTGATCGCTGCCATCACCGCGTCGGTGGTGAATTTCGGGTCGCTGGCGCAATCGTAGGCGAACCACTGGAAGGCTTGCAGCTGCAGGGTGTTGGCCGGCGCACTGGCCACCGCAGTGGCGACGTCGCTGGCATTGGCGCGGTAGGAGCCGGTGTGGCACAGCGCGCAGTTGGGCTCCACGGTCGGGTAGCCGATTTGTCGTTTGGCCATGCCGATCGGCAGATCCTTGCCATTTTCGTAGAGGAAACCGAACACTTCGTAGCCGCCAGGCTTCGGCAATTTTTCCGGGCACATTTGCGGCAGCACGGCGAACAGGTAATACGGGATTCGCGCCTCAATGCCGAGGCCGATGGCGGCGTACTTGTAGTGGTCTTCGTCGGAGGCGTATTGCTCGGCCGGCACCACCCGCAGCATCTGGTACCAGGTCTGGTAACCGATGAACGCCAGCAACAAAACCACAATCGAAGTGCCCACCTTGAAACTGTGCCGTTGCCAGCGCTGCGCCCACCCAGCACACCAGGCCCGCCAGCCATCGCACAGCAAGGCCCACGGCCGACTCGCCGGAGCGCTGCCCAGGTACAGCAGAATCCCGAGGATCAGGAACATGCTCAGATCGCCCAGCAGCATCGGCACGAATACCTGGGCCTGGTTGCTCGTATTGATCAGATAGATCCAGAACGCCACGGCGACCAGTCGCGACAATACGCACAGCCACGAATGCACGACATATCGCGGTGCGTTGAAGCCTGATGGCATGTAGAACAGGCTGATCCCCACCAGCAGCATGCCGGCATTTTCCAGCCACGGATCGGAGAGTTGCGGCGGCATACCGAGCATCGAGGTCAGCAATGCCGGCGCAAACAGCGCCGGGATTGCGAACACCATGTTCATTAAAATGCCTAACCAGATGAAGCGTTGAAACCAGCGGATGTAACTGTCCATGGCATCCCTTTCCTTTTGTCCTTTTCGAGCGCCACACCGCCCCCTTGTAGGAGCTGCCGAAGGCTGCGATCTTTTGCCTTTAAAAGATCGCAGCCTTCGGCAGCTCCTACGCGGTTGCGTCAGCCGAGGGCGGTTTTTTCCAGGTGTCCAAGGATGATCGGGTACACATCCGCCACCGCGTTCTTGCCGAACATGCAGTCGATGTGGCCGTAGCCCGGCACCACATGCCGGCTGTAGCGCTCCGGTCCATGGACTTTGCACACGCGCTCATAGGTCTTGAGCGTGCTTTCCGGCAGGTAGCATTGGTTGTCGGCGCCGCTGATGAAGCAGATTGGCATGCTCAAGCGCTCAAAGTGCGGCATGTACACGTCATGCCCCTTGAAGTCCACCAGATGCCCCTTGCGCACGATCAGCGCCAGATGCTCGAAGGTGTGCATGTTCGACTCACCGAACAGCTCGTGCAGGTTGTCGTGCAGGGTTTCATTGAGGGTGTCGTGGCGGTACAGCGAGGCGTACATGAAGGTGATGCGGTGGCACACCGGGTTGGTGCAGTAACCCTGGGCTTCGATCCGCGCATAGCCGTTGAGGGCTTTGTCGTAAAGCTTGTTGAACCAGTTCTCCTTGCTGTCGGCGTAGGCCGTGAGTGATTTGATGCCGAGCGCGTCGAGCATCCCCGGCAGGTGCAGCCCGGCCTTCAACCCTGTCGCAGTGGCGACCACGGTGTCGGCGGCAATTTGCGAGCAGACCACCGAGCGCACCCCTTGCAGCCCGGCCAGCAGCGACATGAAGAAAGTCGTCGCGCCGTAGCAATGCACCACGCACTGCACATCGTTAGCCTTGGTTTGCTGTTGGATCTGAGCGATGGCCGCCTTGAAATCGTATTGGGCGATCTGGTCGCCGTTCCATTCCTGTTTACTCGCCGGCAGCAGAATGCTCACCCGCAAATCCAGCAACCAGACGTCGTAGTCATGCTTGCACAGATATTCCAGCAGGTTGGTCTGGATGGTGTCGGTGGAGAAAATATTCGAGCCCACCCCCAAGCCATGCACCAGCATCACCGGGCCTTTTGTGCCGCCCTGATAGCGGGTCAGCCTTAATTCGACGCCATCTTCGGTTGAGAAGAAATGCACGCTCGGTGGCGGCGCATCCAGCGGCCGTTTCTGCCGCGGCGGTGCATCGGGGTTGAAGTAGATGTCACCGGCGAACACCCCGCCATAGCTTTCCCAGAGGATGCCGGCGAAGAACTTGCCGAAACGTGCCAGACCGTCGATGCGCTCGCGCTCGTTGCGGGCGTTGAGCACCTTCATGGTGGTCATCTGTTTGGCGAAATCGGTCGGGTGGATGTGCATCACTCCGGAGCCGATCACTTCGCCACTCTTGTCCGGCCCGCGATGCAGCGTGATGTAGAGAGTGCTGGTGTCGTGCCAGATGTTCAGCACGCCATTGTCTTCCGGCACGGTTTTGAAGGCGCTGAAGAAATAATCGCTGCCGTCCTCGGCGGTCATCTTCATGTCGTAGTTCATGTGGCGCACGCCGACCTGTTGCTGATACTGCTCGAACAGGTTGAACACACCATTGCTGGCGGTCAGCGGCTCAGACGACAACGCCGGGGCGCTAACCGTGCCGACCAGGGTTGCGGCGTGCTCCGGCTCCTTGATCATGCGGTTGAGGTCGGCAGCCGTGATGGTCAGGGTGAAGTCGATCGGCGAATTGTCCGCTTCGCCACGCTTGGCCGCGGCTTCATAGACTTTCAGGTCGGGGCTTTGAGCAGCGGTGAAGGCCCGGGAGAAATAGCCCTTCATGGTTTCGGTGAACTGCACACCGAGGGTCTGCGGCACCGACGGTTTGCGTGGCGCCGACGGCAGTCTGTAGTCGATGTGCCAGCCGCGATCAGCCGCCAGCAGCCCCATATTGCGCTCGCTCACCGCCGAGATGGTCAGCAGCGGGTTGACCGCCAGCGACGTCGGGATCACCGCACCGTCGGTCACATACAACGAGGCGTACACATCGCTGCCGCTGGCACCACTGAACACCTGCCCCTTGTGGTTGACCACGCCTTGCGCCGCGTCCTCGCCCATCACGCAACCGCCCAACGGGTGCACCGAGACGATGCTGTGCTTGAGCAACTTGGTCCAGATCGGATTTTCCACCCAGATCCCGCCCAGCGCCCTGGTGCTCTGGTGCAGCCGTTGGTTGCCGAGTTTGACGTTTTCCTGCTCGCCGACACCCGGCCAGTCGATACGCAGCTGGTCCTTGCTGTCGAGCAGCATGCGTCCATTGCCGCTGTCGTGACTCATGATCAGGTAGGTCTGCATGTTGTGCAGCGCGCCGTAGTACGGGCCACGCAGGAAGCTCTCGACTTCGCGTTCCTTGTACTTCACCTTGGCGCTGAACGTGTCGTCGCTCGGTACGCCAAGCAACTCGGCGAATCCGGCCATGCTCGGCACCATCGGCCGGCCGAGGGCGCCAGGGATCGAACCTTCTTCGATGACCATGCGGCTGCGCCAATCGCCTTCGGTACGCATGTCGATGATCGAGGTAATGCAAGGACCGACCGGGTGCAGTTCCTTGGCCGGATGCGCGCCGAAACCGATACCGTTGATGCTCTGTTCGCAGTTGTGGCCGAAGCCGAGAATGTCGCCGTTGCCGCTCATGTTCTCGCCAAGCTGGCCGGACATTGCCAGGCCTTTGTCGCGAGAGCGCAGGAGGATTTCGGTGGAGCCAAGCGTGCCGGCAGAGACCACGACGATGTCGGCTTTGACGAACAGGGTCGGTGCGCAAAACTTTTCGCGACCGCTCTCCAGGTACTGGAAGTGCACGATCCAGCCATCGCCATCGCGCTCCAGATACCGCACTTGGGCTTGACAGAAAATCTCCGCACCGTGGTTCCAGGCGTCCGGCAGGTAATTCATCAGCGTGGTGTTCTTGGCCTTGTTGTTACAGCCCGAAACGCAGTCGCCGCAGTGGTTGCACGGCAGCTGCTCGACGCCGACGTGGTTGGTGTTGTTCGGCAGTTTGTCGAAGGTCACGTTGATCGGTGGCTTGTAGAAAAGTGCACCCTGCTTGAGGTAATCCGCGGATTTTTTGTTGGCGTCGAGTTTGGGCAGGTTCGGCGCAGTGTCCGGATAGGGATTGGGCTTGAGCATTTCCCGGGCGCGGGCGTAACCGTCCTTGAGCAGGGTGTCACGGTGTTCGCGCACTTCCAGCGGCCAGCGCGGGTCGTCAAACACCCCGGGCTCCGGCTCCAGGGAGACGTTGGCGTTGATCAGCGACGTTCCGCCGAGGCCGCAGCCCACCACCACGTTCTGTTGGGCATTGACGTGCAGGTCGAACAGCCCGGTGCGTGAACCGATGTGGCCGTCCGGATCGTGCACCTGCAGCTCTTCAGTGGCGGCGAGCATGGTGTTGGGGTACTCGCCGGGGCGGATTTCCCGACCGCGCTCCAGCAGGCACACCCGTTTACCGGCCCGGGACAGGCGCGACGCGGCAATGCCGCCGCCGTAACCGGAACCGATGACGATCACGTCGTAGTGTTCCTTGATCTCGCTGATGGGCGTTGCAATCCGTGTCATGAGTAGGTTCCTCTCAGGCAAATTGGGCAACTCTACGGTTGCCTGCAATCAATGGACGAACGGGCACCAAGCCTGCGGGCGAACCCGGCGGCGGCGCAGCGGTTTGGGCAGGATTCAGGCGCTATAGGCGAGCGCGCTGGTTGGCGGTACGACGCAGCGTGCGTTTGCGCGGCAACGGCGTCGTCAGCAAAGCGCGGAACGCGCAGGGAATGGGGGACGAGCGATTGGACTGGCTATCCATCATGTGTTCTCCCTGAACCTGATGTGGATAAGTGACGGCTGTCCTTGGTGCCATTGGAGTGAAGACAGGCGACAGAATGAAGTCAAGGTATTGCCCTAGAACTGTATGAAATCTGAGCTATCGCGTTGCGCACTATAGCCGGCGGGGCTTGCAGGGTTTGGCGAACAAGTTATCCACATAGCCACCCACAGCAAATGGGGACAACTATGGAAGTGCTGGAAACTTTCTCCACAGAAAACGAAGAAAATCCGTGACTTATTCAAAATCGGAGTTTTCTGCGGCAGCAGGTCATTTTTTAATCAACAGCACAGACACCACGTTCTACATGGCCTGTGGCGGATGACAAACACCTTATCCACAGAAGCGCCAACAGACTTTGGGGGCAACTTCCCGACTTCTGTGGAAAACCTCTGAAAGCCACGAAATATCTGCACTTGCCAGCGCTTCAACTGTAAAAGACAGCGGATTGGTCGTTTTTTGATCAAGCTCGTGAAAGGCACGTTTCATAAGGCCTGCAGCGGTAAGCGAACATCTTATCCACAGAAACGCCAACAGAGATTGGGGGCAAGTCGCAGCGCTCACGCGTCCTTATTCCCTGAAAAAGCCATGAAAAACCATAGCTTAGGCTGGTTATTTTTTGATCTTGTGGCTGTATCGCCCGGTTTTCAAGGGCTGCAGCGATGGGCAAACAGGTTATCCACAGTGGCGCTAACAGGGATTGTGGGTAAACGCATCAACCCTTGTTGAAACACGAGCGCCCCGACTCGATATCCAGATTCAACTCAAAGTCATTGAAGGCACGCCAGCCGAGCAAAATCGACGGCACGTACCGACCAAGCACCCATGACGGCGGGATGGTGAAGCGCGGGTAGTACTTGTAGGTAATGGGCATGCTATGGCCTGACAGATTCAGCAGGCCCTTGAAGGTCTGATAGCGTGGCTTGTCGGCAGAATCAACGGGGGAGTTGCCCGGCGAGGCCGACGTCAGGTAATCGACATTGCCGGTGTCGACGATGGCCCGGGTAACCCGATTATCCAGGCGTGCGGCGATGGTCAAGCGTTGATTGATGTCCATGCGGGTATACACAATCGACGATTCACAGCGCGCGGCAGGCGCCGGGTTCAGTTCCAGGGTTCTGCGGGTGATTTTCAGGCGTCCCAACTTGCTGATCAGGTCCAGCCCCAACAAATTGTCCCGGTCGCTGACAAACACCAGCACATTCCTGAATTCGCTGCCTCCCACCTTTATCGAGTCAAGAATCCCCAGCCCGGCGGACAGGTCGCTCTCGCCATAAAAAGTGCTGTAGGCGTAGTGGGCGTCGGGCAACAGCCGGATCTCCATCAGCTTGGCGGTCTCGACATTGACCCGTGTTTGCGGGGCGCCAGTATCGAGTACGAAACGCGCCGAATGACCATTGGCCGCGTCGACATCGATGAAAGGCAGCACCTCGCTGGCAATGAAAGAGTCACTGGCATACGGATGAATCTTCAACACTTCGCGTTGCCCGGATCCTTTCACCGAGAACTCGCCGGTCCTTCTCAAGATCGAGAGGGACTGGTTGCCGAACATGGAAAACAACGCGTTCAGCTCCTGACTGGCCTCGATGGCCCGGGCGTGTTTGCGCTTGACCGCCAGAACATAATCCGGCAACTGGTTGGCCGCTTTGGCTTCGAACATCCGGGCGATGACAGACACTGAACAACCGAGGTTCTTTTGTGCATCCAGCACCCTGTCACAGTGCTGGCGCATTTGCGCCAGGGAGGCGTTCTGTCCCTGCGCGGACTGCAGCCACTGATCGAAGTCCGGTTCGGGCTCAGGTCGCGTAGCGGCCATCGGCCCCGTCGACACGGCCATGCCCCATCCAAGCAGCAACACGGAGAGCTTTACAGGCTTCATGGGCAACCCACTCATAAAAACCGGGTTTTATGATCAAGCGCTGAAAACTCCGTAACACCCTGCCGCACCCTGCACAGCGCACAGTGAAAATGTAGTTCAACGAACAGGACCGGGCCCTAGGGGCGGTACATCAGATAAGCTTCACCGGTAACCCGAATCATCGGGTGCGGCGTGATCTGGCAGGTGTCGACGATACGGAAACCGTGACGCTCATAAAAACGCCGGGCGCCGGTATTCGCGGCGTAGTCGATCAGACTCAGGCCATTGAGCCCTAGCCGGTTGGCCCGGTCGTAGGCGTAGGCGAGGAATTGCTTGCCCAACCCCTGGTTCCGCCAGCCTTCATGCAGCGCCAGGCTGGAAATATAGAGGGTGTCGGGGATTTCCATCGTGGCGTAGGGCGCCAACACCGGGTCGGTCACAGGAGCCGCCGACGGATCATGGCGCATTACGTAACTGTGCAGCATGCCGACGACTTCCCCTTGTACCTCGGCGATCAGACAATTCTGATAGGAAAAGTCCACATCATCGCGGGCATAGCGGGTGGCGCCGACATCCAGCAGGTCCTGGCCGGGTGCTGCCATCTGGCTCCAGATGTAATCTGCGGCGCCCTCCGATGAAATCTGGAACAACCGGGCAATCTCCCGCGCATCGCTGCGCAGGGCCGAACGAAACTCAACAGCCATTTATTTCCCCCAACGGACCGCTAGCGGACCACGCCTTCTTCAATCAACAACTTGAGTATCGCCTCAGCCCCAGCTTGCGCCGTCACGCCTTTAAGCACCTGCCCGCCTCCACCACTGGCCTTGGCTGTCGCGGCTTTCATACGGTCGGCACCGCTCTTGGCCTTGATCACCTTCAGGCGCTTGGGCCGTGGCTTGGCCGGTTGCAGGCTGGCCACTGCGAGCAGTTCATCATCGATGACTTCAACTTCCTGCGCTTGCAGCACGCCGCGTCGGGCCGGGCCGTAAGCGCTCTGGCGAGGCTTGGGCGCGGCGTTATCCACCGTTGCCAGAAACGGCAGGCGTACCTTCAGCCGACGGCGTTGACCGCGCGGCAAGGCTTGCAGCACCAGCGCCGTACTGCCATCGATGGACTCGACCTGCGCCAGTCCCACCACCAGCGGCCAGCCCAGGCTTTCGGCCAGCAGGAACGGCAACATGCCCGAGCCTTCACCGGTTTCCGCCTGACTGCCGGTCAACACCACCTGAGCACCTGCATCGCGCAGATACTCGGTCAGCGCCGGTAGCGCATCGGCGCCTTGCGGTTGCTCCAACACATGCAGTTGCTCCAGCCCCATGCCCAGGTAAGCGCGCAATGCAGGCTCGGCGATGTCGCCGGCATGCAGCACTTGCAGGTTATCCCCAGCCAGTTGCAGGCCCAGTTCTACCGCCCGCGCATCCTGTTCCGCGCGACGTGGCCGACCGGACGTCGGGTGGGCGCCGATGGACACCAGGCTGATGATTTTCGTGCTCATAACCCTTTCCTTCCCTTAAGCCGCATCGCGCTTGGCGTCGTTGCGATAAGCCTCTACCGCCTCGATCAAGGCTTGAAGAATCTCCGCGCTCTCACCGATCACCGAGAGGTCGGCACGCTTGATCATGTCGCAGCCAGGGTCGAGGTTGATCGCCACCACCTTGTCGCAGGCACCGATGCCTTGCAGGTGCTGGATCGCCCCGGAAATCCCCACCGCCACATAGACTCGTGCGGTGACCCAGGTGCCGGATGCCCCGACCTGACGATCGCGGGCCATGAAGCCGTCGTCCACCGCCACCCGCGAGGCGCCTTCGGTCGCGCCGAGGGCTTCGGCGGTCCTGTGGAAAAGTCCCCAGTCCTTGACCCCGTTGCCACCGGAGAAAATGAACTCTGCTTCAGCCATGGGGATTGCCGCCGGATCCACCGCCACCGCCCCCAGATCCTCGATGCGCGAGAGACTGCGGGCGACGGTTGTGGATAACTCCACCGGCAAGGCTTCGTGACGGGTTTCGCTGACCGGTTCGGCGCACTCGGCAGCCGCCAGAATCAAGCGCGCCAGCGGACGGGCAAGGTCTTGCAGGCCCGCACCGGCGCGGCCGATGCACTCCTGATCCTTGACCTGCCAGACCCGCGTGGCCGGGCGCTCGCCCAGTGCCGCGGCGAAACGTCGGCCGAGCTCGCCACCACCGCTGCGACTGTCCGGCAGCAACCAGTGACGCGGGCTGAACTGGTTATCCACAGCCCGCAGGCCCTGGACCCGTTGCTCCGGTGCATAACCGCTGAATTCGTCGCCCTCAAGCACTAGCAAGCGATCCACGCCAGCCGTAGCGAAGGCGTTTTCCTTGTGCTCACCGAAGACCACGGCCAATACCGCGCCGTCCTTGCCGGCCAACTGATGAGCCAGGCCGAGCAAGTCGCGGTCGTGGCTGCTCAAGCGACCGCCGACCATGTCCGGCACCACGCTGATGTAGAACGCGGGTGCAGGCACTTGATGCAGCGGCAATTGCACTTCAACTGCGGCCGAGCGTTTGGTCGCCCCGCCCTGCTGAGCGCCGCTGCGGTCGATTCGTTTGATGCCGTTGGGGCCGATAAAACCGATCCCGTGAGGATTCTTGCGGATGAGACCGTTAGGCCCCATCCAGCTGTGTTGCGCCGGTTGCATGGCCGCGTGCAGCGGGTGCAAGCGGTTGCGGGCGATCCATTCGGCGCGTGGGTCGCGGCGGATAATGTCGCTCATTAATGCACCTCCGCAGGTTCACGTTTGGCCGGTGCCGAAGGCTTTCCCGGCGTTGCGTCTTCGAGCAACGCATCGGCTACCAGTTCGGCGATGTCCTTGATCATTGGACGCGGTTCGACCACACCTTCGAGCATCGCAGTGCACTGTGGACAACCCACGGCCACCAGTTCGGCGCCGGTTTCGCGGATATCGTCCATGCGCATGTCGGGAATACGTTGCTTGCCGGGAATGTCGGTGATCGGCGCGCCGCCACCACCGCCGCAGCAGCGCGAACGGAAGCCGGAACGTTGCATCTCTTTCACTTCGATCCCGAGGGCGCGCAACACCTGACGCGGCGCCTCGTACTCGCCGTTGTAGCGGCCGAGGTAGCACGGGTCGTGGTAGGTCACGCTGTCGCCTTTGTGCTGACCGAGATTGAGCGCGCCAGCATCGATGATTTCCGCCATGTAGGTGCTGTGGTGCTGCACCAGGTAGTTGCCATCGAAAGCGCCGTATTCGTTTTTCAGCACGTGGAAACTGTGCGGATCGCAGGTAACGATGCGGTTGAAACTGTACTTGGCCAGGGTCTGGATGTTGCGCTTGGCCAACAGCTGGAAGGTCGCTTCGTCGCCCAGGCGCCGGGCCACGTCACCGCTGTCGCGTTCTTCGAGGCCGAGCACGGCGAAGTCGATTTTCGCCGCCTTGAGCACTTTGACGAACGCGCGCAGGGTGCGCTGGTTGCGCATGTCGAAGGCGCCGTCGCCGACCCAGAACAGCACATCGGTGGATTTCTTTTCGCTGAGCAGGTTGAGGTTCAGGTCAGCCGCCCAGTTCATCCGCCCGCCCGGCGCGAAACCGCCCGGGTTGTCGGTGGCGATCAGGTTCTCCAGGACTTCCGCGCCCTTGTTCGGGGTTGCGCCTTTTTCCAGGGTCAGATGGCGGCGCATGTCGACGATGGCATCGACGTGCTCGATCATCATCGGGCATTCCTCGACACAGGCACGGCAGGTGGTGCACGACCACAGGGTTTCGGCGTCCACCAGACCGTTGACGATCGGTTGATGCGGATTGCCCGCGTGCTCACCGATGGCCTTGCCCGGGTACGGACTGCCGGCGAACTTGGCATCGGTGCCACCGGCCAGGCCGACGACCATGTCCTGAATCAGTTTTTTCGGGTTCAGCGGCTGGCCGGCGGCGAAGGCCGGGCATGCCGCTTCGCATTTACCGCACTGCACGCAAGCGTCGAAGCCGAGCAACTGGTTCCAGGTGAAATCCTTGGGTTTTTCCACGCCCAGTGGCGCAGTTGGGTCATTCAGGTCGAGCGGTTTCAGCCCCGTGGAACGGCCACCGCCAAAGCGTTCGGCGCGACGGTGCCAGGCCAGGTGCAAGGCACCGGCGAAGGCGTGTTTCATCGGCCCGCCCCAGGTCATGCCGAAGAACAGTTCCGACACGCCCCACAGCACGCCAACTCCGAGAATCGCCGCCAACAGCCAGCCACCGAAGTTTTCCGGGAGGATACCCGCCACCGGCAGGGTCAACAGGAAGAATGAAGCCGAGAACGCCAGCAGGCTTTTCGGCAGGCGCATCCACGGGCCTTTCGACAGACGCGACGGCGGATTGCGTCGACGCAGGTAAACAAAGATCGCGCCGACGAACATCACCGCTGTCATCAGCAGCAGCGCATAGCCGAGGAAGCGGTTATGCAGGCCGAAACCGTGCACCAGAATCGCCAGCACGATGGACGCTACCGCACCGCCGGCCGTGGCGACGTGGGTGTTGGCAATGTATTTGTCCCGCGCCACTACGTGGTGCAAGTCGACCATGTAGCGCTTGGGCATGGCGAACAGGCCGCCGATCAGGTCGACTTTCGAAGCCCGGCCCCGGCGCCACATGGCCACCCGCCGCAACGCGCCCAGGACACCAAGGCCAAGGGCGGCGAACAACAGGATTGGAAGAAGGGTGTTCAACATGGTGAAGCTCCCACCAGTACATCTTGGAGAAACACGGTCGGCGTAGGAGCTGCCGAAGGCTGCGATCTTTTGATCTTCAGGTCTGGCGACTTTCAAAGATCAAAAGATCGCAGCCTGCGGCAGCTCCTACAGGGGGCGCGTCAGTGACTTAGAAATCCTTGCACAACCGCAGCGCGTCATAGATCGCAGCGTGTGTATTGCGCTGGGCCACGCAGTCGCCGATACGGAACAGCAAGTAGCCGTCACCCGTGGTGCTCAGCGAAGGTTGCGGCTTGATCGCAAACAAGGCTTCGATGTCCATCTGGCCTTTGTTGCGCGAGCCTTCCTTCAACGAGTAGTAGATTTCTTCGTCCGGACGCACGCCGTTTTCCACCACCACCTGGTCGACCACCCGCTCCTCTTTGGCGCCGGTGTATTCGTTTTCCAGCACCGCCACCAGCTTGTCGCCTTCGCGGTAGACCTTCTCCAGCATCATGTCGCCGGTCATGATCACTTCTTTCGGGTACATGCTGCGGTAGTAAGTCGGGAACGACGTACCGCCAATGGCCACGCCCGGCTTGATGTCGTCGGTGACGATCTCGACCTGGCTGCCCTTGTCGGCGAGGAAGTCGGCCGTCGACATCCCGGTGAACTCGCAAATGGTGTCGTAGACCAGCACGTTCTTGCCCGGTGCAACCTTGCCGTCGAGGATGTCCCAGCTGCTGACCACCAGGCCTTCAGCCGCGCCCCAGTGTTCGTTCTGTTCCAGGAATGGATGACCGCCGACAGCGAGCACCACCACGTCCGGACGCAGGTCGAGAATGGTCGCCGCATCCGCCGCCACGCCCAGGCGCAGGTCGACTTTCAAACGCGCCAGTTCCAGCTGGAACCAGCGAGTGATACCCGCGATCTGGTCCCGTTGTGGAGCTTTCGACGCGGTAGTGATCTGCCCACCGATAAATTCTTTCTTTTCGAACAGGGTCACGTCGTGGCCACGTTCGGCCGACACGCGAGCGGCTTCCATCCCGGCTGGGCCGGCACCGACTACCACCACCTTGCGTTTGACACCGGTGGTTTTCTCGATGATGTGCGGCACGCCCATGTATTCACGGGAAGTTGCGGCGTTCTGGATGCACAGCACGTCCAAGCCCTGATACTGACGGTCGATGCAGTAGTTGGCGCCGACGCACTGTTTGATCTGGTCGACCTGGCCCATCTTGATCTTGGCGATCAGGTGCGGGTCGGCGATATGGGCGCGGGTCATGCCGACCATGTCGACGTAGCCGCCCTCCAGAATACGGGTCGCCTGGTTCGGGTCCTTGATGTTCTGCGCGTGCAGTACAGGTGCCTTGACCACTTCCTTGATACCGGCCGCCAGATGCAGGAACGGCTCCGGTGGATAACTCATGTTGGGGATAACGTTGGCCAGGGTGTTGTGGGTGTCGCACCCTGAACCCACGACACCAATAAAATCGATCATGCCGGTGTCGTCGTAGTACTTGGCGATCTGCTTCATGTCCTCATGGGACAAGCCATCCGGGTGGAATTCATCACCGCACAGACGGATGCCGACGCAGAAATCCGGACCGACTTCCTTGCGCACAGCCTTGATCACTTCCAGGCCGAAACGCATGCGGTTCTCGAAGCTGCCGCCCCATTCGTCGGTACGCTTGTTGACCCGAGGGCTCCAGAACTGGTCGATCATGTGCTGGTGCACGGCGGACAATTCGACGCCGTCCAGGCCACCGGCCTTGGCCCGCGCCGCTGCCGTGGCGTAGTTGCCGATCACCCGCCAGATTTCTTCCGGCTCGATGGTCTTGCAGGTCGCACGGTGCACCGGCTCACGGATGCCCGACGGCGACAGCAGGGTTGGCCAGTGTTCGCCGTCCCAACGGGAACGACGGCCCATGTGGGTAATCTGGATCATGATCTTCGCGCCATGCTTGTGCATGGCATCGGCCAGGTTCTGGAAGTGCGGAATGATCCGGTCATCCGCCAGGTTCACCGACTTCCACCAGCCTTGCGGGCTGTCGATGGCCACGCTGGAGGAGCCACCGCAAATCGCCAGGCCGATCCCGCCCTTGGCTTTCTCTTCGTAATACTTGACGTACCGGTCGGTGGTCATGCCGCCGTCGGTGGCATAAACCTCGGCGTGCGCGGTGCTGAGCACGCGGTTACGGATGGTCAGTTTGCCGATCTGGATCGGCTGGAACATTGCTTCGAAAGCCATGGCGGGTTCCTCGACTTACAACGGCTTGACGATGAACAAGCCGTCTTCGTGGCCCTCTTCGGAGCCACCGTAGACTTGCTCGGCCACGGTACGGATCTTGCTGCCGCGAGCGGCGAGGATCTGGTCCATCGCGCCTGCAAACCAGCCAGTGAACATGTAGTCGACCTTACGCCCGACCTTGCCGTACACGTAGACGAATGCCGAGTGTTCGAGCTTGACGCTGGCGGTGCCTTTGTCGAGGTCGATGTCCTGGATCTTGAACAGGCCCCAGCCGCGCTGCGACAGGCGCTTCATGTAGTGTTCGAACACCGCGACGCCTTCCAGGCCGTGGCATTCGGCTTCTTTTTCACACCAGTGCCAGGCAGACTTGTAGCCGGCCTTGTAGAGGATTTCGGCGTAGGCTTCAGCGCCCAGCACTTCCTCGATGCCCATGTGGTTGTTGACGAAGAAATGGCGTGGCACGTACAGCATCGGCAGGGCGTCGGAGGTCCAGACACCGGTTTCGCTGTCGACTTCGATTGGCAATTGCGGGGCGATCTTGGCCATGGAAACTTAACTCCAGAAAATTCGTTGTGTTGCCCGCTGCACGGACGGCAGCGGGAAAGGATTCAGAGATGCGGTGGCTTATTCGCCCCAAACGTCCTTGAGGACATTCACCCAGTTCTCACCCATGATCTTGCGCACCACGCGCTCGGAGTGGCCGCGCTTGAGCAGGGTCTCGGTCAGGTTCGGGAACTCGCCGACGGTGCGGATGCCCAGCGGGTTGATGATCTTGCCGAAGCTGGTCAGGCGGCGGGCGTAGCCCTTGTCGTGGGTCAGATATTCGAAGAAGTCCTGGCCATGGCCCTGGGTGAAGTCGGTGCCGATGCCGATGGCGTCTTCGCCAACCAGGTTCATGGTGTATTCGATCGCTTCGGCATAGTCGTCGATGGTCGAATCGATGCCCTTGGCCAGGAACGGCGCGAACATGGTCACCCCGACGAAACCGCCGTGGTCGGCAATGAACTTCAGCTCTTCATCGGATTTGTTGCGCGGGTGCTCCTTGAGCCCCGACGGCAGGCAGTGGGAGTAGCAGACCGGCTTCTTCGATTCGAGGATGACTTCTTCGGACGTTTTCGAGCCGACGTGGGACAGGTCGCACATTACGCCGACCCGGTTCATCTCGGCGACGATTTCACGACCGAAACCCGACAGGCCGCCATCACGCTCGTAGCAACCGGTACCGACCAGGTTTTGGGTGTTGTAGCACATCTGCACAATACCGACGCCGAGCTGCTTGAACACCTCGACGTAGCCGATCTGGTCTTCAAATGCGTGAGCATTCTGGAAGCCAAAGAGAATGCCGGTCTTGCCCTGCTCCTTGGCCTTGCGGATATCGGCGGTGGTGCGCACCGGAATCACCAGGTCGCTGTTCTCGCGGATCAGCTTCTGGCTGGCGGCAATGTTGTTGACGGTGGCCTGGAAGCCCTCCCACACCGACACGGTGCAGTTGGCCGCGGTCAGACCGCCTTTGCGCATGTCTTCAAACAGCTCGCGGTTCCACTTGGCAATAATCAGCCCGTCGATAACGATGCTGTCGGCGTGCAATTCGGCTGGGCTCATCAGGCTGTCCCCTTATTAGCGATTCATGCGCCGAATCGTCTGCCGGCGCTTTGGGCCAGCATATGCCTCGGTGCCTAAGCAGCCGGGTGCAAAAACGACAAGGGAATTGCCGAAAGCGTCAATCCGCGACAAAGGGTCGTCGCCAGGCACAATCACCGACCTGTTCAAGGCCTTCGGCTTGGGCCAGAATTCGCCGCATCAATGGAATAGAGCGGCGACTTGAATGAAATCCATCCTTCTGGCTTTGGCACTGATTGCGACCGGCGCACACGCAGCCGAGGTGTCCGACGACAACCCGTGCGACAAAGTCGAAAACGACGTCCAGACCCTCGAGTGCTCGGCCTTCAGCAAAACCACCGCCGAAGACCTGCTCAAGGAAAACCTCCAGGGCCTGAACGAGCGCATGCAGTCGCAGTACGGCAAAAACCCGTCGCAACTGGCCGACATCACCGCCAAGCTCAAGGCCGCCCAACAGCAATGGCTGAAGACCCGGGATGCCGACTGCGCCGTCGAAGCCTTCCCGGCCACCAGTGGCAGCAAGGCGTTCACCATTGCCCAGAACGATTGCATTGCGCGGATGAGTGACGAGCGGTCGGAGTTTTTGGAGTCGATTGGGCAGGAATAGTCCTGAATGTCCCACTGAAAGCTGGCACTACCACCAGCTTTCAATCGCCAAGAAACCCTTTTCCCACAAAGCACTCTGATCTGACCTACAGCTTCTGTCCAAAGCCGCTGCTCTGCGGACTTTTCACGCAACATGCCGACAGATGTTGTTGATGGCCAACCATAAAAATATAAGTAAAGATTCGCAAATCTTATAAAAGACTTATATTCTTCCATGAACAGCATTCACTGGACTCGAAAGGCCGTTAAGCAACTCTTGAGATTGCATTCCGTTCACCAGATTCAGGTTCGTGATGCCATCACGGCGCTCGCTGGCATGCCTGAGACAGGCAATGTCAAAGCACTGGTCGGTCATGACTATGCTTATCGACTGCGTGTCGGTAACTATCGGGTCATGCTTGATTGGGATGGCGCGATCAAAGTGGTCAGTATTCAAGAGGTAAAAAAACGCGATGAACGCACCTACTGACATTCAAATCATCAACGACGCCGAAGGCAATCCAGCCTTCGTGGTCATTCCCTATGCACAATACGTGGCGCAGAAAATCGAGCCCGACTTGATCCCCCATGAAGTGGTGAGCCGTATCGTCGATGGCGCTACCCCTATCCGCGCCTGGCGCGAACACTTGAACCTTACCCAGGATGAAGTGGCCAAACGCATGGGCATAACCCAGCCTGCCTTTGCCCAACAGGAAACCGTCGCCAAGCCCCGAAAAGCCACTCGCGAAAAAATCGCTTTGGCATTTGGCATCACTGCCAGCCAGCTTGAGCTGTAAGCTGCACACCCTCTGTCACTTATGGGATTGAACATGAAAGTCTGCGGCATCGAAATCAAAGGCAGCGAAGCGATCATCGCCGTGGCCACGCTGGACGGTCAGGCGCTGGGCCATGTCGCGCTCGCCACCAAGAAAATTGCCCTGGACGATGACGATGAAGCCGCCAACGTCAAAGTGTTCGCCGCTCAGGTCGCTTCGTTTGTCCGTGAGAACTCCATCGACCGCATCGCGATCAAGAAGCGCAGCAAGAAGGGCGAGTTCGCTGGCGGGCCGACGACGTTCAAGATCGAGGGGGTTTTCCAGTTGCTGGAGAATTGCGAGGTGATGCTGTTGTCACCACAGACCATCACCGCGCAGTGCAAAAAATTCGCAGTTGAACTGCCGGAGACGCTGAATAAATATCAGCATGAGGCGTACAAGGCGGCTTGTTCGGCGTTGTTGAAGAAGTAACCCGCCCCTCCAGACACCAAAGATCTAATGTGGGAGCGAGCTTGCTCCGGGCGGCGTTCCGACGATAGCGGTGCGCCAGCCAACATCAAAGTGCCTGACAAACCGCCATCGCGAGCAGGCTCGCTCCCACAGGTTTCTCTGCTGTTGCCAAAACAGGGTGAACCCCAGGCTTGTTCAGGCTTTGGCGGTACGCCGATCCTCTCGCGGACACCGCTCATATTTCGCCCGATAACTACGGGTGAAATACGAAGGCGATTCAAACCCGCAGGCAATGCTCACTTCCAGCACGCTCATGTCGGTCTGACGGAGCAACTGCCGCGCTTTTTCCAACCGTAACCGCAAGTAGAAATTGCTCGGCGTGTCGTTCAGGTGCAAACGAAAAAGGCGCTCTAACTGTCGCCGCGTCACCTTGATCGATTCCGCCAGTTCCAAAGTGCTCAGCGGCGGTTCGCTGTGCTGCTCCATCTCCCCAATCACGTGCACCAGCTTCTTGTTGCTGATGCCGTAGCGCGTGGCGACTTCCATGCGCTGGTGGTCTTTGCGCGGGCGGATACGGCCGAGTACGAATTGTTCGCTGACCTGGATCGCCAGATCGGGACCGTGGGCCTGGGCGATCAGATCCAGCATCAAATCGATGGAAGCCGTGCCGCCAGCGGAGGTGATGCGCCGACGGTCGATCTCGAACAGCTCCTGGGTGACGCTGAGCTGTGGATAAGATTCCTTGAAGGCGTCGATGGCTTCCCAGTGCAGGGTCAGGCGATGGCCATCGAGCAGGCCGGCTTCGGCGAGGATGAAGCTGCCGGTGTCGATGGCGCCGAGGGTCACGCCTTCGTTGTCCAGGCGACGCAGCCAGTGTTCCAGCGCCGGGGTGGCGAACTTCAAGGGTTCGAAACCAGCGACCACCAGCAGTGTCGCGCCTTTCTTCAGCGGCTCCAGCGCCGCATCGGCGTTGACCGACATGCCGTTGCTCGCCAGCACCGCCCCGCCATCGGCGCTCAGTACATGCCAGCGATACAACTCGCCGCGAAAGCGATTGGCAACCCGCAACGGCTCGATGGCCGAGATAAATCCGATGGCCGAGAAACCCGGCATCAACAAGAAGTAGAAATCCTGGGACATGGAGCGCACTCGCTTAGCAGGTAACAAGAGGCCAGGTAACGAGAGGGCGGGCAGCGTAGGGAAGTTGATACGCCACTTGCGAGCGGCATTCAAGAGCACAGGTCGCTGCAGTGCAAGAGCTGGTCGCCGCAGTGCGCTTTCATCGGTGCTTTGCTGCGTAACTTGGCATCACCGGCGCATCAGACACCGGAACTCACAATAAACGAACTGCCGAGGAACCTGAGATGAAACGACTGATCAGCAGCTGTGTTCTTGCACTCAGTGGTACCGCTTTGCTGAGCGCCAGTGTCATGGCCGCCGAACCCGCCGCGTGCCAGAACGTGCGCATGGGTGTAGTGAACTGGACCGACGTGATCGCCACCAGTGCCATGACCCAGGTATTGCTCGATGGCCTCGGCTACAGCACCAAACAAACCAGCGCCTCCCAGCAAATCATCTTCGCCGGGATCCGCGACCAGCGTCTGGACCTGTTCCTCGGCTACTGGAACCCGCTGATGACCCAGACCATCACCCCGTTCGTCGACGCCAAACAGGTCAAGGTGCTTGAAGCGCCAAGCCTGCAGGACGCCCGCGCGACCCTCGCCGTGCCGACCTACCTCGCCGACAAGGGCCTGAAAACCTTCGCTGACATCGCCAAATTCGAAAAGGAACTGGGCGGCAAGATCTACGGCATCGAGCCTGGCTCGGGCGCCAACACCCAAATCAAGGCGATGATCTCCAAGAACCAGTTTGGCCTCGGCAAGTTCCAGCTGGTCGAATCCAGCGAAGCCGGCATGCTCGCCGCCGTGGATCGCGCCGTACGTCGCAACGAAGCCGTGGTGTTCTTCGGCTGGGCGCCGCACCCGATGAACGTCAACGTGAAAATGACCTACCTCACCGGCAGTGAAAACGCCCTTGGGCCGGACGAAGGCAAGGCCACGGTATGGACCGTCACCGCGCCGACATACGCCGAGCAATGCCCGAACATCGGCCGATTGCTGACCAACCTGACCTTCACCGCCGAAGACGAGAGCCGGATGATGCAGCCGCTGCTGGATCACAAGGACGCTTTCGAGTCGGCCAAGCAATGGCTCAAGGATCACCCGCAGGACAAAAAACGCTGGCTTGAAGGCGTCACCACCTTCGATGGCAAACCGGCCGCTGAAAACCTGAAACTGACCAGTAAATAAACCCGAACGAACCACCGTCTCGCAGCCCCAACGGGCTGCGAACGGCACCACCACGCCTGGCCAAAGCCAAAACTCGCCTGTAAGGAACCGCCAAATGAACCACGACGTCATCATCACCTGCGCACTCACCGGTGCTGGCGACACGACCGCCAAGAGCCCACACGTGCCGGTCACCCCGAAACAAATCGCGGCTGCCGCCGTGGAAGCCGCCAAGGCCGGCGCCACCGTGGTTCACTGCCATGTGCGCGACCCGCAAACCGGCAAGTTCAGCCGTGACGTGGCGCTGTACCGCGAAGTGATGGAGCGCATCCGCGAGGCGGACGTGGACATCATCGTCAACCTCACCGCCGGCATGGGTGGCGACCTGGAGATCGGTGCCGGCGAGAATCCGATGGAATTCGGCCCGAATACCGACCTGGTCGGCCCGCTGACCCGCCTGGCCCACGTCGAAGAACTGCTGCCGGAAATCTGCACCCTCGACTGCGGCACCCTGAACTTCGGCGACGGCGACACCATTTACGTCTCCACCCCGGCCCAGCTGCGCGCTGGCGCCAAACGCATTCAAGAGCTGGGCGTGAAAGCCGAGCTGGAAATCTTCGACACCGGCCACCTGTGGTTCGCCAAGCAGATGATCAAGGAAGGCCTGCTCGACAACCCGCTGTTCCAGCTGTGCCTGGGTATCCCGTGGGGCGCGCCGGCGGACACCACCACCATGAAAGCCATGGTCGACAACCTGCCGGCCGACGCGGTCTGGGCCGGCTTCGGTATCGGTCGGATGCAGATGCCGATGGCGGCGCAAGCGGTGTTGCTCGGCGGCAACGTACGGGTCGGGCTGGAAGACAACCTGTGGCTGGACAAGGGCGTGCTGGCGACCAACGGCCAACTGGTCGAGCGTGCCGGCGAAATCCTCAGCCGCCTCGGTGCCCGCGTCCTGACCCCGGCTGAAGGCCGGGCAAAAATGGGCCTGACCAAGCGCGGCTAATCAAACCTACGCATACCCCTGTGGGAGCGGGCTTGCTCGCGAAGAGGCCGGTACATCCGGCACATCTTCAGCGGTAGAACCACCGCTTTCGCGAGCAAGCCCGCTCCCACAAGGGATCACCGAACTCTTTAGGAAACCACCATGAGCTTCATCACCGAAATCAAAACCTTCGCAGCGTTAGGCAGCGGTGTCATCGGCAGCGGTTGGGTGTCCCGCGCCCTCGCCCATGGTCTGGATGTAGTGGCCTGGGACCCGGCCCCCGGCGCTGAAGCCGCCTTGCGCAAACGCGTCGCCAATGCCTGGGGCGCGCTGGAGAAACAAGGCCTGGCGCCGGGTGCATCGCAAGATCGACTGCGCTTTGTCGCGACCATCGAAGAGTGCGTGCGCGATGCCGATTTCATCCAGGAAAGCGCCCCGGAGCGACTGGAGCTGAAACTGGACCTGCACAGCAAAATCAGCGCCGCAGCCAAGCCCAATGCCTTGATCGGTTCCAGCACCTCCGGCCTGCTGCCGAGCGAGTTCTACGAGAGTGCCACGCACCCTGAGCGTTGCGTGGTCGGTCACCCGTTCAACCCGGTTTACCTGCTGCCGTTGGTGGAAGTGGTCGGCGGCAAAAACACCGCCCCTGAAGCGGTGCAAGCGGCCATGAAGGTCTATGAATCCCTGGGGATGCGCCCGCTGCATGTGCGCAAGGAAGTACCGGGTTTCATCGCCGACCGCCTGCTCGAAGCGCTGTGGCGTGAGGCGCTGCACCTGGTCAACGACGGCGTGGCGACCACCGGCGAAATAGACGATGCAATCCGCTTCGGCGCGGGCTTGCGCTGGTCGTTCATGGGCACGTTCCTGACCTACACCCTGGCCGGCGGCGATGCCGGTATGCGCCACTTCATGGCGCAGTTCGGCCCGGCGTTGCAATTGCCGTGGACCTACCTGCCGGCGCCGGAGCTGACCGACAAGCTGATCGACGACGTGGTCGATGGCACCAGCGATCAACTGGGCAAACACAGCATTTCAGCACTGGAGCGCTATCGTGATGACTGCCTGCTGGCAGTGCTGGAGGCGGTGAAGACCACCAAAGAGAAGCATGGGATGGCTTTCGCCGAGTAACCCCCAGGCTTGGGGCCAGCAGCACTGGCCTCTTCGCGAGCAAGCCCGCTCCCACATTGGAATGCATTCCCCCTGTGGGAGCGGGCTTGCTCGCGAAAGCGGCAGTCCAGTCACCTAATTTCTTGGATCAGTCATCATGCCCACCCTCACCACCTACCAAACCACCATCATCCCCGACTGGGTCGACTACAACGGCCACCTGCGCGACGCCTTCTACCTGCTGATTTTCAGCTACGCCACCGACGCCCTGATGGATCGCCTGGGCCTGGACAGCAACAGCCGGGAAGCCAGTGGCAACTCACTGTTCACCCTCGAACTGCACCTCAATTACCTGCACGAAGTGAAACTCGACGCCCAAGTCGAAGTGCACACCCAAATCATCGCCCACGACAGCAAGCGCGTGCACCTCTATCACAGCCTGCATCTGGTCGGTGATGCCCAGGAACTTGCTGGCAACGAACAGATGCTGCTGCACGTGGATCTCGCCGGGCCGCGTTCGGCACCGTTCAGCGAACTGTCCTTGAGCCGGTTGCAAGCCATCGTCGCCGAACAGGCAGACCTGCCAGCACCCGACTACATTGGCCGAGTGATCGCATTACCCCCAAAAAAATAACAAGGAGATCGCCATGAACACCGCCGCAGCATTTGCCGACTTTCGTACCTATCCGTTGATCAGCGCGCTGACTGGCGTGCAGACCCAGGCGGACCGTGTTCTGGTGAAGTGGGCCGACAATCGCGTCAGCCCTTTCCACCATCAATGGCTGCGGGATAACTGCCCATGCCCGCAGTGCGTCTACACCGTGACCCGCGAGCAAGTGCTGGAAATCGTCGATGTGGCTCAAGATCTGATGCCCGATAACGCCAGTATCGACGGCGATGGCTGTTTGTCGATTGATTGGCAGGACGGCCACTCAAGCCGCTTCGACCCTGGCTGGCTGCGCGCCCATGCCTATGACGACGAATCCCGCGCGGAACGCCAGGCACACAAGCCAAAAGCCAGGCTTTGGCACAGCGACTTGCAGTTGCCAGTGTTCGAATACCAGGCGCTGATGAATGACTCGAAAGCGTTGTTGCAATGGTTGCTGGCGGTGCGCGATGTCGGGTTGACCCAAGTCCGTGGCGTGCCCACAGAGCCCGGCTCGTTGAAGCTGATCGCCCAACGGATTTCCTTCATCCGCGAGAGCAATTTCGGCGTGCTGTTCAACGTGCAATCCAAGGCCGACGCCGACAGCAACGCCTACACCGCCTTCAACCTGCCGCTGCACAGCGACTTGCCGACCCGGGAGTTGCAACCGGGACTGCAATTCCTGCATTGCCTGGTCAATGACGCCGAGGGTGGCGAGAGCATTTTCGTCGACGGTTTTGCCATTGCCGACGCGTTGCGCCGGGAAGATCCGGAGGCTTTCAAAAGCCTCTGCGAAATCCCCGTGGAGTTTCGCAACAAGGACCGTCACAGCGACTACCGCTGCCTCGCGCCGATCATTGCTCTGGATGCGTTGGGGCAGGTGTCGGAAATCCGCATGGCGAACTTTCTGCGCGGGCCGTTCGATGCCTCGGTAGAACAGATGCCCAAGCTGTATCAGGCCTACCGACGCTTTATCGCGATGACCCGCGAGCCTCGGTTCAGGTTGATGCAGCGGCTCAATCCCGGTGAACTGTGGTGCTTCGACAACCGCCGCACCCTGCATGCCCGCAACGCCTTCGACCCCGCCACCGGCGCCCGGCATTTCCAGGGCTGCTATGTGGACCGGGATGAGTTGTTGTCGCGGATTCTGGTGTTACAGCGCTAGACCGCGTCATCGTTCTTCGTCGGAACGCCGCCCGGAGCAAGCCCGCTCACACAGTTGACCGAGTTCCTCTAGAGGAATGCGATCGAATGTGGGACCGGCTTGCTCGCGAAGGCGGTATATCAATCCACACAAAACCCACTGAATCACAGGCAAAAAAAACCCCGATCAAGCCGTGACAGGATCGAGGCAGAGGGTACTGTTGAGGAGCTGCCGTGCGAGGGTGACCAAACCTTCGTGAAGCGAGCTGAGTCCAGTGTGCCCACTCCCCGGCGGGCCAGGTTAGCCGAAAACGACATGTTCATAACCAATTGAGCCATTGCGACAATTCGCCCTTGCCGACACCCGGCACCCCTACCAGAATCGAACCACGACACCGTTCCCTGAAGAAGGATTGCGTCATGATGCACGCCGATTTGATAGACCAGGAAGACCTGTTGGGCCAACTCAAGTCATTGGGATTCGAAGTGCCCACCGGCGCCACCGCCGAGCAAGCCTGTGAGTGTGCGGTAAGGGGGTTGAACGATGTGCGGGCGATGACGCTGCGGACCATGGTCAAGCAGATGTACACCAGCAGCGCGACCATCCTGCCGGCGGTGCGCCAGGCGATCGACAAGCAGTTGTTGCCGGCGTTGGCGGAGTATCAGCAGAGTCACACAGGCCGATAAAAAGCCTTCGCGAGCAAGTCGGATCGCCGCACCGCCGCTCCCACATTGGTTCTGTGAACAACACAGATCAAATGTGGGAGCGGGCTTGCTCGCGAATGAAGTCGACCCGGTCTAGAGCCTTACACTGGCAAACGTCGACTCATTACGCGCTTGGCTCAGCGCCGACAACGGCCCGGACAACGGCGACAGCACCAGCGCTTGCGGCAAAGGCATCATCGCCACTTGCTGGGTGGTGTTGGACCCTACGCGCTCGTCACGCGGCGGAATGCCGAAGTATTCGCGGTAGCACTTGGAGAAGTGCGGGGTGGACACGAAGCCACAGACCGACGCCACTTCGATGATCGACATCGGCGTTTGCTTGAGCAGCTGGCGCGCGCGGATCAAGCGCAGTTTCAGGTAGTAACGCGAAGGCGAGCAGTGCAGGTATTTCTGGAACAACCGCTCGAGCTGACGACGGGACACCGCGACATACACCGCCAGTTCGTCCAGGTCGATCGGCTCTTCGAGGTTGGCTTCCATCAACGCGACGATTTCCTGCAACTTCGGCTGGTTGGTGCCGAGCATGTGCTTGAGCGGCACACGCTGGTGATCCTGCTCGTTGCGGATGCGCTCGTAGACGAACATTTCCGAAATGGCCGCCGACAGCTCACGACCGTGATCGCGGCTGATCAAGTGCAGCATCATGTCCAGCGGCGCGGTACCGCCGGAGCTGGTGAAACGGTTACGGTCGAGGGTGAACAAGCGGGTGCTCATCGCTACTCGCGGGAAGGCTTCCTGCATCGCTGCCAGGCACTCCCAGTGCACACTGCAATCAAAACCGTCGAGCAGGCCGGCGCAGGCCAGAGCCCAGCTGCCGGTGCACACCGCGCCGAGGCGGCGGGACTGGCGGGCCTGGCTTTGCAGCCATGACACGTGTTCACGGGTAACAGTGCGCTGGATGCCGATACCGCCGCACACGATGACGGTGTCCATTGGCGGGGCTTTGTGCATGGAGGCGTCGGGGGTGATCTGCAGGCCGTCACTGGCCCAGACCTGGCCGCCATCGACGGTGAGGGTGGTCCAGCGATACAGCTCGCGACCGGACAACTGGTTGGCCATGCGCAGGGGTTCCACTGCGGAGGCCAGAGAAATCAGCGTGAAATTGTCCAGCAGCAGAAAGCCGATGGATTGAGGCGCACGGTTCTGGGGTTGGGCCCCGGAGTTGAACGTCGTCATCGCGGTATCTCCTCACACAAAGCGGGTGATGGCCTCAGGCGGAGGCTCTTTTTATTGCCATCGTTCTCGCGTGGGAGACGGGCTTTGTAATGACAGAGCAATTGCCATGCCTAAATTTGAATGCGCGTTCAATAACTCCTAAAAACGACGTCGGAATGTGTCTATATATGTCTTGCAAGGCAGGGGGATTTAAATGGCCATCAGGACTGGCAAGCGCCCCGGCCCACAAGCTGTGAGCAATTCGGTAGCACTTGTGGGAACGGCGTTGCGCCGCGATGGAAAGGAGTGTCACCGCAGGCACGGGTGACGGGCGGTCGAAGGCCGGTTGGCCCTCGATCAGTGGCAAGTCGATTTATCTGTGAGCGACGCGCCAAAAGGTGGCGCGTTTTCGAGCGGGTGTTCACTTAGCGCGCAGTTTTGACTGGTCTGGCAGTGCGTAGGAGCTGGCTTGCCAGCGAAGAGGCCAATACATCCGACACATCTTCAGCGGTAAAACCACTGCTTTCGCTGGCAAGCCAGCTCCTACAGGGACCTGTGTGTCAGCACTCCACCGCACTCACCGCCAAGCCACCCCGCGATGTCTCTTTGTATTTGTCATGCATGTCGGCACCGGTATCGCGCATGGTGCGGATCACCCGGTCCAGCGAGATAAAGTGCTGACCATCACCGCGCAAAGCCATTTGCGCCGCATTGATTGCCTTGACCGCCGCAATTGCATTGCGCTCGATGCACGGCACCTGGACCAATCCGCCGACCGGGTCGCAGGTCAAGCCGAGGTTGTGCTCCAGACCGATCTCCGCCGCGTTGCACAGTTGCTCTGGTGTGGCGCCAAGAATTTCCGCCAGCCCGGCCGCCGCCATGGCGCAGGCCGAACCGACTTCGCCCTGGCAGCCGACTTCGGCACCGGAGATCGAGGCGTTCTTCTTGCACAGGATTCCCACCGCCGCCGCACCGAGGAAATAGTCGACGACATTGGCGTCGGTCACCGCCTCGCTGAATTTCATGAAGTAGTGCAACACCGCCGGAATGATCCCTGCCGCGCCGTTGGTCGGCGCCGTGACCATGCGCCCGCCGGCGGCGTTTTCTTCGTTGACCGCCAGGGCGAACAGGTTGACCCACTCCATAGCGCTCAAGGTCGAGCCGATCACGTTAGGTTTGTTCAGTTCCTGCAGGCTACGGTGCAGCTTGGCCGCACGACGGCGCACGTTCAGGCCGCCGGGCAGGATGCCTTCGTGTTTGAGGCCCTGTTCAACGCAATCCTGCATGGCGCGCCAGAGCTTCATCAGGCCGCTGCGGATTTCGTCCTCGCTGCGCCACACCCTCTCGTTAGCCATCATTAATTCAGCCACGCGCAGGTTATGTTTTTTACACAGTTCCAGCAGCTCGGCAGCGCTGGAAAAGTCATATGGCAACACGGTGCGGTCGAGGTCGACGACACCGCTGGAGGCCTGTGCCTCATCGACGACAAAACCGCCGCCGACCGAATAGTAGGTGTCGCGATGCAACTCGCCGTCAACGCCCTCGACAATAAGGGTCATGGCGTTGGGGTGGAATGGCAGGTTCTCGTCGATCAGGCGCATGTCCCGGGCCCAGATGAAGGGCACCGGCAAGCGACTGTCGAGCAGCAGCGTATCGGTCTCGCGAAGGGCCTGAATACGTATGCCGATTTGCGACGGATCGATCGCATCCGGCCACTCGCCCATCAGGCCCATGATCACCGCGTTGTCACTGCCGTGGCCGATACCGGTGGCCGACAACGAGCCGAACAGCTGGACTTCAACACGTCGCACCTGCTCAAGCAGCCCGCGCTCGCGCAAGCCCTGCACAAACAACGCCGCCGCCCGCATGGGCCCTACGGTGTGTGAACTGGAAGGGCCGATGCCGATTTTGAACAGGTCGAAAACACTGATAGCCATTACTGCCGAACTCCTGGATAGGCCCACTGCGCACGCGAAAGCGCACGGTGACGGAGCTGCTACGCTCAAGCTGCAATCCGCCGGGATGACCGCATCATCAAGCTTTTATCCAGTTGTTCGACGTCTCTAACCGACGCACTCATGCCCACCAGCGCCGCGTGTCTTTTACGCTGTGTTTTCGCCGTTTTTTTGCGGTTCAGAGGGGAAAATCGGGCTGAAAAAATCTGTAAACGACGTCACCGACACTGGATGCGACCATCCCTGTACTGGATACGACGCACCCTGTAGGCGTCAGATTTTCACTGGTACATGATCATATCGACTCGATTGCAAGGCGACGTGGTAGAGCTGTCTCCAGAACGCCATCCAACCGCAACCTATAAGTGCGGTGGTCCAGTCGGAACACTGCCAAAAAAAACACCAAGGAGTCCATCCATGAAAGGTTCCCCGTCGTTGTTGTTGGCCGCCATGCTTAGTCTGCCGGTTCTGGCGCAAGCCGCAGAACCGGCACAATGCAGTACCGTAAACTTCTCCGATGTCGGCTGGACCGACATCACCGCAACTACCGCGACCACCAGCGTTGTGCTCAACGCCCTCGGCTACAAGACCAAGACCACCATGATTTCCGTACCCGTGACCTACAAGTCCCTGGCCGACGGCAAGAACATGGACGTGTTCCTGGGCAACTGGATGCCGACCATGGAAAACGACATCAAGGCCTACCGCGATGCCGGCACCGTGGAAACCTTGCGCACCAACCTCAAGGGCGCCAAGTACACCCTCGCCGTCCCTCAGGCGCTGTACGACAAGGGCCTGCATGACTTCGCCGATATCGCCAAGTTCAAGAAAGAGCTCGATGGCAAGATCTACGGCATCGAGCCTGGCAACGACGGCAATCGTCTGATCCAGAGCATGATCGACAAAGATGCCTTCGGCCTGAAGGCCGCCGGTTTCAAAGTCGTCGAATCCTCCGAAGCCGGCATGCTGTCGCAGGTCGACCGCGCGCAGAAACGCGACACCGCCGTGGTGTTCCTGGGCTGGGCGCCGCACCCGATGAACAAGCGCTTCAAGATTCAATACCTGACCGGTGGTGATGACTTCTTCGGCCCGGACTTCGGTGCCGCCACCGTGGCGACCAACACCCGCAAGGGTTACGCGCAGGAGTGCGGCAACGTTGGTCAGTTGCTGAAGAACCTGGAGTTCACCGTCGACATGGAAAGTGAACTGATGGGCAACATCCTGGACGACAAGATGAAGCCTGACGCGGCCGCCAAGGCCTGGCTGAAAAAGAATCCACAGGTGCTCGATACCTGGCTCGCTGGCGTGACCACCATTGACGGTAAACCTGGCCTGGAGGCCGTGAAAGCCAAACTGCAGTAATCGCTTATGCCGGGCAGGTTCGCCTGCCCGGGCTGTTTATTTCCTTGCATGCGGACGTTCACTACCATGCTGATTGATCAGAAAATACCCCTAGGCCAGTACATCGCGCGCTTCGTTGAATGGTTGACGCAACACGGCGCCAGCACCTTCGACGCAATCGCCGTGACACTGGAAACGATGATCCACGGCGTGACGTTTGCGCTGACCTGGTTCAACCCGCTGGCACTGATCGGCCTAATCGCACTACTGGCACACTACATTCAACGCAAATGGGGTCTGACCGCGTTTGTCGTTGCCTCCTTTCTGCTGATCCTCAATCTGGGGTACTGGCAGGAGACCATGGAAACCCTCGCCCAGGTGCTGTTCGCCACCCTGGTCTGCGTGGTCATCGGCGTGCCGCTGGGCATCGTCGCCGCGCACAAGCCGATGTTCTATACTTTAATGCGTCCGGTACTCGATCTGATGCAGACCGTACCGACCTTCGTGTATCTCATTCCTACCCTCACCCTCTTCGGGCTGGGTGTGGTCCCGGGCCTGATCTCCACGGTGGTGTTCGCGATTGCCGCGCCCATCCGCCTGACCTACCTGGGTATCCGCGATGTTCCGGAAGAATTGATGGACGCCGGCAAGGCCTTTGGCTGCTCGCGACGTCAGCTGCTCTCGCGGATCGAACTGCCCCACGCCATGCCAAGCATCGCGGCCGGTATCACCCAGTGCATCATGCTGTCGTTGTCGATGGTGGTGATCGCAGCACTGGTGGGCGCCGATGGCCTGGGCAAACCGGTGGTCAACGCACTGAACACTGCTGATATCGCCCTGGGCTTCGAAGCAGGCCTGGCGATCGTACTGCTGGCGATCATGCTCGACCGTATCTGCAAACAACCCGACGCCAAAGTAGGGGGTGACGCATGAGCATAATTCGCTTCGATAACGTTGACGTTATCTTCTCCAAGGATCCACGCGAGGCACTCAAGCTGCTGGATCAAGGCATGACCCGCAACGAGATCCTGAAAAAGACCGGGCAGATTGTCGGCGTTGAAAAGGCCAGCCTGGATATCGAAAAAGGTGAAATCTGCGTACTGATGGGTCTGTCCGGCTCCGGCAAGTCCAGCCTGTTGCGCTGCATCAACGGCCTCAACACCGTCAGCCGCGGCAAGCTGTTCGTCGAGCACGAAGGCAAGCAGATCGACATTGCCTCGTGCACGCCGGCAGAACTGAAAATGATGCGCACCAAGCGCATTGCGATGGTGTTCCAGAAGTTCGCCCTGATGCCCTGGTTGACCGTTCGCGAAAACATCAGCTTTGGCCTGGAAATGCAGGGTCGCCCCGAGAAAGAACGCCGCAAACTGGTGGACGACAAGCTTGAGCTGGTGGGCCTGACCCAGTGGCGCAACAAGAAACCCAACGAGCTGTCCGGTGGTATGCAACAACGCGTGGGCCTGGCCCGCGCACTGGCGATGGACGCCGACATTCTGCTGATGGACGAACCGTTCTCGGCACTCGACCCGCTGATCCGCCAGGGCCTGCAAGACGAACTGCTGGAACTGCAACGCAAGCTGCACAAGACCATCGTCTTCGTGAGTCACGACCTTGATGAAGCGCTGAAACTCGGCAGCCGTATCGCGATCATGAAGGACGGCCGGATCATCCAGTACAGCAAGCCGGAAGAAATCGTCCTCAACCCGGCGGACGACTACGTGCGGACCTTCGTGGCTCACACCAACCCGCTGAACGTACTGTGCGGTCGCAGCCTGATGCGCACCCTGGACAACTGCAAACGCATCAACGGTTCGGTGTGCCTGGATCCGGGCGGCGATTCGTGGCTGGACCTGGCCGAAGGCAACACCATCAAAGGCGCTCGCCAGAACGGGTCTGCGCTGGACTTGCAGAACTGGGTACCGGGTCAGGCCGTTGAAGGCCTGGGTCGTCGACCAACCCTGGTGGACTCGAACATCGGCATGCGCGATGCGCTGCAGATTCGTTATCAGACCGGCAACAAGCTGGTGCTGCATGACAACAACAAGGTGGTGGGGATTCTTGGCGACAGCGAGCTGTATCACGCACTGCTCGGCAAGAACCTGGGGTAAATAAGGCAACAGACACAAAAACGCCGCGAGAGAATCGCGGCGTTTTTGTTTGTAGAAAGATCAAAAGATCGTCCGAACGCGGCCCGAACCTTCGGCAGCTCCTACAGGGGAATGCATTCGGCGTAGGAGCTGCCGAAGGCTGCGATCTTTTCAAGCGGCGACGCGGTGCAACTGATACACCGCGCCACTCACTTCTTAGCTATAAACCCGGCCAAGGAGCTGCCGATGGCTTTCAAACTGATCGAGCACGTCACGGGTGATCTGATCCTGAGTGAAGCCCATCAAGTCGTAGTCCTGGCTGCCGTTGTGCAGATACACCTCGGCACGGTAGTAACGCTGACGTGCCTCATCGGACTGAGCCGATTCGGTTGGCGTGGCCAGGTAACCGTCCAGACTCACTTCGTAGACAAACGGGTTACCCTCTTCCATCTCGGTGCGCAGGCCCATGCAGCGCTTGGACTTGCCCAGCAGCGTCTGCACTTGCAGACCTTGAGCACGCATTTGCACGGCGGCATCTTCCAGTGCCGGGCTGACGTGCTTGTCCATGAAACGCTGCACCACCGACTGGCTCGGTTGCAGGTCCAGCTGGGTCAAGCGCTCGCTGAAACCACGGCGACCGCGTGCCGCCAGTTCCGCTTGCTCCTGTTCGATCTGCACGTCCTGGCGCATGGCCTTGTGCAAGCCGAACATGAAGAACACCAGCACCACCGAGAACGGCAGACCGGCCAGCACCACCATGGTTTGCATGGCTTCGAAGTTGCCGGCGAACAGCAGGCCGATGGTCACCAGGGTGATCACCGCCGACCAGAAGATCCGCAACCAGTGCGGAGCGTCTTCATCGACGGTGCCACCCTTGCAGGACAGGTTGGCCATCATCACCGCACCGGAGTCCGCCGGGGTCAGGAACAGCACGAAACCAACGAAGATCGACACGCCGATCACCACCTTCGACGCCGGGTAATGCTCCAGCAACTGGTAGATCGCCATGGACGGCTGTTCCAGCGCCGTCTTCCCGAGTTCTACCGCCCCGTGGTTCATCACCAGGTCCAGGGCCGAGTTACCGAAGATCGACAACCACGCCAGGGTGAAGCCCAGCGGAATCAGCAGCACGCCGGCGACCAGTTCGCGCACGGTACGACCACGGGAAATACGCGCGATGAACATGCCCACGAATGGCGCCCAGGAAATCCACCAGGCCCAGTAGAACAGGGTCCACAGGCCCAGCCAGCGGTCGGACTTCTCACTGTCGCCTTCGTACACATAGAGGTCGAAAGTCTTCAGCACCACGCCGTTCAGGTAGTCACCGACGTTCTGTACGAAGCCGTTGAGCAGGTGCAGGGTCGGGCCGAACAACAGGACGAAAATCAGCAGGCCACTGAACAGAACGATGTTGAGGTTGGACAGGCGACGGATGCCGTTTTCCACGCCCGACACAGCGGCAATGGTCGCCACGGTGCTCATCACGATGATCACGATCAGCAGGTTGGTGTTGCTGTGTTCCATGCCGAACAGGTTTTCCAGCCCCGACGACACTTGCAGCGAACCAATCCCCAGGTTCGTCACCAGCCCCAGCAGGGTCACGAACATGCCGAAGCCGTCCACCGCATGCCCGGCCGCGCCCTTGACCCAACGCTCGCCCACCAGCGGATACAACGCCGAACGCAACGCCAGCGGCTGGTTATGCCGGTAGGCAAAGTAGGCAACGGCCAGACCGACCAATGCGTAAATCGCCCAGCCGTGCAGGCCCCAGTGCAGGAATGTCAGCTGCACGGCCTGACGGGCGGCAAGGTTGCTGCCGGCCACGCCTTCCGGCGGGTTGAAGTAGTGATCCAGCGGCTCCGACGCGCCGAAGTACAGCAACGAGATGCCGATACCCGACGAGAACAGCATCCCCGCCCAGGCGCCGTAGCTGAAGTCCGGGGTATCGTCCTTGCTGCCGAGCTTGAGTTTGCCGTAAGACGAAAAAGCCAGGCCGACGACAAAAATCAGGTAGGCGGCAATCACCACCATGTAGTACCAGCCGAAGCTGCGGGACAACCAGGCTTGCGCCGTACCCAGCATTCTGCCGGCCTCTTGCGGGGCGATGATCAGAATGGCGGTCAACAACAGAATCAACGCGGTAGAGGTGTAGAACACCCAACCGTTGACCGTCACCTTCTCGGGTGGGGTCTTTATTAGCGAGGCAGAACTCATGGCACAGATGCTCCGGGCAGTGCGAGAGAAGAACGCAAGACAAACGAGTTACCCGACCAATCGGTTAGTGGGCAGCCGACCGGCGGGTGATATAAAGACAGCCCGAAAAAAGCCCGAAACCCCTGGAGCGCCGCAGCGCGTAGGTTTCGAGCAGTTTCGGAAGTCGTTTTTTCCGCCGCTACATGTAGGAAAAATCTGTAGGCAGCGACGATTTGTCGCAGATCTTATTCTTTGTTGATTGAACGTTCAATCAAAACAAAATAGACTGGCCTCAACCCGGTAGCCGTTCTACGCCCACCGGAAGGCCTAAGGAGATGTGCAAGATGCCCAAGGTCGGTATGCAACCCATCCGCCGCCAGCAATTGATCGAAGCCACTTTGCAGGCCGTCGATCAGGTCGGCATGGGGGACGCCAGCATTGCGCTGATCGCCCGTTTGGCCGGTGTCTCGAATGGCATCATCAGTCACTACTTTCAGGACAAGAACGGCCTGATTGCCGCCACCATGGGGTACCTGATGACCGTCCTCAGCGAGAACGTCACCCTGCGCCGACAGGCGCTGAAAGATGACAGCCCGAGGGCGCATCTGCAGGTGATCATCGAGGGCAACTTCGATGCCAGCCAGGTCAATGGCCCGGCAATGAAAACCTGGCTGGCCTTCTGGGCCACCAGCATGCACCAGCCGTCTTTGCACAGGTTGCAGCGGATCAACGATCACCGTCTGTATTCCAACCTGTGCTGCCAGTTCCGCCGCGTGCTGCCGCTCAATGATGCGCGCAGCGCCGCCCGAGGCCTGGCAGCGTTGATCGACGGCTTGTGGTTGCGCGGCGCGCTGTCGGGAGATGCTTTCGACACCGGGCAGGCACAACAGATTGCTTACGAATACATGGATACCCAACTGGCCAAGCGGGTGAGTTAGAGCACACATAAACGCTCAACCACCGGACCGTGCCAACCACTTAATGCTCTTGCGAGGACTTTATGGCCCGTTTCGAACTGCAAAAACTCTACATCGATGGCGCTTACAGTGACGCCAGCAGCGACGCCACTTTCGAAGCCATCAACCCGGCTAACGGCGAAGTCCTCGCAAAAGTACAACGTGCGACCAAGGAAGACGTCGAGCGCGCTGTGGTCAGCGCCGAAAAGGGCCAGAAAATCTGGGCCGCGATGACCGCCATGGAGCGTTCGCGCATCCTGCGTCGCGCCGTGGAAATCCTGCGCGAGCGCAACGATGAGCTGGCCGCCCTGGAAACCCTGGACACCGGCAAGGCCTACTCCGAAACCCGCTATGTCGACATCGTCACCGGCGCTGACGTGCTGGAGTACTACGCAGGCCTGGTACCGGCCATCGAAGGCGAGCAGATTCCGCTGCGCACCACTTCGTTCGTCTACACCCGTCGCGAGCCGCTGGGCATCGTGGCCGGTATCGGCGCGTGGAACTACCCGATCCAGATCGCCCTGTGGAAATCCGCACCTGCCCTGGCGGCCGGTAACGCGATGATCTTCAAGCCAAGTGAAGTCACCTCGCTGACCACCCTGAAACTGGCCGAGATCTACACCGAAGCCGGCGTGCCAAACGGCGTGTTCAACGTCCTGACTGGCAGCGGCCGCGAAGTCGGCACCTGGCTGACCGAGCACCCGCGCATCGAGAAAGTCTCCTTCACCGGCGGCACCGACACCGGCAAGAAAGTCATGGCCAGCGCTTCGGCCTCGTCGCTCAAGGACGTGACCATGGAACTGGGCGGCAAGTCGCCGCTGATCATCTGCGACGACGCCGACCTCGATCGCGCCGCCGACACCGCGATGATGGCCAACTTCTACAGCTCTGGCCAGGTCTGCACCAACGGCACTCGCGTGTTCGTACCGGCCCACCTGAAAGCCGCTTTCGAAGCCAAGATCGTTGAGCGCGTTGCACGCATCCGCATCGGCAACCCGCAAGACGAAAACACCAACTTCGGTCCGCTGGTCAGCTTCGCGCACATGGAAAGCGTGCTGGGCTACATCGCCAAGGGCAAGGAAGAAGGCGCCCGCGTCCTGTGCGGCGGCGAGCGTCTGACCGACGGCGAATTCGCCAAAGGTGCGTTCGTCGCTCCGACCGTGTTCACCGACTGCACCGACGACATGACCATCGTCCGTGAAGAAATCTTTGGCCCGGTGATGGCGATCCTCACCTACGAAACCGAAGAAGAAGTGATCCGGCGCGCCAACGACACCGACTTCGGCCTGGCCGCCGGTATCGTCACCAAGGACCTGAACCGCGCCCACCGCGTGATTCATCAACTGGAAGCCGGTATCTGCTGGATCAACGCCTGGGGCGAGTCCGACGCGAAGATGCCGGTTGGCGGCTATAAGCAGTCGGGTGTCGGCCGTGAGAACGGCATCAGCTCACTGAACAATTTCACCCGCATCAAATCGGTACAGGTCGAGCTGGGCGATTACGTCTCGGTGTTCTAAGACCCGAGTCTTGTATTGCCTGCGAGGGCCTCTTCGCGGGCAAGCGCGCTCCCACAGGTTTGGCGTCGTTCGCCAAACCTGTGGGAGCCCCGATCCCTTGTAGGAGCGAGCTTGCTCGCGATTGAGTGCGCAGCACTCATCGAGGCTCGACCTGACCCACATCAAAGAGGGTGCATTCAATGTCCCAAGAATTCGACTACATCATCATCGGTGCCGGCTCGGCCGGTAACACCCTGGCGACCCGTCTGACCGAAGACGCAGGTGTCACCGTCCTGCTGCTCGAAGCGGGCGGCCCGGACTACCGCTTGGACTTCCGCACGCAAATGCCGGCCGCCCTGGCGTTCCCGCTGCAAGGCCGTCGCTACAACTGGGCCTACGAAACCGATCCTGAGCCACATATGGACGGTCGTCGCATGGAGTGCGGTCGCGGCAAGGGCCTGGGTGGCTCTTCGCTGATCAACGGCATGTGCTACATCCGCGGCAACGCCATGGACTACGACGGCTGGGCGAAGCTGCCAGGCCTTGAGGACTGGTCGTACCTGGACTGCCTGCCGTACTTCCGTAAAGCGGAAACCCGCGACATCGGCCCGAACGACTACCACGGTGGCGACGGCCCGGTCAGCGTGACCACGCCGAAAGCCGGCAACAACCCGCTGTTCCACGCCATGGTTGAAGCCGGCGTGCAGGCCGGTTACCCGCGTACCGAAGACTTGAACGGTTACCAGCAGGAAGGCTTCGGCCCGATGGACCGCACCGTGACGCCGGAGGGTCGTCGTGCCTCCACCGCCCGCGGCTACCTGGACCTGGCCAAGAAACGTTCAACCCTGACCATCGTCACCCACGCCCTGACTGACAAGATCCTGTTCGAAGGCAAGCGTGCAGTCGGCGTGCGTTACCTGGTCGGCGCCGCAGAAGAGCGCGTTGAGGTCAAGGCGCGCAAGGAAGTGCTGCTGTGCTCCGGCGCCATCGCTTCGCCGCAGATCCTGCAACGCTCCGGCGTCGGCCCGGCCGAGTTGCTGAACAAGCTCGATATTCCGGTGGTCCACGACCTGCCGGGCGTCGGTGAAAACCTGCAGGATCACCTTGAGCTGTACCTGCAATACGCTTGCACCCAACCGGTTTCACTGTACCCGTCGCTGCTCTTGCACAACCAGCCGGCCATCGGTGCCGAATGGCTGTTCAACGGCACCGGCATCGGCGCCAGCAATCAGTTCGAAGCCGGCGGTTTCATCCGCACCCGTCCGGAATTCGAATGGCCGAACATCCAGTACCACTTCCTGCCGGTAGCGATTAACTACAACGGCAGCAACGGTGTGAAAGAGCACGGCTTCCAGGCGCACATGGGCTCCATGCGTTCGCCAAGCCGCGGTCGCATCCAGGCCAAGTCCAAGGACCCGCGCCAGCACCCGAGCATCCTGTTCAACTACATGGCCACCGAACAGGACTGGCAAGAATTCCGCGACGGCATCCGCCTGACCCGTGAAATCATGCAGCAGCCTGCACTGGACGCCTTCCGTGGTCGCGAGATCAGCCCGGGCATCGATGTGCAGAGCGATGAGCAACTGGACAAGTTCATCCGCGAGCACGCCGAAACCGCGTTCCACCCGTCCTGCTCCTGCAAGATGGGCACCGACGAAATGGCCGTGGTCGATGGCGAAGGTCGCGTGCATGGCATGCAAGGCCTGCGTGTGGTCGATGCGTCGATCATGCCGATCATCACCACCGGCAACCTGAATGCACCAACGATCATGATGGCCGAGAAAATCGCCGACAAGATCCGTGGCCGCAAGCCGTTGCCGCGCAGCACCGCCACTTACTATGTGGCGGGTGAAGCGCCAGTGAAGGGCAAGCCGGTGCGGGAATTGAGCCAGATCGCTTAAGGCGTTACACCGCGTTACGGCTATTCGCGAGCAGGCTCGCTCCTACAGTTGATCGCGCTCCCTCATGGGAATGCGGTTGAATGTAGGAGCGAGCCTGCTCGCGATGAGGCCCGACCAGACACCACCCCCTCCCAAAGTATCCCCGCTTCAGACCGCTCCGCCCTTGATCCGCCCCCCCTCGCAGGCCTAATCTAGCGCCACGCAATCGTTTCACCCCTCCCCTCGCAGCACCGCTCCACCGCCACTCCATACCCAGGAGGTTCACGAATGTTCGATTTCTACCCCCAGCTCAAGCAGCGCTTCGCTGCCTTGCGCACGGGTGCTGAATTCTTTTCCCTGCGTTATGTGCGCGAATCCGGGCAGTACCTGTCAGTGCGCAAGAACGTCGCCGAACCGCCAAGCCTGAGCCGTGACGAAGGGGCGATGCTGACCGTGCGGGTCAATGGCGTCGAGGCCTATGCGGCCACCAACGACCTGTCGCAACAGGGCCTGCAAGCTGCCCTCGAACGCGCCGAACTCCAGGCCCATCGACTCAAGCCCCACGCCTTGCTGGACCTGCGCGAGCAGGCTGTTTCCAGCGACCGCGCCGATTATTTTTCGCCCAACCTCGACCAGGCGTTCCCGTCCCTGAGCGACTGCTACCAACTGCTTGGCACCGAGTCGGCCGCCGTACCCAAGGACGAGCGCCTGGTGAACTGGCAGGTCAGCCTCGGCATCACCCACGTCGAGCAGATCTACCTCAACAGCGCCGGTGCCGAACTGCGCCAGGCCCAACGCTTTGTCTACCCCGGCCTGGACGTCACGGCCTACGATGGTAATGACAGCCAGACCCGCAGCCTGGGCCGCGAGAACTTCGGCCAGCAAGGCGCGGCGGACGTCATCAGCCGCTGCGGCCTGATCGGTGCCGGTGCCCAGGTGGCCGATCAGGCCCTGCAATTGCTCCTGGCACCGAACACCCCGCAAGGCAAGCGCGACCTGCTGCTGATGCCCGACCAGATGATGCTGCAAATCCACGAGTCCATCGGCCACCCGCTGGAGCTGGACCGCATCCTCGGTGACGAGCGCAACTACGCCGGCACCAGTTTCGTCAAAGCCTGCGATTTCGGCCGCCTGCAATACGGTTCCGGCCTGCTCAACGTGACCTTCGACCCGGACATCCCCGAGGAGCTCGCCAGCTACGGCCATGACGACGACGGCACGCCCGCCAGCAAACAGTTCCTGATCCGTGAAGGCCTGTTGCTGCGCCCGCTGGGTGGTGCGCTGTCGCAATTCCGGGCCGGCATGGACGGCGTCGCCAACAGCCGCGCCTGCGGCTGGAACCGCCCGCCGATCGACCGCATGGCCAACCTCAACATCGAGCCCGGTGATCAGTCCATCGAACAGCTGATCGGCGGTATCGAACACGGCGTGCTGATGTCGACCAACCGTTCCTGGTCGATCGACGATGCGCGCAACAAATTCCAGTTCGGCTGCGAATGGGGCCAACTGATCGAAAACGGCGAACTCAAGGGCGTGGTGAAGAATCCCAATTACAGGGGCATCTCCGCGCAGTTCTGGAAAAGCCTCAGCGCCGTCGGCGATGCCAGTACCCTAAAGGTCCTCGGCACACCGAACTGCGGCAAGGGCGAACCGAACCAGGTGATCCGCGTCGGCCACGCGTCACCGGCCTGTGTGTTCAGCAACGTTGATGTATTCGGAGGAGACGCCTGATGAATCCTTCAAACAGCCAGTCCGCGTCGTTCAAGGCGCTGGTCAACAGCCTGCGTGCAGCGCTTCACGAGCCCGAGCAGTTCACCCTCAGCTACGCTGCCGAGTCGTCGGCCTTCGTGCGTTTCAACCACGCCAAGGTGCGTCAGGCCGGTCAGGTGCAGCAGGCGAGCATCGGCCTGAAACTGATCAACGAAGGCCGGCATGCCGACCTGCACATCACCCTGGCCGGCGATCCGCAGGTGGATGCGCAGCGCCTGAGCGAAGGTCTGCAACAGTTGCGTGAAACCCTGCCGCTGCTGCCTCCGGACCCGTACCTGCTGCTCAACCACAACGGCTGGCAGAGCAACAACGTGCAGTCGCATCCGCTGCCGGACACCGAGCAGGTGGTCGCGCAAATCACCCAGGCCGCCGAAGGTCTGGATCTTGTCGGTTTCTACGCTGCCGGCCCGATCAGTCGTGGCTTTGCCAGCTCTTCGGGCGCCTTCGGCTGGCATCAGGCCAACAGTTTCAACTTCGACTTCAGCCTGTTCCACGAGAACGGCCAGGCCGTGAAAGCCAGCTACGCCGGGCACGACTGGAGCAGCGAAGGCTTTGCCAAACGCTTCCAGCAAGCCCGCGAGCAGCTTGAGTTTCTGGGTCGGCCGCTACGCACTTTGGCGCCCGGCCAATACCGCGCTTACCTGGCACCGGCGGCGCTGGAAGAAATCATGGGCATGTTGTGCTGGGGTGGTTTCTCGGCACAGTCGATTGCCAGCAAAAGCAGCCCGCTGCAAAAGCTCTACGGTGGCGACAGCGCGTTCAGTCCGCTGGTCTCGCTGGATGAAAAAGTCACCGGCTCGCTGAGCCCGGCGTTCTCCGACGAAGGTTATCCGCGCAGCGATCTGGGGTTGATCGTCAATGGCAAGGCCGGGGCACAACTGGTCAGCTCGCGCAGTGCTGCGGAATACGGTTTGACCGCCAACGGCGCCAGCGGCGGTGAATCACCGAGTGCGCTGAACATGAAAGCCGGGGTATTGCCTGACACGGACATCCTCAAGCAACTGGGCACAGGGCTGTACATCAGCAACCTGTGGTACCTGAACTTCTCGGATCAACCGGCCGCACGCCTGACCGGCATGACCCGCTTTGCCACGTTCTGGGTCGAGAACGGCGAGATCCAGGCACCGGTCAGCACCATGCGCTTCGACGACAGCGCTTTCAGCCTGCTCGGTTCGCAACTGGAAGCGTTGACCGAGGAGCGGGAGTTGTTGCTGTCGGCGAGTACGTATAGCCAGCGGGCGACGGCTTCGGCGTTGTTGCCGGGGGCGTTGGTCAGCCGATTGACCCTGACCTTGTAAATGCGCAACACCCTGTAGGAGCTGGCTTGCCAGCGAAAGGGCCGTCAAGGCCGCCAAAAGCTTCGCTGGCAAGCCAGCTCCTACAATGTCGATGAAAACCTACCAAGAGGTCCCATGCCCAACCGCCCACCTCTCGACGCTGTCACCGCCCGTTGGGTGCCGTGGGTCGTCGCAATCGCCTTCTTCATGCAGTCCCTCGACGGGACGATTCTCAACACTGCCCTGCCAGCCATGGCCCGCGACTTGGCCGAAGACCCATTACGCATGCAGGGTGTGATCATCGCTTACATGCTCACGGTCGCGTTGCTGATCCCGGCTTCGGGCTGGATAGCCGATCGCTTCGGCACCCGAAAGATCTTTTTCAGTGCGATTTTGCTGTTCAGTCTCGGCTCGCTGCTCTGCGCATTGTCGAGCAGCCTGAGCATGCTGATCGGTGCCCGGGTGATCCAGGGCCTGGGCGGCGCGTTGATGCTGCCGGTCGGGCGGCTGGTGGTGTTGCGCGCCTACCCGCGCTCGGAACTGGTGCGGATCATGGGTTTCATCACCATTCCCGGGCTGCTCGGCCCCTTGATCGGCCCGACAATGGGCGGCTGGATGGTGCAATACCTGACCTGGCACTGGATCTTCCTGATCAACCTGCCGGTGGGTCTGGTCGGTTGCTACGCCGTGTGGAAATTCATCCCCGACCTTCGCGGCACCGAGCGCACCCGTTTCGATAGCCTGGGTTTCGTGCTGTTCGGCGCGGCGATGATTCTGATCACCATCGCCATGGAAGGCCTGGGCGAACTGCACCTGCCGCATTTGCGGGTGATGTTGCTGCTGTTCGGCGGCATGGCGTGCCTGGCGGCGTACTGGCTGCGCGCCGGGCATATCGACAACCCGCTGTTCGCGCCGTCGCTGTTCAAGACCCGGACCTTTGCCGTGGGCATTCTCGGCAACCTGTTCGCCCGCCTCGGCAGCGGCGCCCTGCCCTTTCTGGTGCCGTTACTGTTGCAAGTGGCGCTGGGCTATTCGCCGTCCCAGGCCGGGATGAGCATGCTGCCGCTGGCGGCGGCGGCGATGATCGCCAAGTGGGTGGCGCGCCCGCTGATCGAGCGCCTGGGTTACCGCATCGTGCTCACCGGCAACACCCTGGCGCTGGGGATCATGCTGGCGAGCATGGGTCTGGTCAGTGAGCAGACGCCGTACTGGCTGCTGCTGTGCCTGCTGGCGATCCTCGGGGCGATCAACTCCTTGCAGTTCACCGCGATGAACACCGTGACCCTGATCGACCTCGACGACGCCAGCGCCAGCAGCGGCAACAGCCTGCTGTCGGTGGTCGCGCAATTGTCCCTGAGCCTGGGCGTGGCCTGCGCGGGTGCATTGCTCGGTGGCTTTACGGCGGAGATCGGCAATGACGGCGTGGAGACGGTTTTGGGCGCCTTTCAACTAACGTTCGTGACGGTTGGAATCATGGCAATGCTGGCTGCAACGATCTTTTCCCAGCTCTCCCGGGAAGACGGACGGCGCGTCAAGCGTCCGGAAGAGCACATCGAACCTTAGGGCGAATGGCCATCGGACTGGTACACTGCGCGACATTTTGTTTTGCAGGCCAGTCCCGTGACCACCATCGCCACCGAATTTAATACTTTGCCGCTGTCCGCCGCCATGCTGGCTAACCTCGACTCCCTCGGTTATGCCCAGATGACGCCGATCCAGGCGCAAAGCTTGCCGGTGATCCTCAAGGGGATGGACCTGATCGCCCAGGCCAAGACCGGCAGCGGCAAGACCGCTGCCTTTGGCATCGGCCTGCTGAACCCGATCAATCCGCGTTACTTCGGTTGCCAGGCGCTGATCCTGTGCCCGACCCGCGAGCTGGCTGACCAGGTCGCCAAGGAAATCCGTCGCCTGGCCCGTGCCGAAGACAATATCAAGGTCCTGACCCTGTGCGGCGGCGTGTCCCTCGGCCCGCAGATCGCTTCGCTGGAACACGGCGCGCACATCATCGTCGGCACCCCGGGACGCATCCAGCAGCACCTGCGCAAAGGTTCGCTGGTACTCCACGGCCTCAACACCCTGATCCTCGACGAAGCCGACCGCATGCTCGACATGGGTTTCTACGATTCCATCGAAGAAATCATCATGCAGGCCCCGGAGCGTCGCCAGACCCTGCTGTTCTCCGCCACCTACCCGGTAGGCATCAAGCAGCTGGCCTCGAAGTTCATGCGTAACCCGCAGCAAGTGAAGGCCGAGGCGTTCCACGACGACACGCAGATCGAGCAGCGCTTCTACGAGATTTCCCCGGACGACCGCATGAGTGCGGTGACCAAGGTCCTTGGCCACTTCCGCCCGGCCTCCTGCGTGGCCTTCTGCTACACCAAGCAGCAGGTTCAGGAAACCGTCGACCACCTGACCGCCAAAGGCATTTCCGCCGTCGGCCTGCACGGCGATCTGGAACAGCGAGACCGCGACCAGGTGCTGGCGATGTTCGCCAACCGCAGTACTTCGGTACTGGTGGCGACCGACGTCGCCGCCCGCGGCCTCGATATCGATTCCCTGGACATGGTGATCAACGTCGAACTGGCCCGTGATTCGGAAATCCACATCCACCGCGTCGGCCGTACTGGCCGCGCCGGTGAGAAAGGCCTCGCGGTCAGCCTGGTGGCGCCATCCGAAGCGCAGCGCGCCCAGGCCATCGAGCAATTGCAGCAGACACCACTGACCTGGGATCAGGTGGACAACCTCACCTCCAAGGGCGGTGGTCCGCTGTTGCCGCAGATGAGCACCCTGTGCATTGCTGCCGGCCGTAAGGACAAGGTTCGTCCGGGCGACATTCTTGGCGCACTGACCGGTGACGCCGGCATCCCCGGTGCCCAGGTCGGCAAGATCGCGATTTTCGACTTCCAGGCCTATGTGGCCGTGGAGCGCGGCGTCGCCAAGCAAGCCTTGCAGCGTTTGAACGACGGCAAGATCAAGGGCCGTTCGTTGCGCGTTCGTATTTTGTAAGCGATCTTCGACCCAACGAAGATCCCCCTGTGGGAGCGGGCTTGCTCGCGAAAGCGGCTTATCAGTCGACATTGATGTTGAATGTGATGGCCCTTTCGCGAGCAAGCCCGCTCCCACATTGGTTTTGTGGTGATACATCAAGAGGACACCGTTTTGCGCTCTACCGAAGTCGTGATCATTGGCGCTGGCGCCGCAGGGTTGATGTGTGCACTGACCGCCGCCGGGCGCGGGCGCAAGGTGTTGTTGCTCGACCATGCCAACAAGGCCGGCAAGAAAATCCTGATGTCGGGCGGTGGCCGCTGCAATTTCACCAACATGTACACCGAACCGAGCAATTTCCTCTCGCAGAACGCGCACTTTTGCAAATCCGCCCTGGCCCGTTACACCCAGTGGGATTTCATCGGCATGGTGGCCAAGCACGGCGTGCCGTACCACGAGAAAAAACTCGGCCAGTTATTCTGCGATAACAAATCCAGCGACATCCTGGAAATGCTGCTCAACGAGTGCGATCAGGTCGGCGTCAGCCTGCACCTGGACACCTCGATCCAGACCATCGAGAAGCTCGAAAGCGGCTACCTGCTGGACACGACACTCGACCAGATAACGTGCGAATCGCTGGTAATCGCCACCGGCGGCCTGTCGATCCCGACCCTGGGCGCCACCGGTTTCGGTTACCAGGTGGCCAAACAGTTTGGCCACGAACTGCTGCCGACCCGCGCCGGCCTGGTGCCATTCACCATCACCGATCAGCTCAAGGCCTTGTGCACTGAGCTGTCCGGCACATCGGTGGATTGCCTGGTGAGCTGCAATGACCAGAGCTTCCGCGAGAACATCCTGTTCACCCACCGCGGCCTCAGCGGCCCGGCGATTTTGCAGATCTCGTCGTTCTGGGAGTCCGGCGATACCGTGGAGATCAACCTGCTGCCGGATCACGACGTGCCGAGCTGGCTGCAACAGCAACAGGCCGAACGCCCTAACAGCGAGCTGAAAACCCTGCTCGGGGAAATTTTCACCAAGAAGATGGCCAACCTGCTGGCGGACAACTGGTTCGTCTCCAAACCGATGAAGCAGTACACCCACGCGGAACTGGCCGATATCGCGGAAAAACTGGCGAGCTGGAAAGTCGTGCCCGCCGGCACCGAAGGCTATCGCACCGCCGAAGTGACCCTGGGCGGCGTCAACACCAATGAAGTGTCGTCCAAGACCATGGAATCGCTGAAAAGCCCGGGGCTGTACTTCATCGGGGAAGTGCTGGACGTGACCGGGCATCTGGGCGGGTTCAACTTCCAGTGGGCGTGGGCTTCGGGCTACGCCGCTGCGCAGTACGTCTGATAAACACAAATCAAAATGTGGGAGCGGGCTTGCTCGCGAAGGGGCCATAACATTCAACATCAATGTTGAATGAAAGGACGCTTTCGCGAGCAAGCCCGCTCCCACATTGGATCTGTGATGATTTGTAGATTGTATTCGCACAAGGAAGGAACAGATTTTGCTGTCTGATGTGATCGACGCCATTGCGTCGGCGTCATTAGTGGCTCAATTTAGCGTCATTGCCTCGGAAGGCCTTCGCATTTCATGTCATCGACTTCGTTCCGCCAGACTCTGCGGCGCCTTTGGGCGCTGGATAAATTCAGTTACAGCGTACGGGTATTCATTGCCCTGACCGGCACCATGGCGCTGTGTTGGTATCAGGACGAAATGGGCCTGTTGATCCCGTTGTTCCTGGGGATTATCGCCAGTGCCCTGGCCGAGACCGACGACAGTTGGCAGGGCCGTCTCAACGCGCTGGCCGTGACGCTGGTGTGTTTCGCTGTCGCCGCCCTGTCCGTCGAACTGCTCTTCCCCTACCCCTGGCTGTTTATCATCGCCTTCGCCCTGGCCGCGTTCTGCCTGACCATGCTCGGCGCCCTCGGCGAACGCTATGGCGCGATTGCCTCGGCGACACTGATTCTGTCGGTCTACACCATGATCGGCGTGGACCAGCGCGGCGGCGCGGTCATCGATGTCTGGCACGAGCCGGTACTGCTGGTGGCCGGTGCCGCCTGGTATGGCCTGCTCTCGGTGTTGTGGCAGGCGCTGTTTTCCAATCAGCCGGTGCAGCAGAGCCTGGCGCGCCTGTTCCGCGAGCTGGGCTTTTACCTGAAGCTGAAATCCTCGCTGTTCGAGCCGATCCGGCAGATGGACGTGGAGGCACGGCGCCTGGAACTGGCCCAGCAGAACGGTCGGGTGGTGGCGGCATTGAACGCTGCCAAGGAAATCATCCTGCACCGGGTCGGTAACGGTCGCCCGGGGTCGAAAGTCAGCCGCTACCTCAAGCTGTACTTCCTCGCCCAGGACATCCACGAACGTGCCAGTTCTTCGCACTACCCTTATAACGCCCTGGCCGACGCCTTCTTCCACAGCGACGTGCTGTTCCGCTGCCAACGCCTGTTGCGTCAGCAAGGCAAGGCCTGCCGGGCCCTGGCCGAATCGTTCCAGATGCGCCAGCCGTTCACCTATGACGCCAGTTTCGCCGAAGCCCTGAGCGACCTGGATGCCTCCCTCGAACACCTGCGCATCCAGAGCAACCCGGCCTGGCGCGGCTTGCTGCGTTCACTGCGGGCACTGGCGGCCAACCTTGGCACTCTCGATCGCTTGCTCAGCGATGCCAGCAACCCCGACGCCCTGGCCGACGCCACCGACAGCAGCTTGCTTGACCGTTCGCCGCGCAACCTCAAGGACGTGTGGCTGCGCTTGCGCACGCAGCTGACGCCGACCTCGCTGCTGTTCCGTCATGCCCTGCGATTGCCCCTGGCCTTGAGCATCGGCTACGCCATGGTGCATTTGATCCACCCGTCCCAAGGCTACTGGATCATCCTCACCACGCTGTTCGTCTGCCAACCGAACTACGGCGCCACCCGCCGCAAACTCGGTCAACGGATCATCGGCACCGCCATCGGCCTGACCCTGGCCTGGGCGCTGTTCGACCTGTTCCCGAACCCGCTGATCCAGTCGTGTTTCGCCATTGCCGCCGGGGTGGTGTTCTTTACCAACCGCACCACCCGCTACACCCTGGCGACGGCGGCAATCACCCTGATGGTGCTGTTCTGCTTCAACCAGGTGGGTGACGGTTACGGGCTGTTCCTGCCACGGTTGTTCGATACCTTGCTCGGCAGCCTGATCGCCGGGCTCGCGGTGTTCCTGTTCCTGCCGGACTGGCAGGGGCGGCGCCTGAACAAAGTGCTGGCCAACACCCTGGCCTGCAACAGCATTTACCTGCGCCAGATCATGCAGCAATACGCTGCGGGTAAAAGCGACGACCTGGCTTACCGCCTGGCCCGCCGCAACGCGCACAACGCCGACGCGGCGCTGTCGACCACACTGGCCAATATGCTGATGGAGCCTGGGCATTTCCGTAAGGAAGCGGATGTCGGATTCCGCTTCCTGGTGCTGTCGCACACGCTACTGAGCTACCTGTCAGGCCTGGGCGCACATCGGGAAACCCAACTGCCGGCGGACGTGCATGAACATTTGATCGACGGGGCCGGGGTGAAACTGGCTGCGAGCATCGACGAAATCGCCCATGGGCTGGCGAGCAAATCCTCAATAGCGATTCAAAGCGATGAGGAAGAAGCACTGGCCAATGAACTGGAGCAGATGCCCGATGAAATCGATGAGGGGCAGCGGTTGGTGCAGACGCAACTGGCGCTGATTTGTCGGCAGTTGGGCCCGCTGAGGACGTTGGCGGCGCATCTGATCAAGGATACGAGTGAGGATTGAGATCTGTGGTGTCTGAGCGGGCCTCATCGCGAGCAGGCTCGCTCCCACAGGGGCTCTGGTGTTCATAAAACTTGTGTCGACTGAAGATCTACTGTGGGAGCGAGCCTGCTCGCGAAGAGGCCATCAGTAACAGCACAAAATCTGGATCAACTCACTTACATCCCATGCTGCCTCATCAACTTGTCATAACTCCCGTCCGCCTTCATCGCCGCGATCTCCCGGTCGAAACCGGTGACGATCCGTGCATGCTCGGGATTCTTCAGGCTGACCATGATATGCAGGCTGTTCTCGCTCAATGCCTTGGGCAGGAACTCCACGGCGTTTCGCAGTTTGGGTGACTCACGGGCCAGGTAGTAGCGGGCGACGAATTCATCTTCCAGCGTCAGCTTGACCCGGCCGGCCGCGACCATGCGCACTGCCATGGCGAAGCTGTGCACCGGGATTTTCTGCAATGAGTCGTCGTTGTCGAACGCGGGCGAATAGGCGTAACCGCGCACGATGGCAATCGGATACGTGTGCAATTGCTGCAGGTCGTTGAACTCGATGGGCGCGTCTTTACGCTTGAGAAACCGTACGCGATTGAGCAGGTATTCGCCAGAAAACTGGCCGAGTTTTGTACGTTCGTCGTTGTACCAGGCGTTGACCAGCACGTCGTAGCGGCCCTCGCCCACACCCATCAAGGCCCGCGCCCAGGGCACTTGTTCAAACTCACTGGCATAGCCGGCCCTGGCGAGCGCGGTACTGACAATATCCGTGGCCAAACCACCGTTGACGAGCGTGGAATCGGTAAAGGGGGGCCAAGCATCAGCGACCAACCGCAGTTTTTCTGCCGCTGCTCCCTGAACCAGCAACAGCAACAGCAATCCAATCAAGGCAAAAGCTCGATGCAATCGCGGCATGCCAGAAAATCCTTAGCGGGCGGATTGCCCAACGTGTTTTCAGCCAGAACCCCAAGGCCTCGTACTGACAAGACCCGGGTACGAAACATTAGCTCATCGAAGCCACAGCACAGCGCTTCGATCCAGATTACACAAAGAAGACATCCGCGCGAGAAATGAATGATGGCATTTTGGCCTATGTCACAGATTCTTCCGCCATAAAGACTTCTGGCGTGACTGCGCTTAGTATCGGAACGACGTTTTCAGGGAATCAAAACATGACAGTCGATTGGATCTGCAAACACCACAGCGACCTGGGCAAGGAGCAGCTGTACGCCATTTTACAGCTGCGTGCAGAAGTGTTCGTCGTCGAACAAAAATGCGTTTACCAGGATATTGATGGCCAGGACCTGGAAGGCGACACCTGCCACGTGATGGCCTGGGACGGTAACCGGCTGGTGGCCTACCTGCGCCTGCTCGACCCGCAATCACAGGGCGGCGATGTAGTGATCGGGCGGGTGATCATTGCCCCGCAGGCACGCGGTGCAGGCCTGGGGCATGAGCTGATGGATCAGGCGTTGAAACAGATCGAGAAATACTGGCCCGGCCTGCCGGTCTACCTCTCGGCCCAGGCGCATTTGCAGGGGTATTACGGGCGTTATGGTTTTGTCGTGGCAGGTGAGGAATATGTGGAAGATGGCATTCCACACATTGGGATGCGTCGTCCTTGAAGACCCTTTCGCGAGCAGGCTCGCTCCCACACTGGATCGTGTTCACAGCTCAACTCAACTGTGGGAGCGAGCCTGCTCCGGGCGGCGTTCCGACGATGGCGTCAGTTCAGGCACCGCAAATCTCAGGGATACTCCAGCACTGCCTTGATCTGCCGCAGATTACGCTCGATCCACCCACGATCGATCGCCCCCCACTCGCGAATCCGATAGCGCCCCGCATGGTTGCGCGCACCCTCTTCCTGCTCGAACTCACAAATGATATCCAGATCCGCCAGCGCCGCGATGGTGTCCTGTGCCGTGCGCCGGGGCATGCCGGTGACCTCGGTCAGCGCCGGGACACTGCTGGCCAGCCCGCTGTCGATCAGGTACGCCACGTACAACCGGCGGTAGAAGCTGCTCTTGGTCTTGCTCACGTCCATCCAATGCTCCTTAAAAGATCGCAGCCTGCGGCAGCTCCTACAGATCCCGCCACGTCAGGTACACCCGCACATCAAATTCCACCTGGTGATAACCCGGCAGCATGTGCTCGCACAGTTTGTAGAAGGCCTTGTTGTGGTCCGACTCCTTGAAGTGCGCCAGCTCATGCACCACGATCATTTTCAGGAACTCGCAAGGCGCTTCCTTGAACAGCGAAGCGATGCGGATTTCCTTCTTGGACTTGAGTTTTCCGCCTTGCACCCTGGAGATCGTGGTATGCAGGCCGAGCGCGCGATGAGTCAGGTCCAGGCGGTTGTCGAACAGCACCTTGTCGATGGCCGGCGCATTACGCAGGTATTCCTGCTTGAGGTCCAAGGTATAGGTGTACAGCGCCTTGTCGCTCTGCACCCCATGCTTTTGCGGGTAACGCTGGCTCAGGTAATCGCCCAGCCGACCGTCGGCGATCAGCTGGCGCACCTGATCCTGCAAGGTGGCGGGATAGGCCTGAAGATATTTCAACACGGTCATGGGGCGGCAATACAAGTCACTAAAAGTTCGCCAGTGTAGCGAATTCAGCGGGCCAGCGCGCTCCAGTCAAACGGCTGGACAAAGACCCCGGTGTCTTCGGCCATCATCGGCCGGGCCACCAGAAAACCTTGTACATATTCACAACCGTTGGCCTGCAGCCATTCATACTGCGCGACGGTTTCCACCCCTTCGGCAATCACCAGCATCCCGAACTGTTTGCACAGGTCGATCACACTACGCACCAGCGCCGCGTCCCGTACCGATTCCGGCAACCGGGCGATCAAATGCCGGTCGAGCTTGAGTGTGTCCAGCTCCAGGTCGCGCAAGTGCGACAGTGAGCACAGTCCGGCCCCGAAGTCATCCAGTGCCACTCGTACGCCCAGATTGCGCAGCAGGCGCAATTGCTTGCGGGTTTCTTCGGGGTTATGCATCAAGGCCTCTTCCGTGACCTCGACTTCCAGATAACGTGGTTGCAAGCCATGGCGCTCAAGCACCTGACGCAACTCGGTGACCAGGTTGGGCACGCCGAACTGCGTACTGCTCAAACTGACGCCGAGCACCAGGTCCTCGGCAAACAGGGACTCCCAGGCTTTGCGTTGCCCGGCGCTGCGATGGTAGATCCAGCTGCCCAGACGACTGATCAGCCGCGCCTCCTCCAGCAATGGCAAAAACAGCCCCGGGGGTACATCGCCAACGCTCGGATGCTGCCAGCGCAACAAGGCCTCGAAGCCACGAATCCGCCCGTCGGCAATCGCCACCTGAGGCTGATACACCAGATTGAAATCCCGATTCTCAATGGCGCTTCGCACACTTTCTTCCAGCATCAGCCGCGAGCGCGCCCGGCCGTTCATTTCGTGATCGTAGAAGCGATATTGCTGGCGACCGGCACGCTTGGCTTCGTACATGGCGATGTCGGCCGCCCGCAGCATCCCGTCGAGATTGGCACCACAATCCGGGAACGTGGCGATGCCGATACTGGCACCCAGGGCGATATCGAGGCCGTCGATCTGCTGACAGATCGACACTCGCTCGATGAGCTTCTCGGCAATCTTCGCCGCTTGCTCGGGGAACTCCAGATCCAGCAGCGCGGTGAATTCGTCGCCGCCCATCCGCGCCAGAATGTCGAAGGGCCGCAGGCAGGCCCTCAACTGTTCGGATACCCAGCGCAGCACTCGATCGCCGGCATCATGCCCGAGCGAATCATTAACTCGTTTGAAGCCGTCGAGGTCCAGGTACATCAAGACCCAGGAACTGTCGGAACGCTCACCGCGCAACAGCAGGTTCTCGACGGTCTGGTAGAAACCCCGGCGGTTGAGCAATCCGGTCAGCGGATCGGTGACCGCCTGAAATTCCAGTTGCTGATGCAGATGGCGCACCACCGACATGTCCAGCACGGTGACCACCATCGCATGCTGCTCGGCAGGCAACGGCGCGCAGGACAAGGCCACCGGCACCTGCTGGCCGGGCGCCGTACGTAGCAGGGCATCGTGCAGGCGCAGGGTTTCGCCGCGTTTATATCCGGCCAGCAACTCGGAATCGGCCCAGATCGGGATATGCGGTTTTTGCAGGTAGTCCAGAAACTCCTTGCCTTGCAGTTCCTGCACCGTGGCATTGAGCAGCCGCGACATCGCCGGATTGGCAAAACGAATCAGACCGTCCTCACCCAATACCAGAATGCCTTCGGCCGCGTTATCCAGCACCGACGCATTAAAGGCACGAGCGGATTCCAGATCATGACTCAAGCGCTGCAAGGCCCGGCGGTTACGCTGGTGTTCGAGCAACGCCTGGACCTTGGGCGTGAAGATCTGTGGGTCGAACGGTTTGAACAGGAAATCCACCGCACCACTGGCATAGCCCTTGATCACCGCGTCCTGGGACTGTTCGTTGGCGGTCAGGAAAATGATCGGCGTGAAACGGGTCCGCTGGCTACCGCGCATCAGGCGCGCCACTTCATAACCGTCCATGCCCGGCATCTGTACGTCCAGCAGCACCAGGTCGATATCGTGTTCAAGCAACAAGCCGAGGGCCTCGAAACCTGAGGCGGCAGTCATGACCCGCCAGCCCTGGCGCTGTAACAACGCACGCATGCTGATCAGGTTTTCAGGGTAATCATCGACGACTAAAAGGGTTGAGCCGCCTTCTACTGGCGTGGGTTGCGCGCATTCCATGCTGCCTCTCTAATTGCGGGGTGTCAGGCCGGCTTCTCGTGAAAACCGGACAAATACGGTGCCATCACTCTAGACCCGGTTCTGCAAAAGCAGAAGGTGTCAGTAAGCCATCATATAATCATTGTGTCTTTTACCGACTAACGGTCGATTGTTCAGCTCCATGAAAACCAGGAAGATGGCATTTCGACAGGTTGTTGACGTCAACCACCCGTCAGACAAGCGTTAACAAAATATCCCGCTACGCTTATAAAGGCCGCCCCAAAGGTGCGGTCTAGAGCTTCTGGCACGCCCGTTCAGCATGAATCGAGTGGAAGAACCGACATGATCGATCTCGCAAGCTGGAACCTCAGCGTTCCCGTTGGCAACCCGCCGTACACCGTCGAAACCGCCAAACTGGTGGATGGTTTCAAGGATCAATACTTCCACTCCGACACCGGCACATTGTTTTTCTGGGCGCCCGTGACCGGCTCCCGTACCGAAAACGCGATTTATCCACGCACCGAATTGCGTGAAACCTACAGCAACGGCACGTTGAAAAACTGGTACTACCCCGACGCTGACAATTCCCTGCATGCGACTCTTTCGGTCAGCCAGGTACCCAGCTCGGGCAAGATCGTCATTGGCCAGATCCATGCCTATAACAGCCAGAAGCCCATGGTGAAGGTCGAGTATCAATACAAAACCGACAGTTCAACCGGCAACATCGTCGCCAAAGTCCGCATGCACCCCGACGACACCCCCCGAGTCATCACCATCGCCACCGGCGTGAAACTCAATCAGGAATTCTCCTACCTCATCCACCTCAGCCCCGGCGGTGCATTGGGCATCAGTGCGGCGGGCTATCAGTGGAATACCGATATCAGCGCGATGTGGCGTGATAAACCGCTGTACTTCAAGGCCGGCGTCTATGTGCAGGACAACACGGGGTACACAAGCGAAGGCGGGGAAGTGACGTTCAGCAAGCTGGATATTGATCACAATCAATAGTATTTACCGTTGAAAAGATCGCAGCCTTCGGACGATCTTTTGATCTTGCGCTCACAAAAAACCCGCATTTCTGCGGGTTTTTCATGCGACTAAAACGCTGACGGTCTTAGTTGACCTTGGCGTTCAACTCACCTTTCAGGTAACGCTGGTACATCCCTTCCAGCGAGATCGCCTTGATCTTCGAAGCGTTGCCGGCAGTACCGAAGGCTTCGTAGCGAGCAATACACACATCGCGCATGGCGGTCACGGTGGCGCCGAAGAATTTACGCGGGTCGAACTCGCTCGGGTTGGTGGCCATCAGGCGACGCATTGCGCCAGTGGATGCCAGGCGCAGGTCGGTGTCGATGTTGACCTTGCGCACGCCGTGCTTGATGCCTTCGACGATTTCTTCTACCGGTACGCCGTAGGTTTCCTTGATGTCGCCGCCGTACTGGTTGATGATCGCCAGCCACTCTTGCGGAACCGAAGACGAACCGTGCATCACCAGGTGAGTGTTCGGAATGCGCTTGTGGATTTCCTTGATGCGGTCGATGGCCAGCACGTCGCCGGTAGGCGGCTTGGTGAACTTGTAGGCGCCGTGGCTGGTGCCGATGGCGATGGCCAGGGCATCAACCTGAGTGCGTTTTACGAAGTCAGCGGCTTCTTCCGGGTCGGTCAGCATCTGGCTGTGATCCAGAACGCCTTCGGCGCCGATGCCGTCTTCTTCACCGGCCATGCCGGTTTCCAGCGAACCCAGGCAGCCCAGCTCGCCTTCTACCGAAACGCCGCAGGCGTGAGCCATGGCCACGGTTTGTTGGGTAACACGCACGTTGTAGTCGTAGTCGGTCGGGGTCTTGCCGTCTTCACCGAGGGATCCGTCCATCATCACCGAGCTGAAGCCCAGTTGAATGGAGCGCTGGCAGACGTCAGGGCTGGTGCCGTGGTCCTGGTGCATGCACACCGGGATGTGCGGGAATTCTTCGATGGCTGCCAGGATCAGGTGACGCAGGAACGGTGCGCCGGCGTATTTGCGAGCACCGGCCGAAGCCTGGACGATCACCGGGGAGTCAGTCTTGTCAGCGGCTTCCATGATGGCGCGCATCTGTTCAAGGTTGTTGACGTTGAAGGCTGGAACGCCGTAGCCGAACTCGGCTGCGTGGTCCAGCATCTGGCGCATGCTGATAAGTGCCATTGTGTATATCTCTCCCGGTTGAGGGTCGTTAATCGTGCCAGCCTGCCGTAGCGGCGGCGGCTATTCAAGTTTTTGCAGATCGGGGGTTGGCCCGGACTGCGGATTTGGTGTTGCATCTGGTAGCTGCCGCCCCTGTAGGAGCGAGCCTGCTCGCGATGGTAGACCAGACAACGCGGGCATTCAGGCCCCCAGCGTTATCGTTAACGACCATCGCGAGCATGCTCGCTCCTACAGGTGACAGCCACGGCCAATCAAATCATTGGTGGCGACCCAGTAAACCAGGCCTTCCTCACCTTTTATGTGAAACGCCAGCATGTCATTGCTGTACAGCGAACCCGATGCACCCGGTTCCTGCTTCAAGCGGTAGACCTGATCGGCACCGCCCAGCCGCACGTCGACTTCTTTGCGGCTGTCGTCGATGTAGCGCCACAACACCTTGGCCTGGCTGTCGCAGGTCCAGGTGGTCCAGTTATCCACAGGCGCGGACGATTGGAACAGGTTCAACTGAGCACAACCCGCCAACAACGCCAATGCCGCAACTGCGATAAAACCTTTCATCCGTGTCCCTCGGCTGACGGCGCACACTGCCAGCCCTGAGTAAAGAGTCAGACCCGTCAAGGGCAGCCATGTTCCTTGGCGGGTGCCTGGGTCTCGTATTTGTCCAGACCCTCGGGACCTGCGCGCTTGTTGAGCACCGGGTTGGTTTCGGCCTGCCAGTCAGCCTGGTAGCAGCCTTTGTCCGACTCGGACGGCGCAGGTTCCGGGGTGGCCTTAGGGTTACTCCCGCACGCCACCAACGAACCTGCGACGATCAACAGCGCTAACGTCTTGACCATGTAAACACTCCCTTGCCTGGTCAAACGGGCGACCCTCAGGCCTTGGCCCGGCTTTCCAGGACTTCAACGGCTGGCAGAACCTTGCCTTCGACGAATTCGAGGAACGCGCCACCACCGGTAGAAATGTAGGAGATCTGCTCGGCCACGCCATACTTGTCGATGGCAGCCAGGGTGTCGCCACCGCCGGCAATGGAGAACGCCGCGCTGTCTGCGATGGCCTGGGCCAGCACTTTGGTGCCATTACCGAACTGATCGAACTCGAACACGCCGACCGGGCCGTTCCACAGGATAGTCTTGGACGACTTCAGCAGCTCGGCGAAATTCGCCGCGGTCTGCGGGCCGATGTCCAGGATCATGTCGTCGGCAGCGACGTCAGCGATCAGCTTGACGGTCGCAGCGGCGCTTTCAGCGAACTCCTTGGCAACCACCACGTCCACTGGCAGCGGTACGCTGACCTTGGCGGCGATGGCGCGAGCGGTATCCAGCAGATCCGGCTCGTACAGCGACTTGCCGACTGGATGACCGGCAGCGGCCAGGAAGGTGTTGGCGATGCCGCCACCAACGATCAACTGGTTGCAGATCTGGCTCAGGCTGTTCAGCACGTCGAGTTTGGTCGACACCTTGGAGCCGGCAACAATGGCCGCCATCGGCTGGGCCGGAGCGCCCAGGGCCTTGCCCAGCGCATCCAGTTCAGCGGCCAGCAATGGACCTGCCGCAGCAACCTTGGCGAACTTGGCCACGCCGTGGGTCGAACCCTCGGCACGGTGAGCGGTGCCGAAGGCGTCCATCACGAACACGTCGCACAGGGCAGCGTATTGCTGGGCCAGTTCGTCAGCGTTCTTTTTCTCGCCTTTGTTGAAACGCACGTTTTCGAACAGCACGATGTCGCCAGCCTTGACGTCAACGCCGCCCAGGTAATCGGCCACCAGCGGCACTTCACGGCCCAGAGCGCGGCTCAGGTAGTCGGCGACTGGCTTGAGGCTGTTCTCGGCCGAGAACTCGCCTTCGGTCGGACGGCCAAGGTGCGAGCAGACCATCACGGCCGCGCCTTTTTCCAGGGCCAGCTTGATGGTCGGCAGCGAGGCCAGGATACGCGCATCGCTGGTGACAACACCGTCCTTGACTGGGACGTTGAGGTCTTCGCGGATCAATACGCGCTTACCTTGCAGATCGAGGTCGGACATCTTCAACACGGTCATGGGTCGCATTTCCTGAGTAGCTGATCTTAGAGAGCAGGTTTTTTTGAAGTCGCTGTTTGCAGATAGTGTTCTGCAACGTCCAGCATTCGGTTGGCAAAACCCCATTCGTTGTCGAACCAGGCCAGGATGTTCACCAGCCGTGGGCCGGAAACGCGGGTCTGACTGGCATCGACAATCGCCGAATGTGGGTCATGGTTGAAATCACAACTGGCGTGAGGCAACTCGGTATAGGCCAGCAGGCCTTTGAGCGGGCCGCTGGTGGCGGCTTCGCGCAGAATCCGGTTGACCTCGGTGGCGTCGGTCGCAGTGGCGGTCTGCATCGTGATATCGAGGCAGGACACGTTGACCGTCGGCACCCGCACGGCTTTGGCCTGAATTCGGCCGGCAAGTTCCGGCAGCAGGCGTTCGATACCACGCGCCAGACCGGTGGACACCGGAATCACCGACTGGAACGCCGAACGGGTGCGGCGCAGGTCTTCGTGGTGATAGGCATCGATGACCGGCTGATCGTTCATGGCCGAGTGAATAGTGGTAATCGACACGTAATCCAGGCCAATGGCCTGATTCAGCAGGCGCAGCAGCGGCACACCGCAGTTGGTGGTGCAAGACGCGTTGGACACCAGCAGTTCGTCGCCGGTCAGGCAATCCTGGTTCACGCCGTAGACGATGGTGGCGTCGACATCGGTCTCGCTGGCCATCGGCTGGGAAAACAGCACACGCGGGGCGCCGGCGTCGAGGAAACGCTGGCCGTCTTCGCGAGTGTGATAAGCGCCGGAGCACTCCAGCACCAGATCGACGCCCAGGGACGCCCAATCGATGCCTTCGGGGGTGGCACTGCGCAGGACCTTCACGCAGTCGCCATTGATATGCAGACAATCGCCGTCGACCTTCACTTCGCCGGGGAACCGGCCATGGGTGGAGTCGAAGCGTGTCAGGTATTCGATGCTGGCCATGTCCGCCAGATCGTTGATCGCGACAATCTCGAACCCGGCCTTGTCGCCTCGCTCGAACAACGCACGCAAGACGCAACGACCAATCCGGCCGTAGCCGTTGAGTGCAACTTTGTAGGGACGCGGTTGAGGCATGGGGTTCTCGATAGACGCAGGCAGATCGAAATCTAGTTAACAACGCAAACCCTGTAGGAGCTGTCGAGTGAAACGAGGCTGCGATCTTTTGATCTTGGTTTTGAAGATCAAGATCAAAAGATCGCAGCCTGCGGCAGCTCCTACAGGGGGCCGCGGTGGTCGTGAAACCACCGCGTCATGCTTAGTCTTCCAGCAGCTCTTCAGCCTGACCCAGGATGTTTTCCAGGGTGAAGCCGAACTCTTCGAACAAGGCTGGCGCAGGCGCCGACTCGCCGTAGGTGGTCATGCCGATCACACGCCCTTCCAGGCCCACGTACTTGTACCAGTAGTCGGCATGGGAAGCCTCGATGGCGATACGCGCGCTGACCTGCAACGGCAGGACCGCTTGCTTGTAGCCGGCGTCCTGGGCATCGAACACGCTGGTGCAAGGCATGGAAACCACGCGAACCTTACGGCCCTGCTCGGTCAGTTTGTCGAAGGCCTGAACGGCCAGGCCGACTTCCGAACCGGTGGCGATCAGGATCAGCTCAGGCTCGCCTGAGCAGTCCTTCAACACGTAGCCGCCACGGCTGATGTCGGCGATCTGCAGAGCGCTGCGGGTCTGGTGCTGCAGGTTCTGACGGGAGAAGATCAGAGCCGAAGGACCGTCCTTGCGCTCCAGTGCGTACTTCCAGCTCACCGCCGATTCAACGGCGTCGGCTGGACGCCAGGTATCGAGGTTCGGTGTGCAGCGCAGGCTGGCCAGTTGCTCGATTGGCTGGTGAGTCGGGCCGTCTTCGCCCAGACCGATGGAGTCGTGGGTGTAGACGTGGATCACGCGCTGCTTCATCAGGGCCGACATGCGTACCGCGTTACGGGCGTATTCCATGAACATCAGGAAGGTCGCGCCGTAAGGCACCAGGCCGCCGTGCAGGGCTACGCCGTTCATGATCGCGGTCATGCCGAACTCGCGCACGCCGTAGTACATGTAGTTGCCGCTGGCGTCTTCGGCGGTGACGCCTTTGCAACCTTTCCACAGGGTCAGATTGGAACCGGCCAGGTCAGCCGAACCGCCGAGAAACTCAGGCAGCAACGGGCCGAACGCGTTCAGGGCATTCTGGCTGGCTTTACGGCTGGCGATGGTTTCGCCCTTGGCCGCCACTTCGGCGATGTAGGCCGAGGCTTTTTCCGAGAAGTCAGCTGGCAGGTCACCGCTCAGACGACGCACCAATTCGTTGGCTTCGGTCGGGAAAGCGGCAGAGTAGGCAGCGAAACGCTGATCCCACTCGGCTTCCACGGCGCGGCCGGTTTCCTTGGCGTCCCACTCGGCGTAGATGTCGGCCGGGATTTCGAACGGGCCGTGATTCCATTTCAGCGCCGCACGGGTCAGGGCGATTTCCGCGTCACCCAGCGGGGCGCCGTGGCAATCTTCCTTGCCTTGCTTGTTCGGCGAACCGAAACCGATGGTGGTCTTGCAGCAGATCAGGGTTGGCTGCTCGCTTTTGCGTGCAGTGTCGATCGCAGTCTTGATCTCTTCCGGGTCGTGACCGTCGACATTACGGATCACTTGCCAGTTGTAGGACTCAAAGCGCTTCGGCGTGTCGTCGGTGAACCAGCCTTCGACTTCGCCATCGATGGAGATGCCGTTGTCATCGTAGAAGGCGATCAGTTTGCCCAGGCCCAGGGTACCGGCCAGGGAAGCGACTTCGTGGGAAATGCCTTCCATCATGCAGCCATCACCCAGGAATACGTAGGTGTGGTGGTCGACGATGTTGTGACCAGGACGGTTGAATTGTGCCGCCATGACTTTTTCAGCCAGGGCAAAACCCACGGCGTTGGCCAGGCCCTGGCCCAGTGGACCGGTGGTGGTTTCAACGCCCGGGGTGTAGCCGAGCTCCGGGTGGCCCGGGGTGCGGCTGTGCAGTTGGCGGAACTGCTTCAGGTCATCGATCGACAGGTCATAGCCGGTCAGGTGCAGCAGCGAGTAGATCAACATCGAGCCGTGGCCGTTGGACAGCACGAAGCGGTCACGGTCGGCGAACGATGGATTGCTCGGGTTGTGCTTGAGGTAGTCGCGCCAAAGTACCTCGGCGATATCCGCCATACCCATCGGGGCACCGGGATGGCCGCTGTTGGCTTTTTGCACGGCATCCATGCTGAGGGCACGAATGGCGTTGGCACGCTCACGACGGCTAGGCATCGCTGTTCTCCTGGGGGCTTGAATAAAACGAATCGGAAAAAAGGCGAGCATTTTCCCTCACCGGGCCGCCTCGGGGCAATGACAGATAGTCATCTGGAGGCGTTTTTCCAATGGATAACGACGTATTAACGTGATGAAACCTTTCTGCTCTGGCTTTGTTGACTGAACCTAACGTCAAGAAGTGCCATCTATCGAGCAATATCAAAACTTTTTGATATTGCTCTTGCGATGCTTTCGGCTCGTGACTAGACTGCCGGCCTTATGAACTTACGCGTGCCCTCCATTCAACATGACGATTGCGATGAACTGGCGGCCTTGTGCAAGGCTGGCGGCGATCCCCTGCGGTTGAATGTTTTGCGCGCACTGGCCAATGACTCGTTCGGTGTGCTGGAACTGGCGCAGATCTTCGGCATCGGCCAGTCAGGCATGAGCCACCACCTCAAGGTACTGGCCCAGGCCGGTCTGGTGGCAACGCGCCGCGAAGGCAACGCGATTTTCTACCGTCGCGCCCTGCCCCACACCGAACTGCCGGGCGGCAAATTGCACGCCGCCCTGCTCGAAGAAGTGGACAACCTGACGCTGCCGACCGACGTACAGTCGCGCATCGCCCAGGTCCATGGGCAACGGGCGGCCGCCAGCCAGGACTTTTTCTCTCGGGTAGCGGAGAAGTTTCGCGCCCAGCAAGACTTGATCGCCGGCCTGCCGCAATACCGCGAAAGCGTGGTGGCCCTGCTCGACAAGTTGAGCTTCGACAAAGACGCCACGGCCATTGAAGTCGGCCCCGGCGATGGCGCATTCCTGCCGGAACTGGCGCGCCGCTTCTCGCAAGTCACGGCGCTGGATAACAGCACCGCGATGCTCGAACTGGCGCGTCAGGTCTGCGAACGCGACAAGCTGACTAACGTTAGCCTGCAACTGGCCGATGCATTGAACGGCGTCAGCCTCAAGGCCGATTGCGTGGTACTGAACATGGTGCTGCACCATTTTGCCGCGCCGGCCGATGCGCTCAAGCACATGGCCAATTTGCTGCAACCAGGCGGTAGCCTGTTAGTGACAGAGTTATGTAGCCACAACCAGAGTTGGGCCAAGGAGGCCTGCGGTGATCTCTGGCTGGGGTTTGAACAGGACGATTTGGCCCGTTGGGCCACCGCTGCGGGACTCGCTCCCGGGGAAAGCCTCTATGTAGGCTTACGTAATGGTTTCCAGATCCAGGTCCGCCACTTTCAGCGACCGGCTGGCGACACTCACCATCGGTAAATTCAGGAAAACATCGAGATGAGCGAATACTCCCTTTTCACCTCCGAGTCCGTGTCTGAAGGGCATCCGGACAAAATCGCCGACCAGATTTCTGATGCGGTGCTGGACGCCATCATTGCTGAAGACAAGTTCGCCCGTGTGGCGTGCGAGACTCTGGTGAAAACGGGCGTGGCCATCATCGCTGGCGAAGTCACCACCTCGGCCTGGGTCGACCTGGAACAGATCGTTCGTGACGTGATCACCGACATCGGCTACACCAGCTCCAACGTCGGCTTCGACGGTGCGACCTGCGGCGTGATGAACATCATCGGCAAGCAGTCCCCTGACATCAACCAGGGTGTCGACCGTGCCAAGCCTGAAGATCAGGGTGCCGGCGACCAGGGCCTGATGTTCGGCTACGCCAGCAACGAAACCGACGTGCTGATGCCAGCACCGATCACCTTCTCGCACCAGCTGGTGCAGCGCCAGGCCGAAGCCCGCAAATCCGGCCTGCTGCCTTGGCTGCGTCCGGACGCCAAGTCGCAAGTGACCTGCCGCTACGAAAACGGCAAGGTTGTCGGCATCGACGCCGTTGTCCTGTCGACCCAGCACAACCCTGAAGTGTCGTACAACGACCTGCGCGAAGGCGTGATGGAGTTGATCGTCAAGCACGTGCTGCCTGCCGAACTGCTGAGCAAGGACACCCAGTTCCACATCAACCCGACCGGCCAGTTCATCATCGGCGGCCCGGTGGGTGACTGCGGCCTGACCGGTCGCAAGATCATCGTCGACAGCTACGGCGGCATGGCCCGTCACGGCGGTGGCGCGTTCTCCGGTAAAGATCCATCGAAGGTTGACCGTTCGGCAGCCTACGCCGGTCGTTACGTGGCCAAGAACATCGTTGCTGCCGGCCTGGCCGAGCGTTGCGAAATTCAGGTTTCCTACGCGATCGGTGTTGCTCAACCGACTTCGATCTCGTTGAATACCTTCGGCACCGGCAAGATCAGCGATGACAAGATCGTCAAACTGGTCCGCGAAGTGTTCGACCTGCGTCCATACGCGATCACCACCATGCTCGACCTGCTGCACCCGATGTATCAGGAAACCGCTGCGTACGGCCACTTCGGTCGCACCCCGGCAACCAAGACTGTTGGCGAAGACACCTTCACCACGTTCACCTGGGAAAAAACCGACCGCGCCGACGCTCTGCGTTCTGCTGCCGGCCTGTAAGATTTCCCCGCAACACCCGAAGCCCCGCACGGTTCGCGCCCTGCGGGGCTTTTTATTGCCTTGCGCTTGAGACCGTATGGCCTCTTCGCGAGCAGGTTCGCTCCCACAGTTGATCTTTGACGTGACTGATATCTGTGGGCAAACGCAAATCCCTGAGGGAGCGAGCCTGCTCCGGGCGGCGTTCCGACGAAGAGGCCAGCACAGCCACCGGACATACCCGGCAAAATACCCCCTCTGCGCGCCACCCCATACTGACCTAGCCTTCACGCACCTCACCGAGCAAGGACGCTCAAGATGCTTCCCGACCTGCGCCTGTTTTTCGCCTTTCTACTGACCTTTGCCCACCTGACCGCCAATGCCACCGAGTGCCCGGACTGGCCATCCGAACGCGCCCTGAACGAAGTCAACAAACTGCAACAGCAAATCGACTTCTGGGACGACAGCTATCACCGCCAGGGACGCTCACTGGTCGCCGATGAGCTCTACGACCAGTCCCGCTCGCAACTCACCCAATGGCGCCACTGCTTCAACCTGAGCCCGTCCGCAGACCCCTTGCGCACTGCGCGCGGCACGCTGCCCCACCCCATCGCCCACACCGGCCTGGACAAACTGCATGATCGTCCCGCCGTGGAAAACTGGCTGCGTGACCGGGTGGACGTCTGGGTCCAGCCTAAAATCGATGGCGTGGCGGTGACCCTGGTTTACCGCAACGGTCTGTTGGCCCAGGCAATCAGCCGTGGTGACGGCGAAAGCGGTCAGGACTGGACGGCTCCGGCACGGCAGATTCCGGCCATCCCGCAACGGCTGTCGCAGGCCCGGGACGTGATCGTGCAAGGCGAACTGTATTGGCGCCTGACCGATCACGTGCAGGCCCAGGCCGGCAGCCTCAATGCTCGTGCCTCGGTGGCCGGCCTGATGGCACGCAAGGTCTTGAGCGCCGAACAGGCCGCCGGCATCGACCTGTTTGTCTGGGACTGGCCCCAAGGGCCGGCGAGCGTACCCGCGCGTGCCGCGGCGCTGACTGCGCTGGGCTTCCCGAGTACCACGGCATACAGCCAGCCAATCACCTCCGTCACCGATGCCGAACGCTGGCGCGAACACTGGTATCGCTCCCCCCTGCCCTTTGCCAGCGACGGCATCGTCCTGCGCCAGAACCAGCGCCCGGCCGCCGAACGCTGGCAGGCCAGGTCACCTTACTGGGCCATCGCCTGGAAATACCCCTTCGCCCAGGCACTGGCCGAAGTCCGCCAGGTTCACTTCAAAATCGGCCGGACCGGGCGGATCACTCCGGTACTTGAACTGATCCCAGTGAAGCTCGATGACCGGCAGATCAAACACGTCAGCGTCGGTTCGCTGCAACGCTGGCAGGCGCTGGACATACGTCCGGGTGACCAGGTCGCCATCAGCCTGGCCGGGCTGACCATTCCCAGGCTCGATAGCGTTGTATTGCGCAGCAGCGAACGCGCCGAATTGAACGCGCCGCTGGCAGCGGACTTTCATTCATTGAGTTGCTGGCGACCGACTCCGGGCTGTGAGAGCCAGTTTCTCGCGCGTCTGACCTGGCTCAGCAGCAAACAGGGTCTGGCGCTGCCCAATGTGGGTCTGGGCACTTGGGAAAAACTCCTTGCAACAGGTCGCCTGAACGGCCTGGTGGATTGGTTGACCCTCGATGCTCAAGAGCTTGCTACCATTGACGGTTTCGGCGAGCGCAGCGCGGCTCGCCTTGCAGACAGCTTCGACCGAGCCCGGCAACGCCCGTTCGCGCACTGGCTGAAAGCCCTGGGGTTGCCGCCGACAGGTCAGGTGCACCTCGGCAATTCATGGCAGGCACTGGCGCAGCGAGACATCGAACAATGGCGGGCCGAGGCCGGTATCGGTCCGGGACGCGCGGCGCAACTGAACGCCTTTTTCCGCGATCCGCAGGTCCTGGCCTTGAGTGAAACATTACGTGATGCGGGGATTGACGGCTTTTAGCGGTCAGCCTTGCGCCCAGCGGGAACCCTAGGGGACCGCCGGGCTCCAACAAGCCATTGCCACACCGGCCCGCTTGTCTTCTTACATGGAGCTTTTATGAAATTTCTTTCACCGCTCGTCCTGTTGGCCCTTTGCAGCGTGCTGGCCACCCCGTTGATGGCGGACGAGGAAGCGCCGGGGCTGACCGGTTGCGCGGCCAGGAAGCAAGGTATCGTCAACCAGATCGAATTGGCCAAGGTCCACGGCAACGCCGACCAGCAGGCAGGCCTGGAAAAAGCCCTGAGCGAAGTCGAGGCGAACTGCACCGACGCCTCGCTGAAGAAGGAACGGGAAAACAAGGTGCTCGACGCCAGGCACGAAGTCAGCAAGCGTCAGGCGGACCTCGACAAGGCCATGAGCAAAGGCGACTCCGACAAGATCAACAAGCGCAAAGACAAACTCGCCGTTGCCCGCAAGGAATTGCAGGACGCTTTGGATGAGCTGGATAAGTAAGAACCGGAAAAAACCCAAGATCCACGGTGCCATCAGAACCAATCAATGATCCCGAAACGCCTTATGACACGCACTGCAAGCATCTTCGACTTTCTGCACCGCCGGCCCAAGATTGCTGGCCTTGTAGGGTTGAACCTGGCTGGCGATCACCAATTCACCGGTGGCGGATTCAAGGTCACGGGCCATGGCCTGGAAGCGCGCCTGCTGCTCCCAGACATCGCTCTTGGCGCTGGTGTGATCTTCCTCGCGCACCTGCGGAAAATGCTGCCACGGCTCACGGGACAGCGCATCGAGTTTCACCGAGCCCTTGGCGAACTTCGGGCCATCGAACGCAATGCGCCCACGCAGCATGCCGCCCAGGTCTTCGCCAGTCTTGAGCATCTGCTTGAAAATGGCCTTGCGCTGGCCGAGCGGCGAGTTGGGGTCGACTCCGCCACAAGCGGACAACGTCAGGCAGGCCAGCAATACAACAGAAAGTCTTTTAAGAGTCATGGTGGCTTCAGGTCACGGGAAACGGCGGCCAGTATCCTCGCGTCATCGGCAAAGACCAATAGCCCTATTATCAATAAGGGTTGTTTGAGCGCATGGAGCGCCCAGGCAACCGGCAAAGGAATCACTCCATGAACAGCCGTTTCAAGGCATGGCGTCACAGCCTGGCCTGGACCCTGCCGATGGTGGCCCTGCTCGCAGGCTGCACCGGTGGCGACAACCAACAACCGAAGACCCACGCTCTGGCGACCTATTCCAGTGCCACATGGGAAGCGCTGCCGGCGGTGTCCGACAACGACCTGGTCGCCGGCTTCGGCTCGTGGCGCAGCGCCTGCACCCGACTCAAGGCCGACCCGGTCTGGGGTGGCACCTGCACAGCGGCTGCCAACGTGCCGCAAACCGCCAGCGACATTCGCGGCTTTCTCAAACAGAACCTCGATGTCTATGGCCTGCGCGCCGCCAACGACAACCCCAGCGGCCTGATCACCGGCTACTACGAGCCGGTCTATCCCGGGAGCCTGACCCAGACCAGCGCGGCCAATGTCCCGGTCTATGGCGTCCCCGAAGACATGATCATCGTCGCCCTCGACAGCATTTACCCGGAACTCAAGGGCAAACGCCTGCGCGGTCGGCTCGAAGGTCGCGTGCTCAAGCCGTACGACGATTCGGCGACCATTGAAAGCAAAGGGGTCAAGGCGCCGGTCGTGGCCTGGCTGACCGATCCAATGAACCTGCAGTTCCTGCAAATCCAGGGTTCGGGTCGTATCCAGCTCGACAATGGCCGCCAGTTGCGCATTGCTTACGCCGATCAGAACGGCCATCCGTATCGACCGATCGGCCGCTGGCTGGTGGAACAGGGCGAGTTGAAAAAAGAAGACGTGACCATGGGCGCCATCAGCACCTGGGCCAAGGCCAATCCGTCGCGGATTCCCGAACTGCTCGGCAGCAACCCCAGCTACGTGTTCTTCACCCGTAACCCGGACAGCAACGAAGGTCCGCGCGGCTCGCTGAACGTACCGCTGACCGCCGGTTACAGCGCGGCAGTGGATCGCAAGGTCATTCCGCTGGGCAGCCTGTTGTGGCTGTCCACCACCAAACCGGACGGTACAGCCCTGGTTCGCCCCGTGGCAGCACAGGACACCGGCGGCGCCATTGCCGGCGAGGTTCGGGCGGATCTGTTCTGGGGTACCGGCGATGCGGCCGGGCAACTGGCCGGGGACATGAAACAGCAGGGGCAGATCTGGATGCTCTGGCCCAAAGGTGCGGCGCTACCACAAGTGCCGCAGGTGGCGGATACGGTTAAAGCAAATCCGTGAGCAACTGATTACTGTAGGAGCCGGCTTGCCGGTGAAGGCGGCGGGTTGATCAACAATGATGTCGCCTGACACTCCGCTTTCGCCGGCAAGCCGGCTCCTACAGGTCAATGGTGTCGGCGAAGATATCTCAGACCGACACCACAAAGAAACTCACGATCAACGCTATCCCCACGAACCACACCAGCGACCGCAGTGTCGGCCAGTCCGCCAGGTAGCAAATGATGTAGAGCAGGCGACTGGTGATGAACAACACCGACAGCACATTGATCGTCACCAGTTCGGCATTGCCGGCCAGGTGCGCCACGATCACCGCCGCGGCGAACGCCGGGATCACTTCAAAACTGTTCAGTTGCGCCGCGTGCGCCCGTCTGCCCACGCCTTCCAGAGAGTCGAGAAAATCCCGAGGGTCATGATTGTCTTTCAGCCGGAACCCGCCACTGATCTTGGCGAACCACGCACACACATACGGCAGGAAAATCGCTATCAAAATGCACCACAGAGCCACCGTCATAACGCCGTCCTTTCTTCTAGTTGTGGAGAATTGAGTTCCATCCGGGCGATCAAAATTTCATCACCAGTATGCCGATCATGACAAGGCTACAGGCGAGTAACCGTGGCCCGCCAAACGGTTCTTTCAGGTAACGCATGCCAAACAGCACCACCAGAATCACGCTGATCTCGCGCAACGCTGCGGCCTCGGCAATCGAACCCAACTGCATCGCCCACAGCACCAAAGCGTAGCTGAACAACACGCAGAACCCGACCGCCAGGCCCAGCCGCCACTGCTCGCGCCAGAACAGCATGAACGCGGGTCGTTTACGCACCACCGCCAATAGCGGAAACGGCCAGGCGCTGAGCAGAGTGACCCAGACCAGGTAATCCAATGGATGGGACCAACGCCGCAATGCCTGCCCATCGATGTAGGTGTAGCAACCGATGCACAGGCCGATCAGCGCCACCACCGGCAGCATTGACCACGGCAAACGCGCACCGCCGCCGCCCTGCCAGAGCAGGCACAGCATGCCGAACGGGATCAGCAGGATTCCGAAAATCTGTTGGTGGGTCAGCTCTTCCCCGGCAAAGATCAGCGTCAGCGCCAGCACCACCAACGGCGACAGGCCGCGCATCAACGGGTAAACCAGCCCGAGGTCGCCAACCCGATAGGCCTGGATCAACAAATAGCGATAGAGCAACTCGAACGCCGCCGATGCCAGGATCCACGGCCAGATCTCCAGCGGCGGTACGCTCAGGAACGGCAACATCAGTGCGACAAAGAGCAGCGCCACGCTGTCCATGCAGGCCACCACCAACAACCGCTCCGCACTGAACTTGATCAGGGTATTCCACGCCGCATGCAACAGCGCCGCGACCAACACCAACGCCGTCGCAAGCACGGCCTACTCCTTTTGTTGCCCGCCCCCTCCTCCGTAGGAGCTGCCGAAGGCTGCGATCTTTTGATCTTGAGAAGCAAAGATCGCAGCCTTTGGCAGCTCCTACAGAAGCGGATCAGAGAATTGATTCGCCATATATCAGTGGCTGTTTATACTGCAAGCGACCACGCCGCACTCAGTTGCGCACAGACTAATTCCAATAATAACTCTGCCCGGCCCGCTCTCGTCGAGAACGGTCGTCGGCCTGCGTATGCCTGATCACAGCGTCAAGACTACCGACAGAGACCTTGCGCATGCCACTCGCTTTGCTTGCCCTCGCTGTTGCCGCCTTCGGCATCGGCACCACCGAATTCGTCATCATGGGCCTGTTGCCCGACGTTGCCCGCGATCTCAGCGTGAGCATTCCCGATGCCGGACTGCTGATCACCGGCTATGCCTTGGGCGTGGTGTTCGGCGCACCGATCCTCGCCGTCGGCACCGCCAACATGCCGCGCAAAGCTACCCTGCTGGGCATGACGCTGATGTTCATCCTCGGCAACATGCTCTGCGCGCTGGCGCCGAATTACGCCACGCTGATGGCCGCGCGAGTGATCACGGCACTGTGCCATGGCGCATTTTTCGGCATCGGTTCAGTGGTCGCCGCCGGGCTGGTGGCACCCAACAAACGGGCCCAGGCGATTGCCATGATGTTCACCGGCCTGACCCTGGCCAACGTGCTTGGCGTGCCGCTGGGCACCGCACTCGGGCAATACGCAGGTTGGCGCTCGACCTTCTGGGCGGTGTCGGTGATCGGTGTACTGGCGGCGATTGCGCAATGGGTCTGGCTGCCGAAGAACATCGCGATGGATAAAGCCAACCTGGCCAGCGAGTTCAAGGTGCTGGGCAAGGCCAACGTACTGCTGGCGCTGGGCATGAGTGTGCTGGCCTCGACCAGCCTGTTCAGTGTGTTCACTTACATTGCGCCGATCCTGCAGGACATCACTGGCGTCAGCCCGCACGGCGTCACCATCATGCTGCTGTTGTTCGGCGTTGGCTTGACCGCCGGCAGCATGCTCGGTGGTCGTCTGGCGGACAGCCGCTTGCTGCCTTCACTGGTGGGCATGGCGCTGGCAGTACTGATGGTGCTGGCGGCGTTCACGCAAACCAGCCATTCGGCCATTCCGGCAGCGATCACGCTGGTGCTGTGGGGGACGTTCGCCTTTGCGCTGTGCCCGATCCTGCAACTGCTGATCATCGATCAGGCCATTGAGGCGCCAAACCTGGGTTCGACCTTGAACCAGAGCGCCTTCAACCTCGGCAACGCCGCCGGAGCCTGGATCGGCGGCCTGGTGGTGGCCAGCGGCGCGGACCTGGCGGACTTGCCGTGGACCGGTGCGCTGGTCAGCGGGCTGACCGTGTTGACTGCATTGTTCTTCATCTATCGCCAGCGTCGCGTTGCGGCTGCGTTTGATGTGGCGGGTTGAGCATCAACTTGATTGTATGCTCGCGAAGGGGGCGCCACCGATCTCACTGAGCGGCATCATCATCCTTGAACTGGTCTTTGACGTACTTGATCTCGGTTCGGCCATGGGGCGCGGGCAAGCCGTCTTCACCCAGGTTGACGAAGACCATCTTCTCCACCGTCAGGATGCTTTTGCGGGTGATCTTGTTGCGTACTTCGCATGTCAGGGTGATCGAGGTGCGGCCGAATTCGGTCGCCGTGATGCCCAGCTCGATGATGTCGCCCTGGCGCGAGGCGCTGACGAAGTTGATTTCGGAAATGTACTTGGTCACTACACGCTGGTTCCCCAACTGGACGATGGCGTAAATCGCCGCCTCTTCGTCGATCCAGCGCAGCAGGCTACCGCCGAACAAAGTGCCGTTAGGGTTGAGGTCTTCGGGTTTTACCCATTTGCGGGTGTGGAAATTCATATTCACTCCTGACCATCTTGCCGATTGATGCCTGGCATCATGGCAGAGCCCGGGCTAGAGCTCTATCAAGCTTCGACTATGGTCTCGATTACCGTTCGGACATTGACCAACAGAAACGCTTTGGAAGATCAGCATAGCCCGCTATAATCGCCACCGTTTCAAAACGGTCATCATCGCTTGATACCGTTTTCCCGCCACCTGTCCGAGGGGCGCTGCAGCAGGTTCGACCTGTCAGGCTCGGATGGGGCGTTGCCTGGCCTTGATCGGCCCGACACTAAACGCACAACGGCGCCCATTCGCATACATTACGAATGGAGGCTCTTCATGAGCGCTGTTATCACGCCTGCAGATTTTACCGATTACAAAGTCGCCGATATGTCCCTGGCTGCCTGGGGCCGTCGCGAAACCATCATCGCTGAATCCGAAATGCCAGCCCTGATGGGTCTGCGTCGCAAGTACTCCGAAGAGCAACCGCTCAAGGGCGCGAAGATTCTCGGCTGCATCCACATGACCATTCAGACTGCCGTGCTGATCGAAACCCTGGTTGCCCTGGGTGCCGAAGTACGCTGGTCGTCCTGCAACATTTTCTCGACTCAGGACCAGGCCGCCGCTTCCATCGCCGCTGCCGGCATCCCGGTTTTCGCCTGGAAAGGTGAAACCGAACAAGAGTACGAGTGGTGCCTGGAGCAAACCATCCTCAAGGATGGCCAGCCATGGGACGCCAACATGATCCTCGACGACGGCGGCGACCTGACCGAGCTGCTGCACAAGAAGTACCCACAGGTTCTGGATCGCGTCCACGGCGTGACCGAAGAAACCACCACCGGCGTTCACCGCCTGCTGGACATGCTGGCCAAGGGCGAGCTGAAAATCCCGGCCATCAACGTCAACGACTCGGTGACCAAGAGCAAGAACGACAACAAGTACGGCTGCCGTCACAGCCTGAACGATGCGATCAAGCGCGGCACCGACCACCTGCTGTCCGGCAAGCAAGCGCTGGTCATCGGCTACGGCGACGTGGGCAAGGGTTCCGCTCAGTCCCTGCGTCAGGAAGGCATGATCGTCAAGGTTTCCGAAGTCGACCCGATCTGCGCCATGCAAGCCTGCATGGACGGTTTCGAACTGGTTTCGCCATTCATCGACGGTATCAACAACGGTACTGAAGCAAGCATCGACAAGGCACTGCTGGGCAAGATCGACCTGATCGTGACCACCACCGGCAACGTCAATGTTTGCGATTCGAACATGCTCAAAGCCCTGAAGAAGCGTGCCGTTGTCTGCAACATCGGTCACTTCGACAACGAAATCGACACCGCTTTCATGCGCAAAAACTGGGCATGGGAAGAAGTGAAGCCGCAGGTTCACAAGATCCACCGTACCGGCGCTGGCGATTTCGACCCACAGAACGACGACTACCTGATCCTGCTGGCCGAAGGCCGCCTGGTTAACCTGGGCAACGCAACCGGCCACCCGAGCCGCATCATGGACGGTTCGTTCGCCAACCAGGTTCTGGCGCAGATCTTCCTGTTCGGCCAGAAGTACGCCGACCTGTCGCCAGCCCAGCAAGCCGAGCGCCTGACCGTTGAAGTACTGCCGAAGAAACTCGACGAAGAAGTGGCCCTGGAAATGGTCCGTGGCTTCGGTGGCGTCGTGACTCAACTGACCAAGACCCAGGCCGACTACATCGGCGTGACCGTCGAGGGTCCGTTCAAGCCGCACGCTTACCGCTACTGATCGGCCGGCTCTTCCTGTGTAGGAGCGAGCTTGCTCGCGATGGACGTTAACGAAAACGCGCGCTATCTGGCTAAACGCGTTGCCCTGACGTTTTTCGCGAGCAAGCTCGCTCCTACAGGGGCCTGCGTCCGCCTTACGCGTTTTCAAGGGTATTCCCATGTCCCAAGATCGTCGCTACAGCTTCGAGTTCTTCCCTACGAAGACCGATGCTGGGCAAGAAAAGCTGCTCGCCACTGCTCGCCAGTTGGCCACCTACAACCCCGATTTCTTCTCCTGCACCTACGGCGCCGGCGGTTCGACCCGTGATCGCACGCTGAACACCGTGTTGCAGCTAGAAAGCGAAGTCAAAATCCCTGCCGCTCCGCATCTGTCTTGCGTGGGCGATAGCAAAGCTGACCTGCGCGGCCTGCTGGCCCAGTACAAGGCCGCCGGCATCAAGCGTATCGTCGCTCTGCGCGGTGACCTGCCTTCGGGCATGGGCATGGCCAGCGGTGAATTGCGCCACGCCAACGACCTGGTTGAATTCATTCGTGAAGAAACCGGTGATCATTTCCACATCGAAGTCGCCGCTTACCCGGAAATGCATCCGCAAGCGCGCAATTTCGAAGACGATGTTGCCAACTTCGTGCGCAAGGCCAACGCTGGCGCCGACAGTGCGATCACCCAGTACTTCTTCAACGCCGACTGCTACTTCTACTTCGTGGAACGTGTGCGGGCGCTGGGTGTGAACATCCCGATCGTGCCGGGCATCATGCCGATCACCAACTACAGCAAGCTGGCGCGCTTCTCCGATGCCTGCGGTGCGGAAATCCCGCGCTGGATCCGCAAGCAACTGGAAGCCTACGGCGACGACACCCAGAGCATTCAGCGCTTTGGTGAACAGGTCATCACCGAAATGTGCGAACAACTGCTGCAGGGCGGCGCTCCAGGGTTGCACTTCTACACATTGAACCAGGCTGAAGCGAGCCTGGCGGTGTGGAATAACCTGAAGTTGCCACGTTAAAAGTCGTTAAAGCACGATTAAAAGATCGCAGCCTGCGGCAGCTCCTACAGAGAAATGTGTATTCCCTGTAGGAACTGTCGCACGCTGCGATCTTTTGCTTTCAGCGCACTATTAATGTGCAGCAATCCACGGAGTTAGAGCATCTGCAGTCAGTTTCTGGCTCTTTCCGGTTTCTCGTCGTAATCTCAAACCCATGCCTTTGATCACGCAATTAATCGCCATGCTTGTCTTCACTTGCCTGAGCTTCGCCGCTCGGGGCGAGAAGCTGCGCATTGTCACGGAGCCGTGGGCGCCTTATGTGTACGAAGACAACGGCAAATCACTGGGCCTGGACTACGAAACCACCGCCATTGTCTTCAAGCGCCTGGGCATCGAAGTGGAGTGGCAGTTCCTGCCATGGAAACGCTGCCTGTCGATGCTTGAAACCGGGCAGGCCGACGGCGCGCTGGACATCTTTCACAGCGTCGAACGTGATGCGACCCTGCTCTACCCCGGCGAACCACTGTCTGAAGTCCAGTTCGTGATGTTCTACGCCAATGAACGGCCCCATCCGTTTCGCACCCTCGATGACTTGCAAGGCCTGACCATCGGCACCTCGCCGGGTTACCTGTACAGCAAGGACTTCAGCGATTCGACGCTGTTCACCCGCGAGCCGGCTCCCACCCATGAAGCCAACTTCGGCAAACTGGTGCGCGGGCGCATTGACCTGCTGATTACCGACCGCCGGGTCGGCCAGCATTTGCTCGATGAACTGGGCATCCGCGGCAAGATCACCGAAAACCCCACGGTCATCAGCCAGCAAAGCCAGTTTCTCGCGGTACGTCGCAATGCGGGCATGGATCTGCTGGTGCAGCGTTTCGGCGCCGAACTCAAACGTTTCAAACGCGAGCCTGCCTACGCTGAACTGAGTGCCCGCTACGGCGCGGAACCGGCAGCCAACGTGAAGACTGAAAAGACCACGGCCGCCACGGAAAAAACCGTTGAGCAGCAGGAAAGCGGCGCGCAGTGATTGCTCTGTTATACTCCGGCCTTCCCGCCAGGCTCACGCCCGGACGCTCGGAATCGTTCAAGGCATCTCAACCCCGCTACTGCGCAGCTTTCAGCCCGCGCGAGCGCTTGCAGACGAGCCTTCGAGACCCAGCAGGACCGGACGGGATTGCGTCCTCTTAAACGCCATTCGCGCCAGGCAAGACTCCCATTGGGCCAAGCCCTAACTTAAAACAGGATTACTCATGTCCTTTGCTTCCCTCGGTCTCTCCGAGGCTTTAGTCCGCGCCATCGAGGCAGCGGGCTATACCGAGCCTACTCCGGTGCAACAGCGGGCCATTCCCGCCGTGTTGCAAGGTCGCGACCTGATGGTCGCGGCACAGACAGGTACTGGTAAAACCGGCGGTTTCGCCCTTCCGATCCTGGAGCGGTTGTTCCCCAACGGTCACCCGGACAAATCCCAGCGTCACGGCCCGCGCCAGCCGCGCGTACTGGTCCTGACCCCGACTCGCGAACTCGCGGCGCAAGTGCATGAAAGCTTCAAGGTCTATGCCCGTGACCTGAAGTTCGTCAGCGCCTGCATCTTCGGCGGTGTTGGCATGAACCCGCAGGTTCAGGCCATGTCCCGTGGCGTAGACGTGCTGGTGGCCTGCCCTGGCCGCCTGCTCGACTTGGCCGGCCAAGGCAGCGTCGATCTGTCCCACGTGGAAATCCTCGTGCTGGACGAAGCCGACCGCATGCTCGACATGGGCTTCGTCCATGACGTGAAGAAGGTCCTGGCCCGTCTGCCGGCCAAACGCCAGAATCTGCTGTTCTCGGCGACCTTCTCCAAGGACATCACCGACCTCGCCGGCAAACTGCTGCACAACCCGGAACGCATCGAAGTCACGCCGCCGAACACCACGGTCGAGCGTATCGAACAGCGCGTATTCCGCCTGGCCGCCAGCCACAAGCGTTCGTTGCTCGCGCACCTGATCACCGCTGGCGCCTGGGAACAGGTGCTGGTGTTCACCCGCACCAAGCACGGCGCCAACCGCCTGGCCGAGTACCTGGACAAGCATGGCCTGAGCGCCGTCGCGATCCACGGCAATAAGAGCCAGAACGCCCGCACCAAAGCCTTGGCCGACTTCAAGGCCGGTGAAGTGCGCATCCTGGTCGCCACCGACATCGCCGCTCGCGGTCTGGACATCGACCAGTTGCCTCACGTGGTCAACTTCGAACTGCCGAATGTCGATGAAGACTACGTGCACCGCATCGGCCGTACCGGCCGTGCCGGTCGTTCGGGCGAGGCGATTTCGCTGGTAGCCCCGGACGAAGAAAAACTGCTGAAAAGCATCGAACGCATGACCAGGCAGAAAATCGCCGACGGCGACCTGATGGGCTTCGATGCCAGTGCTGTGGAAGCCGAGAAACCTGAAGTGCGCGAGCGTCCGGACATGCGTAACCCACGCAATCCACGTGGCCCGCGCGGCGACGGTCCGAACGGCAGCGGTGGCGGCGGTGGTCGCAAGGACAAAGGCAAGGACAAGGGCAAGGAAAAACCGGCCGGCGAGCGCGGTGAGCGCCCGGCCCGTCAGCAAAAACCACGTGAAGGCACTCCGGCTCGCGAACAGCGTCCGTCGCAGCCTCCTCGTGCCGCCGCTGACCGTGCCCCGGACGAGTTCCTGGACGACGATGTCGATAACTTCGGTAACCGCGTCGACTACGTGCCGCAGCAGAAACCCGCGCAAGGCCGTGGCCGCCGTCCGGGTGCTCCGGCACAAGGCACTGCAGCAGGTTCGGGCGCTCCACGTTCCGGCAAGCCACAAGGTCGCCAGAGCGGTCCGCGCAACAGCGATGGCGCCAGCACCGGCACCCCACCGGCCAAGCGTAGCGGCCCTCGCAGTGGCGCACCGCGCGACGGCCAGGCCCGCCGCGAAGACTCGCGCAATCGCCGCCCGGCCCGTGACGACCAGCCGCGTTCGGAACCGGCCGTGCAGAACCCGCGCGGCCCCGCGCCGAAGATCATGCACAAGGAGTCCAAGGCTGACCGCTTCCCGACACCAGAGCAACTGGATCAACTGCCAAGCCGTCCTCGTGGTGAGAAACCAGCGCTGCTGACCCGCAATCGCTGAGTTATCGCTGCAATGAAAAATGCCCCGGTTCGAAAGAGCCGGGGCATTTTTGTATGTGCTGCGAAGTGCTTTTGTAGGAGCTGGCGAAGCCTGCGATCTTTTAAGATCAAAAGATCGCAGCCTGCGGCAGCTCCTACCGTCTCAGCATTACTTCGCTTTAACACCTTCAAACGTGATGTACAGATCGACCGCGTCGGACTGTGGGCCCAAGTCCATCATCTTGCCGAAATCGGAACGCTTGATGCTAGTAGTGCCCTCGAAGCCTGCACGGTAGCCGCCCCATGGATCCTTGCCTTCACCCAGGAAAGTGGCCTTGATCACGACTGGCTTGGTTACGCCATCAATAGTCAGGTCGCCGGTCACGTCGGCCGTGTCTTTGCCAGCGGCGTTTTTACCGGTGGCTTTGACGCTGGTGGACACGAACGTGGCCTTAGGGAAATCAGCCACTTTCAGGAAGTCTTTGCTGGAGACATGCTTGTCACGTTCGGCGTTGTTGGTGAAAACGCTGGCGGTGTTCACGTTGAACTCGATCTTGCTGTCTTCAGGCTTGGCAGCGTCGAAGCTGAACTTGCCATCCATGGTCTTAAAGGTACCGGTGATGAAGCTGTAGCCCAGGTGGCTGATCTTGAAGTTGACGAAGGCGTGTTGGCCTGTTGTGTCTACTACGTAGTCAGCAGCCATCACATTAGCGGACAGCAGGGCCGAACCGATTGCCAGAGCGGCGAGAGTCTTTTTCAACAACATGCTTTGTTTTCCTTGGGAGTCGAGGTTGAACTTCAGGCTTTGCGACCCAGCATTCGCTTGAGGGTCACATCACGGTCGATAAAGTGGTGCTTCAATGCTGCCAACGCATGGAGGCCGGAAAAAATTACCAGCACCCACGCCAGGTAGAGGTGAATCGCACCGGCGTTATCTGCCTGGTCCGGCAGTCCGGAAACCAGGGCAGGCACTTCAAACCAGTCAAACACCGGAATCCCGGCACCTTCTGCGGTGGAAATCAGGTAACCGGCAATCATCACAGCGAACAGACAGAGATACAGAAAGGCATGGCCGAACATGGCACCCAGACGCGTCATGCGGCTATAGCTGGCCAGGGTTGGCGGCGGCGGGCTGATGAAACGCCACAATACCCGCAACACCATGACGCCCAGCAAGATCAAACCAATGCTCTTGTGCAGATCCGGCCCGGTCTTGCGCCAAGGGTCGTAATAGCCGAGGCCGACCATCCACAGCCCGAGGGCGAACAAACCGAACACGGCCAGTGCCACGCCCCAGTGCATGAAGATGCTGACCCAGCCGTAGCGGGAGGTAGAGTTACGTAGCTGCATTGCCTAGATCCCTGTAAGTGCTGGCCCAAGACTATCGAGTTATCTATCGAATTAAAGCCGAAAATTTCGCTTTGAAATATCGAGAAATACGATCAAGAGTCTGAAACAGGCGAGTTAAGGAAAGATTAAAGTCGAAAGTGTTAGAAAAAATGAATACAAACCGAAGAACACCAGTACCAAATGTTTTATTCGATTTTTGACCCAGGCTTTCTTCAGGCAAAAAAAACGCGGCATTTACGCCGCGTTCTTTTTGTCCCAGGGCTTACTACGCCTTGGCATCCATTGCCGGAGTCGCCGCAGGTTTAGCCGCTGGCTTCTTGGCCGGCTCGGTTTTCTTGGCCGGTGCCTTGACCGGGGCTTTTTTCGCCTCAGTCTTGGCAGCCGGTTTTGCCGGAGCCTTTTTGGCCGGCTCGGTTTTTACCGGGGTCGCAGGCTTCGGTGCTTCCACCGGGGCCGGTGCGACCGCCGGGGCTGGCACCGGAGCAGGCGCTGGCGGTGCAACCGGCTCAGGTGCCTTGACCAGCTCTGGCTTCTTCTCGTCATCGGAGCCGCCGAACAGGTTGCTGAAGAAATTGCCTTTCTTCGCCGCCACCGCACCAGCGCCCGCCGCAGCGGCGGCCGGGACCACTTTCGTCGGTTCGAACGACTTGCCCGCCGCCAGGTCTTCAACCTGGCTGGCTGCACGCTGACCAGTGCGCAGCGCGCCTTCCAGGGTGCCCGGGTACAGGGTGTCGGTGTGTTCGCCAGCGAAGGTTACGCGCTGAATCGGGCGTTCCCACAGGCGCCAGAACTTGCTGATCTGGCCCGGACCGAAGGCCAGGTAGGCGCCGCCAGTCGACGGGTCGGTGCTGTAGCGACGGAGTTCATAACCGGTGAACGAACCGCGAGCCTGCGGATAGAACGCATGCAGGCGAATCAACACCTGATCGACCATCTGCTTGTCGCCGAACGCCTGCATCACTCGCGCATTGTCGCCGGACAGGTTGATCACCACATTGGCACCGCCCTTCAGGGCAGGCTCGATCCACAACATGCCCAGGCCGGTGTTGCTGTAGATCTCGCCAGACATGCGCGCCTTGGATTCCCACACCGGCGCCTTGAACTTCAGCATGATCTGGTCGCGCCATCCGTAGTTGGTGCCCTTGATCGCCGCCAGGTGCTGGGCGTCCAGCGTCGGGATCATCTGGATCTTGTCCAGGGCACGCAGTGGCACGGCCAGCACGACGTAGTCAGCCTGATAGCTGACGCTGTCGACTTTGACGATCACGCCGTCCTTGTCCTGAGTGATTGACGAGACCCGGGAATTGGTCTTGATGGTTTTCAGCTGCTTGACCAGGGCCTGGGCCAGCACCGGACTGCCACCGACCAGGCGCGAAGCCCGCAGGTCACGATCGGAGACGCCTCGGTAAACGCGGCTCTGCTGCGCGAAGTACAGCAGCGACAAGCGCGAAGGTTCGTCATAGCGGGTACGGATCTGCTGGTTGATCAACTGCCGGGCGGTGGCCGGCAGGTTCTGCTTGTCGAGCCAGCTCGACACGTTGATCTGATCCAGCGCATACAGCGTGTTGTTGGCAGCCGGATTCTGCGGGTCGTCGATCGAGCGCGCCAGATCGTCCACGGTCTTGTCGAAGCGCTTGAGCGCCTCGGCGGTGGCCGGCTGTTTGGTCGCCAGGTCGGCGGCGGAGAAATACTCACCATCGATCAGATAGCCAGGGGTCCGCACGAATTCAGGGGCCGGCGTGGTGCTCAGCTTGAAGTTCGATACGTATTTGTTCAACACCGGTTGGACCTTGTCGTTGCCGATCCACTCGCTGGTGGCCATGCCGGAACGGCCGCCCAGGCTCGACTTGGCTTCCAGCAGGGTGACCTGCCAGCCCTTGTTCTGCAGCTCGTACGCAGCAGTCAGGCCCGACAGGCCGCCGCCGATCACGATCGCGGTTTTATCCTTGGCCAGCGCAGACACGCTGAACAGCCCCAACATCACCAGCGCACAGGCGCGCAGCCAACCGACAGACATTCAGCGAACTCCGGAATCACACGAGGAAAACAGCAGTTTTTGCGAGCCAGACGGCTCAAGAACCGCGAAGGATACGTCAGCCTTCAAACACCCGCCAGCAACGTCTATCGGCCTGGATAAAGTAGCTCATTCGACACAATGGGTTGTCCCCGTGGCACGCATTGCATAGGCTTGCGCGATTGTTTGTCCGCGCTGGTCACGGACCGCCTCCAGGAGAGTGAAAATGGGCCTGAATAATCAGTGGATGCAACGCGATCTCGCCGTGTTGTGGCATCCCTGCACCCAGATGAAAGATCACGAACAACTGCCGCTGATTCCGATCAAGCGCGGGGAAGGCGTGTGGCTGGAAGACTTCGAAGGCAAACGCTACCTCGATGCGGTCAGCTCCTGGTGGGTCAATGTATTCGGGCACTCTAACCCGCGGATCAACCAGCGCATCAAGGACCAGGTCGATCAGCTCGAACATGTGATCCTTGCCGGTTTCAGTCATCAACCGGTGATCGAACTGTCCGAGCGCCTGGTGAAGATGACGCCGGAAGGCCTGACCCGGTGCTTCTACGCCGATAACGGTTCGTCCTGCATCGAAGTCGCGCTGAAAATGAGCTTTCACTACTGGCTCAATCGCAGTCAGCCGAACAAGAAGCGCTTCGTTACCCTGACCAACAGCTACCACGGCGAGACCATGGCGGCGATGTCGGTGGGCGACGTGCCGCTGTTCACCGAGACCTACAAAGCGCTGTTGTTGGATACCATCAAGGTGCCGAGCCCGGATTGCTACCTGCGGCCCGAGGGCATGAGCTGGGAAGAACACTCGCGCAACATGTTCGCGGCCATGGAGCAGACCCTGGCCGAAAACCACGACACAGTCGCGGCGGTGATCGTCGAGCCGCTGATCCAGGGCGCCGGTGGCATGCGCATGTACCACCCGGTGTACCTCAAGCTGCTGCGAGAAGCTTGCGACCGCTACGGCGTGCACCTGATCCACGACGAAATCGCCGTCGGCTTCGGCCGCACCGGGACGATGTTCGCCTGCGAACAGGCCGGCATCCGCCCTGACTTCCTCTGTCTGTCCAAGGCCCTGACCGGCGGCTATCTGCCGCTGGCGGCGTGCATGACCACCGACGAGGTCTACAGCGCCTTCTACGACGACTACCCGACCCTGCGCGCCTTCCTGCACTCCCACAGCTACACCGGCAACCCGCTGGCGTGCGCGGCGGCCCTGGCGACCCTGGATATTTTCGAAGAAGACAATGTCATCGAGAACAACAAGGCCCTGGCGCAGCGCATGGCTTCGTCGACGGCGCATCTGGTCGACCACCCGAACGTGTCCGAAGTGCGCCAGACCGGCATGGTGCTGGCCATCGAAATGGTCAAGGACAAGGCCAGCAAAGAGGCTTACCCATGGCAGGAACGTCGCGGCCTGAAGGTGTTCCAGCACGCCCTGGAGCGCGGTGCTTTACTGCGTCCACTGGGTAGTGTGGTGTATTTCCTGCCGCCGTACGTGATTACCCCGGAACAGATCGACTTCCTCGCCGAAGTAGCCAGCGAAGGGATCGACATTGCGACCCGTGACAGCGTCAGCGTGGCAGTGCCGAAGGACTTCCACCCGGGGTTCCGTGATCCGGGTTGATTGATTTCAACCGTAATCCTGTGGGGCCGGGTAGACCGCTTTCGCTGGCAAGCCAGCTCCTACAAGGATTTGTGTGTGCCACAAATTTTGTGTGCGGCACCTAACCTGTAGGAGCTGGCTTGCCAGCGATAAGGTTGGTACGACCTTCAGATGATTTGCACCTTTTTCAGAGACCCAGCATGAGACTGTCCCGCTTCTTCATCGACGCCCCCCTGAGCATCGGCGAGCACGAGTTGCCCGAAGCCCAGGCCCATTACATCAGCCGCGTGCTGCGCATGGCCGAGGGAGATGCGTTGCAGTTGTTCGACGGCTCGGGCCAGGAGTTTCGCGCCACACTGGTCGAAGTCGGCAAAAAGCGCGTGGTGGTGCAGATCGATGAAGGCTTCGCCGGGCAGATCGAGTCGCCGCTGAAAATCCATCTCGGCCAGGGCCTGTCCCGGGGCGAGCGCATGGACTGGGCGATTCAGAAAGCCACGGAACTGGGCGTCACTGAAATCACCCCGATCTTCACCGAACGCTGCGAAGTCCGCCTCAAGGACGAGCGCGCCGACAAGCGCCTGCTGCATTGGCGCCAGGTGGCGATCAGCGCTTGCGAGCAATGCGGGCGCTCGCGAGTACCGGTGATTCATCCGCCGCTGTTGCTGGCTGACTGGCTGAAGCAAACGCAAGCCGAGTTGAAACTGGTGCTGCACCCGGTGGCCGAACCGTTGGTGAGCCATGCCAAGCCTTCAAGCCTGGCATTCCTGATCGGTCCGGAGGGTGGTTTGTCCGATGCCGAAGTCGATCAGGCCAAGGCCGGCGGCTTCCATGCCGCCCGCCTCGGTCCACGGGTGCTGCGCACCGAAACCGCGCCGGTTGTTGCACTGGCGGTGGCCCAGCAACTCTGGGGTGATTTCTAAAAAGTAAAAAGATCGCAGCCTGTGGCAGCTCCTACAGGCTGCCGCAGGCTGCGATCTTTTGCATTTTACTGCACCGGATCACTCACCGGTTTGGCAATGATCGCCTTGAGTTCGCTGGTCATCGGGAACTCGAGGTTCAAGCCCTTCGGCGGGATCGGCTGCTCGAACCAGCGTTTGTAGATGCCATTGATCTCGCCCGAGCTGTACAGATCCGCCAACGCACCGTTGACCAGCGCCAGGAACTGCGGGTCGTCCTTGCGCACCATGCAGCTGTAGATCTCCCGCGATTGTTCCTCCCCGACTACCACCCACTTGTGCGGGTCATTGGCCTTGGCACGCTCGCCGTAGAGCAGCGCGTCGTCCATGTAGAACGCCACCGCCCGGCCTGATTGCAGCATCTGGAAGGCTTCGCCGTGGTCCTTGGCGCTGATCACGAACATGTCGATCTTGTGATCGACGTTGTAGCTTTTCAGGAAGCGCTCGTTGGTGGTGCCGGCGGTAGTCACCACGTTCTTGCCGCGCAGGTCGGCGAAGCTCTTGATCCCACTGTCACTGGCCGTCAGCAACTGGCCTTTGACGTAGATGAAACCGTAGGAGAACGCCACCTGCTTCTGCCGTTCGGCGGTTACGCCGGTGGAGCCGCACTCCAGGTCCACGGTGCCGTTCTGCACCAGTGGAATGCGGGTCTGCGAGGTCACCAGGTTGTAGTTCACCTTCAAGTCTGGCAGCGCCAGTTGCTGCTGGATGCGCTCGACGATCTTGCCCGCCAGATCCACCGAGTAACCCATCGGCTTGCCGCTATGATCACCCACGTAGGAGAACGGCACCGAAGCATCGCGATAGCCCAGGGTGATGCTGTTGGCGCTGGCGATCTTGCTCAGGGTGCCGGTCAGCGGCGCTTCATTGGCCTGAACCTGACTGCCGAGCAACAGGCCAAGCGTACAAGCGAGCAACGTGATTTTTTGCATTGTTATTCTCCGTTGTGGGTGCTGGTTTATCAGACGCGTGCAGCGATGACGGTGATTTCCACCAGCACCTGCGGACGGGCCAGTTCGGCCTGCACGGTGGTGCGGCTCGGTGCCTGCCCCGGCGATAGCCAGGCCGACCAGACCTCGTTCATCGCGGCGAAATCCTCGGTGATGTTCTTCAGGTAAATGGTCGCGCTGAGCAGATGATCCTTGTCGCTGCCCGCTTCGGCCAGCAAGGTATCGATTTTCGCCAGCACTTCGCGGGTCTGGCCGCTGACATCCAGGGCATCGCCCGGCACCTGCCCGGAGAGAAACACCAGGTCGCCAAAGGTCACGGCGCCAGACAGGCGCGGGTTGCTGTGCAGTCGGGTAATGGTCATTGCAGTGTCCTCTTCAGAGATCGGTGTTCAGGCGGCCCGGTGGTTGAAACCATGCAGGTCGATGGAAGGCTCGCGCTCGCCGATCAGCTCGCTGAGCAAGCGCCCGCTGCCGCATGCCAGGGTGAAGCCCAGCGCGCCGTGGCCGAGGTTGAGCCACAGGTTGCGATACGCCGTCGCGCCCAGCAACGGCACGCCGCTGGGGGTGGCCGGGCGCATGCCGGCCCACTCGACGGCTTCGTCATAGGCGCCGGCATTTGGAAAGGTGTCATGGGCCTGACGCTTGATCAGCGCCAGGCGCTTGGGGTCCAGCGCAGGATCGAAGCCGACGATGTCGACCATCGCCGCCACCCGCAATTGCTCGCCGATGCGGGCGTAGACGATCTTGCGGTCGTAGTCGGTAATGCTCACGTCCGGTGCCCGGTGACCGGCGCCGATCGGCAAGGTCAGGCTGTAGCCCTTGAGCGGATAAAGCGGCAGTTGCAGCCCGGGCAGCGCCAATAGTGGGCTGCGGTGACCGGCGGCGATCACCAGTTGCTCGACCGGCAGCACGTGTTCGCCCAGTTCGATGGCGTTGACGCTGCCGTTGCTGTGGCGAATGCCGGTCACCGCTTGCCCGAGGAGAAATTCGCAACGGCCGGACGCCTTCAGTCGTGCGGCCAGTTGCTGGCAGAAACCGTGGCAATCGCCGACCTCTTCGTCCGGGGTGTAGATTGCCCCGACAAAGGGCGCATCGGTCAGCGCCGGTTCCAGCTGCGCGCATTCGGCCGGCGACAACACCTGCTGTTGCTGCGGGTCGGCCAGAGACTGGCGCGCATGCTCGAAGCTGCTGTTCTGACGGAAAGTCACCAGTTTGCCATTGCGCCGCCACTGGAATCCCGCCAGTCCATCGTCCTCGCGCCAGGACCTCAAGGTGTCCTGGCTGAACAGCGCCAGACGCAGCAAGTGCGCGGCGTTCTCGCGGTTGACCGAGCGGCGGCAGGCGCCGAGGAACGCCGCCATCCAGCGCCACTGGGCCGGGTCGAAGCGCGGGCGCAGCTTCAGCGGTGAATCGCCGCGCAGCATCCAGCCGATGGCTTGCCAAGGCACACCGGCGTCGGCCAGGGGCGCGACATAGCGATAGGACAACTGGCCGCCGTTGGCGAAGCTGGTTTCGCTGCCCAGCGAGTCCCGTGCCTCGACCACCGTCACCTCGAAGCCGTCGCGCACCAGCGCATAGGCCGTTGCCAGGCCAATCACGCCGCCACCGATGATGCACACACGCTGAGCCATGTCCGTCCTTAAAACCGTTGTGAAGACGAGGCCAAGGTTAGAGCCAGGTGACAGACGTTGAACAATGCATAAAGATAGCAATCCCATAAACAAAGGTTATGGACTTGCCATGCGCCTTCGCCATATCGAGATTTTCCAGGCCATCCGCCAGACCGGATCGATCAGCGCTGCCGCGCAATTGCTGCACGTCTCGCAACCGGCAGTGAGCAAGGTGTTGCAGCACGCCGAGCAGCAATTGGGCTTCCCGTTGTTCCTGCGGGTACGCGGCAAGTTGCAGGCGACGCCGGAAGCACTGGAGCTGGAGCGCGAAGTGGACAAGGTCAGCGAAAGCCTGCAAGGCGTGCGACGCCTGGCGCAGAGCCTGCGCCGCGAGCCTGGCCACAGCCTGCGCATCGGTGCCACCCCGGCGCTGGCCCTGTCATTGCTGCCGCCGGCCATTCACGAATGGACCGGGCGTTACCCGGACATCGTTTGCGAACTCTCCAGCGCCCACAGTCGCGAACTGGTGCAGAACCTGTTGATGCGCGAAGTGGATGTCGCCCTGACCCTGCAACGCCCGGATCACCCGGGGCTCAAGGCCCAGGCGCTGGCGTCCGGCGTGCTGGTGGCGCTGGCGCCGAGTGGTTACTGGCCTCAGGAAGAGGCGGGTAAACCGTTGCCGCTGATGGCGCTGGCGGATGCGCCGCTGATCGGTTTATCCAGCGCTGATCCGCTGGCCGCGCGGCTCGACAGTTACCTGGAAGCGGTCGAACCGCCGCCGCGGGTACGCATCGCCGTGCAAACCTACTCACTGGCACGGGCGATGGTGGAATCCGGCGCGGGCCTGGCGGTGATCGATCCGTTCACCGCCCTTGGCGCCTCTTGCGCCAGCACAACGATCCGCCCTCTGGCACCGCCGCTACCCATCACCCTGTACGCAGTGACCCGCGCCGCCGAACCACCGCCCCACACCTTGAACGACCTGTTGCAGGTGTTCAGCCGTCGAGCCCGGGAGCAGCTGGATCGCCTGGTTCCGGTACAGCCTTAAAGCACATAAAACAAGATCGCCACAAAGTGCAGCAAGCTCCCGGCGATCACGAACAGATGCCAGATCCCGTGGGCATGGCGCAGGCGATGATCGAGGGCAAAAAAGATAATCCCGACGGTGTACAGCACCCCGCCCGATGCCAGCCACGCAAACCCGACGCCGCCCAGCGCCGCGAGCAGCGGCTTGACCGCCACCAGCACGATCCAGCCCATCACCGCATAAATCACGATCGACAGAATGCGCGCTTCCGAACGCGGCTTGATCTCCTGCAGGATGCCGATCAGCGCCAATCCCCAGACAATCCCGAACAAGGTCCAGCCCCACGGCCCGCGCAGGGTCACCAGGCAGAACGGCGTGTAGCTGCCGGCGATCAACAGATAGATCGAAAAGTGATCGACCTTCTGCATGATCGCTTTCTTGCGCCCGCGCACGCTGTGGTACACGGTCGATGCGCTGTAGAGCACCAGCAAGGTAAAGGCGTAGATCGCCATGCTGACGATCTTCCACGGGCTGCCGTCGAGACTGGCCAGCACAATCAGCCACACCCCGCCGACAAACGCGGCCACTGCCCCGACCAAATGCGTCCAGGCGTTCAGTCTTTCCCCGTGATACATGTATTGCTCACCTCGAATTTCATTACCGAACCGCGCAAGGCTCAGGCCTCAAGCGTAAAAGCGCAATGTTTCTGTACGACGGGCCCGGCGTAATTGGGCACAATCGAGGCATTCCAAAAAGAGTCCGCCCCATGCTGATCGATGAAGAGTTGACCCTGAAAAAACTCGAGGTGTTCCTGGCCTTCATGCGCACCGGCAACCTGGCGCGGGCCGCGGCCGAATTGCAGACCAGCAATGTCAGCGTGCATCGGGCGATCCATTCCCTGGAAAGCGCCCTGCGCTGCCCCTTGTTCAAGCACGAAGGCCGCAGCCTGACGCCGCTGGAAAGCGCTTATGTGCTGGAAGAGCGGGCACAGAAGCTGATTCAGGACGTCGTCGAAAGTGTGCGCTTGACCCGCGAAGCCGCCGGGTTCTCCGCCGAACGTTTCAAACTTGGCTCGCTGTATTCACTCACGGTGAAGACCGTGCCGCAGCTGATCATGGGTTTGAAGATCCGCCGTAGCGAGCTCAACATCGACCTGATTCTGGGCTCCAATATCGACCTGCTCTACAAGCTCAAGAACATGGAAGTCGATGCGGCCCTGGTGTCGCTGGACGACAGTGTCAACGATCCGGATTGCGAGCAGATCCCGCTGTTTTCCGACGACATCTTCCTCGCCACGCCCGCTGACTCGAAGTTTGCCCAGCGAACTGAAGTCGACCTGGCCGAGGTCCGCGACGAAACCTTCATCACCCTGACCCAGGGCTTCGCCACCCACCAGGACGGCAAGCGGGTATTCGAGCAGGCAGGGTTCGAGCCGAAGGTGGCGATGCAGGTCAACGACATCTTCACTCTGCTGAGCATGGTCAGCTCGGGCGTGGGTTATGCGTTGCTGCCGGGGCGGATTGCGGCGGTGTACGAGAACCGGGTGAAGCTGATCCCGCTGCAGGAAAAGTACCGCTTGCAGCAGCACATTGGCGTGGTGTTCCTGAAGGCCAAGGAGCGTGATCCGAATCTGCTGGCGTTGCTGGCGGAGTGTCGGATGTATGCCAATCGTCAGGCCTGAAACCGAGTTGCGCCCTTCGCTGGCAAGCCAGCTCCTACAGGAACGCGCTGTCCCTGTAGGAGCCGGCTTGCCGGCGAAGACGTCAGAACAGGCACCGCAGATCCAGGACTAGCCAACAATCCCGCGAACAATGAAGAACAACAGCGAAGGCCCCAGCAGACAGCCAAGCCCGGTGTGGAACGTCGCGGTCAACGCGCCATAAGGCACCAGGCGCCGATCCGTCGCCGCCAATCCGGCGGTCACGCCGCTCACGGTGCCGGCCAGCCCACCGAACACCATCGCCGAGCGCGGGTTATCCAGGCCCATCCAGCGCGCCGCCATCGGGGTACCCACCATCACCAGAATCGCCTTGATCAGACCCGTGGCAATCGACAGCGCCACCACATCGGAACTGGCGCCAATAGCCGCGCCGGTCACTGGCCCGACGATGTAAGTCACCGCACCGGCGCCAATGGTGGTCATGCTCACCGCATCGCGGTAACCGAAGACCCAGGCCATGCACGCACCGACAATAAACGGCAGCACTGTGCCCAACAACAGCGCGATCACGCCGATCAAGCCGGCCTTTTTCGCTTCCGTGGCCTGCACCTCGAACGCCGTGGCGACGATGGCGAAGTCCCGCAGCATGGCGCCGCCCATCAGCCCGATGCCGGAAAACAGCGTCAAATCCGCCAGGCCTTTTTGCCCCCCGGTCATCGTGCCACCGACCCAGGCCAGTACCAGGCCGATGACGATGGCAATCGCCGAACCGTGGATGCGCCCGAAGGTCAGGCGTTTGGAGATCACCACTGACACCCACATGATCACGCCGACAAAGGCGAATGCGGTGACCAGACCGTTGTGTTCCAGACCGTTCTTGATGAGATCCCACATATCAGCGACCTCCTGCCGGTGCGCCAACCGGCGTTACATCCACCGGTTCATCGGGCAAGGGTTCGCCTTTGTGGGTCCGGCTGATCAGGGCAATGGTGCAGCCGCAGATCACCACCGAACCGATCGCCGCCAACACCGCCACCGGACCACCATGCAGCGCCGTGACCACATTTTGTTGCGCGGCCATCGCCACTACCACCGGAATGTACATGGCGCCCCAGAAGCCGACGCCCAGCTCGCAATCCTTGGTCATGCCGCCACGCTTGTGCATCCACAACCGTGCGCAGATCAGCAGGATCATCGCGATCCCGACACCGCCGACGTTTGACTTCACTCCCAGCAACACACCGAGCATGTCACCCATGATCACCCCTGCCAGCGTACAGATCGCCAACAGCGCCACACCGTAAATAATCATTGTTGTAGTCCTCAAAGTGCATTTCGAATGTTGTTTTTGTTGTTCGAAGCCTGGGGGCGTTCTCAATTAGTTTCACCACCGCGTTGTCGCCTTAAAGCGGGCCAGGCAAGGCGCAGGCCGCTGGGAATGGTTGTTCCCTTTCCAAGGCCTGCAACGCAGCCTGGCCCGCTTTAAGGCACAACCCGAAGGGCCGGGCCTGCTGTTGTGCAGGGCTGCGTTGCTCGAAGCTTATTTGGAATGACCAAACCACGCTTCTCGCGCCTTGCCCTGCACAACAGCAGAC